>JAPOKE010000033.1 GCA_029977805.1 Phenylobacterium parvum | reverse complement strand
CGGGCGACACCCTGATGTTCTCCGGCGGGGGCGGGGCCTGGCTGCGCTTCGTGAATGGCGCCTACAGCTACACCGTCTTCAGCGCCATCGGACGCTGGGGACCCGGCGGCGCCCCTGCGGAGAAGGCCGGCGTCCTGGTGGAAAAGTCCGGCGTCCGCGTCAGCCATGTCCGCTGCACCGGCGGCGACACGGGGGTGGACGCCGGCTGGATGGAGGCCGTGGGGGTAAGGCCCGACGCCCGCGGCTTCGACCTGCCCTGAGCCGCCGCGAGGGGCGGCTTTCTCTTGCACCCGGCGGCCGGTCCGTCCATCGAGGGCGCCATGGACACTGAAAAGGCCCCCATCCGCGATCCCCGCTACGCCCCCGCCCGGCTTGAGGTCGAGACCCGGCCCGACGGGACCGTGATCCTGTTCAACCCGACCCCCCTGGCGGGACCCTTCCCCACTGTGGCGGGGCCCCTGCTGCACTGGGCGGAGCATGCGCCGGGGCGGACCTGGCTGGCCGAGCGCTCCGGCGAGGGCTGGCGCGAGGTCTCCTATCGCGAGGGTGCCGAACGGGTCGCCGTCCTTGCGGGCGGGCTGCAGGCGCAGGGGATCGGTGGACCCCGGCCCCTGCTGATCCTCGCCCGCAACGGGATCGACCACGCCCTGGTCAAGTACGCCGCCATGAGCCAGGGCATGCCCGTAGCGCCGGTGTCGCCCCAGTACGGCCTTCCCGGGGCGAACCTGTCACGCCTCGCCCAAGCGGTGGAGACCCTGAACCCCTCGGCCATCTACACCGAGGACGCCGCCCTGTTCGGCGAGGCCCTCGCCGCGCCCTTCCTCGCCGGCCTGCCGGTGATCGCCGGCCGCAATGCGCGTGCGGGGGACATCGCCCTGGAGACCCTCGCGCGCGCCGCCCCTGCGGGTCCGACCGCGCGTCCGGATGACCACGCCAAGTATCTCCTGACCTCCGGGTCCACGGGCCGGCCCAAGGCGGTGATCAACCTTCAGGCGCGCATGGCCGCCAACGCCGCCCAGGTGGCGGCCTGCTTCGCCGACCCGGAGCCGCCGGTGGTGGTGAACGCCGCGCCCTGGAGCCACAGCCTGGGCGCCAACGCCATCCTGCACATGGTCCTGCACCGGGGCGGGACCCTCTACATCGACGCCGGCCAGCCCGTGGAGGGCCGCTTCGGGGACACGGTGCGCAACCTGCGCGAGGTCGCGCCGACCTATCACAACATGGTCCCGGCGGGCTGGATGATGTTCGCCGGCGAACTGGAGTCGGACCCTGTCCTGGCCCGCAACTTCTTCTCCCGCGTTCGCCTGCTGCAGTACGGCGGCGCCAACCTGGGCCAGGAGATCTGCGACCGGATCCAGGCCGTCGCCGTGCGCACGGTGGGCGAGCGGATCAGCTTCTCCTCGGGCTACGGCGCCACGGAGACCGGGCCGACGGCGGCCAATGTCCACTGGCCCAACACCCGCATGGGCATGATGGGCCTGCCCCTGCCGGGCACGACGGTGAAACTGGCGCCCATGGCCGGAAAGCTGGAGTTCCGGGTGAAGGGGCCGCAGGTGACGCCCGGCTACCTGGGCCAGCCCGAGCTGTCCGCCGCCAGCTTCGACGAGGAGGGCTTCTACCGGCTGGGCGACGCGGCCCGGCTCGTGGACCCCCAGGACATCCGCCGCGGCCTGGCCTTCGACGGCCGGCTTTCGGAGAACTTCAAGCTGGCCAGCGGGACCTTCGTGAACGTGGGCGAGCTGCGGATTGCGGTGATCGGGGCCGTGGGCGACGCGGTGACCGACGCCATCGTCTGCGGCGAGGGCGAGGCCGGGGTGGGCCTGCTGTTCTACCCGCGTCCGGGATACGCCCCTGAGGCGGTGGAGGACGCCGTCCGGACGGCGGTCTCGGCGCACAACGCCCGGGGCGGCGGCGGCGCGGGCCGGGTCTCCCGCGCCCTGGTCCTGCCCGACGGTCCCGACGCCAACGCCGGGGAGATCACCGACAAGGGCTACATCGCCCAGCCGGTCGCGCGGGCCTTGCGGGCCGCCTTCATCGGACGGATGTTCGCGAGCGCGCCGGATCCCGGCGTGATGGTTTTCGAGACGGCCTGACGCAACGGGCCAGGACGGGCGGGGAGGCCCTGAGGACATGAACGGCGCCGACGCCCTGATGCGCACCCTGGTGGACAATGGCGTGACCGCCTGCTTCGCCAACCCCGGCACCAGCGAGATGCAGTTCGTCAGCGCCCTGGACGGCCAGCCGGCCATGCGGCCTGTCCTGTGCCTGTTCGAGGGCGTGGCCACCGGCGCCGCCGACGGCTACGGCCGGATGACCGGGACGCCGGCCTGCACCCTGCTGCACCTGGGCCCCGGCTACGGCAACGGCCTGGCCAACCTGCACAACGCGCGGCGGGCCTACACCCCGATCGTCAACGTCGTGGGCGACCACGCCACCTACCACCGCCAGTACGACGCGCCGCTGAACTCGGACATCCCCGCCATCGTCGCGGCGAACTCGATCTGGGTGAAGTCGGCCGACACCCCGGACGAGGTGGCCGCCGTGACCGCCGAGGCCATCAGCGCCAGCCACGGCCCGCCCGCCGGCCCGGTCAGCCTGATCCTGCCGGCGGACGCCGCCTGGACCGAGACCTCGACGACCTTCGCCCCCGCCTCCCGCCCGGGCCCCCGGGCGCCTGACGGGGAGGCCGTGGAGGCCGCCGCCCGGGCGATCCGCGCCGCCTCGGCGCCGGTGGTGCTGATCGGCGGCCGGGCCTGCCTGGCCGAGGGCCTGGTCCAGGCCGCGCGGCTGCAGGCGGCCGGCGTCCGCGTCATGGCCGACACCTTCGTGGCCCGCCAGCCGAGGGGCGCCGGCGTCTTCGCCCCGGCGCGGATGCAGTATTTCGGCGAGGCCGCGCTGGAGGAGCTTGCCGGGACGGACCTGATGGTCTTCGCGGGCACCACCCAGCCGGTGGCCTTCTTCGCCTATCCCGGACGGCCCAGCGTTCTGGTGCCCGAGGGGTGCGCCACCCTGTCGCTTGCGGACCGGGCGACGGACGCGGTCGCGGCGCTTGCGGCCCTGGCGGATGCGCTCGGCGCCCCCGCCGCCGGGCCGTCCCAGCCCCTGAAGCGCCCGGCCAGCCCGGCCTCCGGCCCCCTGACGCCCCAGGCCTGCGGCGTCGCCGTGGCCCGTCACCTGCCCGAGGGCGCCATCCTCTGCGACGACGCCGTCACCTCCGGCGGCGGGATCGCCGTCCCCTGCATGACCACGGTCCCGCACGAGGTCCTGGCCCTGACCGGCGGGGCCATCGGCATTGGCGGCCCCATGGCCATCGGCGCCGCCGTGGCCGCACCCGACCGCAAGGTGGTGTCCCTGAACGGCGACGGCTCGGCCATGTACACCGTGCAGAGCCTGTGGACGATGGCGCGGGAGAAGCTGGACGTCACCGTGGTGGTCTTCGCCAACCACAGCTACCGCATCCTCAACATCGAGATGAGCCGGACCGGGGCCGGCCAGGCCGGGCCCTCGGCGCGCAAGCTGCTGGACCTTGGCGACCCCAACATCGACTGGGTGTCCCTGGCCAGGGGCCTCGGGGTCGAAGCCGTCCGCTGCGAGACGGGCGAGGCCTTCGAGGCGGCCTTCGCCAGCGCCATGAACCAGCGCGGCCCGCGGTTCATCGAAGCGGCCATCTGATCCCCCACAGGGGGCGCAAGAAAAAAGGGCCCGCCGGATTGCTCCGGCGGGCCCTCGTCTTTCCGGTGTGATCCGGGACTACTTGTTGCCGGGCAGGGCGCAGTCCTTGGAGAAGGCGCAGCCCACCGCGTTGATCGGCGTCAGGGGATCGCTCTTGTACTCGAGGACATAGCCCTTGAGGCCGTCGGCGCAGGCGGTCTCGAGGTAGGTGGTGCCCGAGGCCGTCTTGCCGAGGAGCCGGGTCGCAGAGACCTCGCACTCGTTCTTGCCCATCTTCTTCAGGTCGGCCGTGACGGCCTTGTTGGAAGCTTCAGGCTTGGAGAAGGAGCAGCGGTAGCCGACGATCGGCGCACGGGCGCAGTCCACGACCTGGGTGGTCTCGGCCTTGGCGGTGAAGATGCCGACGGCGCCGTCAGGCCGGTTGGCGCAGGAGAGTTCGACCACATCCTTGCCGGGGGGCGAGGGGAAGGGGGCGTACTTGGACACCTGGCAGTCGAAGCCGGCCTTCTTGGCGAGGTTCGAATAGAGGCCGGCCTGGGCGGTCTGGGCTTCCTTGGCGTCGGTCAGGGTGCAGCCGCCGAGCAGGGCCATGGCCTTCTCGCAGGAGGTCGCCTGGGAAAGCTGGCCCTTGTCGACCTTGTAGATGTAGCCCTTGCCGTCCTGGCAGGCCGCTTCGTAGTAGCTGGCGCCGCCCTGGGACATGCCGATGAAGCGCCGGTCCTTCACCACGCAGCCGT
The DNA here is from genome assembly GCA_029977805.1 of Phenylobacterium parvum. Taxonomy (GTDB): domain Bacteria; phylum Pseudomonadota; class Alphaproteobacteria; order Caulobacterales; family Caulobacteraceae; genus Phenylobacterium; species Phenylobacterium parvum_A. Next base: position 16,897 of record JAPOKE010000033.1, on the reverse strand, counting down.
TGTTGGCGGCGGCGGCGAAGCGGTCGACCACCGAGAGCCGGTAGGCCGCGTCGCGCAGGGTGCACTTGATGTTCCCGCCCTCGTTCGCATCGAACACCAGGCAGTCGTTCGCAACCGAGGAGCCGTCCGGATTGGCGGGGGCGTCGACCTGCAGGACATAGCCCGCGCCGCCCTGGCAGGAGACTTCAAGGAAGGTGTTCTTGGCGGTCTGGCCGATGCCGCGGGCGGCGTCCGGGGTGCAGTTCAGGCCGGCCTTGGTCAGCAGGGGCGCAAGATCAGCCAGGGGATTGGCGTTGCCCGGCAGCTTGCAGGGCAGGGAGGGCGGCTTGCCGTCGGGCTGGGTGGAGTTGGCCTCGATGCAGCTGAAGGCGGTGGGCTTGGCGCCGGCCGGAGCCTGCAGGACGAAGCCGACGCCGCGGTCGCAGTCCACTTCGTAGAAGTTGGTGGCGGTCTTGGTCTTGGGGTCGCTCATCTTGCCCACGAAGCGGGCGTCGGTGACCTGGCAGGCGATGCCGGCCGCCTGGGCGACGGCGGGGGCCTCCGCCATGCCCTGGGTGCGCGCGGCGGCGAGGGCGGCTTCTTCCTTCTTGGAGGCCGAGACGGCGACGGCCGTTCCCAGGGCCATGGCCAGGGCCGCTGTGGCCAGGCCGATTGCGACGCGTTTCATGGTGAGGTTCCCTCCGGGGATATCAGTTCCCAAGGCTCTTAATCCCTAGGCGGCCAGAACGGCAAGACGCCATCACTGCAAGGCCTCGTCGCATCCTCCTGTGACGGTTTCTGGGCGGCCATGCAGGGATTTGGGTTTGATCCCGGGCCGCCCAGGGCGGAAACTGTCCGCGCAAGGAGTCCCGTTCATGCGCGATGGTTTCGAAGATCCGGTCCTGGAGGCCCACAAGGCGAAGATCACCTATCCCTTTCCCGGCGGGCCGGAGCAGGGCGAGGCGGTGGATATCGCCCCGGGGGTGAAGTGGCTGCGCATGCCCCTGGGCGGCTCATTGGCCTGGATCAACGTCTGGGCCATCCGCGAAGAGGGGGGCTGGGCGATCGTCGACACCGGCATGGGCGGGCAGGATACCCGCGAATCCTGGCGCAAGGCCCTCGCCGGGCCCCTGGAGGGCCTGCCCATCACCCGGGTCTTCGTCACCCACATGCATCCCGACCACATCGGCATGTCCGGCTGGATCACCCGCAAGTACGACTGCCGGCTCTGGATCACCCGGCTGGAGTTCCTGATGTGCCGGTCCCTGGCCGCCGACACGGGGCGCGAGGCGCCCGAGGACGCCGTGGTCTTCTATCGCGCCGCCGGCTGGGATGAGGAGGCGCTGGAGGACTACCGGGCCCGGTTCGGCGGCTTCGGCAAGGGGCTGCACGCCCTGCCCGACAGCTTCCACCGCCTGTCCGACGGCGACGTCGTGCGAATCGGGGATCATGACTGGAAGATCGTGGTCGGCTCGGGCCATTCGCCCGAGCACGCCTGCCTCTGGTGCCCGGACCTCAAGCTGATGATCAGCGGCGATCAGGTCCTGCCCAAGATCACCTCCAACGTGTCGGTCTTCCCGACCGAGCCGGCGGGCGACCCCCTGACGGACTGGCTGACCTCCCTGGCGCGGATCCGCACGATCGTCCCCGACGACGTCCTGGTCCTGCCGGCTCACAACGAGCCCTTCTACGGCCTGCACGCCCGGATCGACCACCTGATCGGCGGCCACGAGCGCAGCCTGGCCCGCCTGCAAAAGCTGCTGGCCGAGCCCAAGCGCGCCATCGACACCTTCCACATCCTGTTCCGGCGCAAGATCGACCGCTGGACCCTGGGCATGGCCACGGGGGAAAGCCTGGCGCACCTGAACTGCCTGATGGCCAGGGGGCTGGCCGTCCGGACAACCGACGAGGCGGGCGTTGACTGGTACCGTGCGGCCTGACCCGGTGGTCGTGCGGCCGGCCGGGCCGGGCGACCTCGCCACCATCCACCGGTTCATCCTGGACCTCGCGGAGTATGAGCGGCTGGCGCACGAGGTGGATGCGACGGAGGCGGACCTTGCGCGGGACCTCTTCGGGCCGTCGCCGCGCGTCTTCTGCGACATTGTGGAGATCGACGGCGCGCCGGCGGGTTTCGCCCTCTGGTTCTACAACTTTTCAACCTTCCGCGGCCGGCACGGGATCTGGCTCGAGGACCTGTTCGTCCGCCCCGAGCACCGGGGCGCGGGGGCGGGCCTCGCCCTCCTGAAGGCCCTGGCCAGGCGATGCCGGGATGAGGACCTCGCCCGCCTGGAATGGTCGGTGCTGGACTGGAACGCCCCAGCCATTGGCTTCTACGACCAGCTTGGGGCCCTGGCCATGGACGAGTGGACCACCCGGCGCCTGACCGGCGCGGCCCTGGAGGCCCTGGCGACATGAGCGACCCGCCCGTCACCGTCATCCGCGCCGCGCCTGCGGAGGCGGCCGACATCCGCCGGCGGGTCCGGGAGGTCGATCCGGCGACCCTGGGGCCCGACCGGGTGATCGCGACGCCCGCCCACGCCGCCTCCCTGGCGCGGATGCTGGCGGATCCGCGGGTCTCCGACCCCATCTACGACCTGCCCCGGCCCATCACCGAGGACAGCGTCCGGGCCTGGATCGAGGCCGCTGCGGACGACCAGTCGCGGGGCGACGCGGTGTTGATCCTCTCGATGGACGAGGACGGCGAGGTCGCAGGCTATTCGCGGTTCAGCGTCTGGCCGGACCGGTCCTCGGCCGAGATCGCCGGGGCGACCCGGGCTGACCGGCAGAACCGGGGACAGGGGACGGCGGGCGCCGCCCGGTCCTTCGGCTGGATGTTCGAGGTGCTGGGCGTGCGCCTGATCGGCCTGACGGCGGCCCTGGACAATGCCCGTTCGGCCCGGGTGATCGAGGCCGCCGGCTTCCGTTCGATGGGCGAGCGTGACAGCCGCCGTCCCGACGGGACCTTCCGGCGCTCACTTTACTGGGAGATGACCGCCGACGAGTGGCGGGAAAGATACGGGCCGCGCCCCGGGTGAGGCGCGGCCCGTTCGTCTTCAGCTGATCGCGGGGATCAGGACGCCGGCTTGGCGGCGGCCGGCTGCTGGTTGTTGCCGCCCGGCAGGGGGCCGCGGTTCAGGTCGAAGAACTTGGGCGCCATCTTCGGCACGGCCTCGTCCAGGATGGTCTGGACCGTCCAGCCCTCTTCCTTGGTCACCGTCTCGACCGGACGGGGCTGGGAGTAGAGGATGATGTTCTCGCCCGAGGCGCCGAAGATCTGGCCCGAGACGTGGGCGGCGGCCGGAGCCACCATGGCCACGGAGAAGCGGGCCGGCTGGTCGGCGCGGATCTTCTCGGCCATCACGGCGCGGCGGGCGGCGGCGGCTTCGTCCTTGACCGGCACGGACTGGGTCATGCGCGTCCAGGCCACGGGGGCCAGGCAGTTCGAGCGCACGTTGTTGCGGGCGCCTTCCATGGCGATGATCCGGGACAGGCCGGCGATGCCCATCTTGGCCGCGCCGTAATTGGCCTGGCCGATGTTGCCGAACAGGCCGGACGTCGAGGTGAAGAACATGTAGGCGCCGTCGTTCTGCTCACGGAACAGCTCGATGGTGGCCCGGGCGACATTGAACGAGCCGCGCATGTGGACGTCGATGACGCGGTCCCAGTCGTCCTCGCTCATCTTGTGGAACATGACGTCGCGCAGGATGCCGGCCGGATTGATGACGGCGTGCAGGCCGCCGAAGGTGTCGAGGGCCTGCTCGACCATGCCCTGCACGGCCTTCAGGCTGGTGACGCTCTCGGAGTTGGAGACCGCCTCGCCGCCCGCGGCGCGGATTTCACGGGCCACCGCCTCGGCGGGACCGGCGTCGCCCTCGTCGCCGCCCTTCAGGCCGCCGCCCAGGTCGTTCACGACGACCTTCGCGCCCTCCTGGGCCGCGATCAGCGCGCAGTCGCGGCCAATGCCGTTGCCGCCGCCGGTGACCAGAACAACTTTTCCGTCAAGTGCGCCCATTGAAATGCCTCCCGATGAAAATGATCGCCGCGCCAGTTATTCGAGGCGGTCGGCCTTGCGCAAGTCAGGAAACAGCCGCGCCCAGAGGCCGGTGGCCAGGACCGCGCCGACGCCGCCCGCGACCGCCGCCCCGACGGGGCCGAGGAAGCGGGCGACGACGCCGCTCTCGAACTCCCCGAGCTCGTTGGAGGCGCCGATGAACAGCGAGGACACGGCGGCGACCCGGCCGCGCATGGCGTCCGGCGTGACGATCTGCACCAGGGTCTGGCGGACATAGACGCTGAGCATGTCCGCCCCGCCCAGGACCGCCAGGGCGAAGACCGAGAGGGGCAGGGAGGTCGAGAGGCCGAAGACGATGGTCGCCAGGCCGAAGACCGCGACGCCGGCGAACATCACCGGACCCGCCTTCCTGCGGATGGGATGGCGGGCCAGTATGACGGCCACCAGGGTGGCGCCGATGGCCGGCCCGGCCCTCAGGAGGCCGAAGCCCTCCGGGCCCACGTGCAGGACATCCCGCGCGAAGACGGGCAGCAGGGCTGTGGCGCCGCCCAGCAGGACGGCCACGAGGTCCAGGGAGATGGCGCCGAAGACGATCCGGTTCGTCCAGACATAGGCCAGGCCCTCCTTCATCAGGGCCCAGCGGGAGCCGGGATTGACCTCCGGGCGGGTGTTCCCGCGGATGCCGGTCACGCAGGCCAGGGCGAAGAGGTAGAGGCCCGCAGCGCCGGCGTAGGAGGCGGCGGGGGACAGGGCCACGAGGAGCCCGCCGATCGCCGGTCCGAGGATCGAGGCGCCCTGCCAGGCCAGGGAGTTCAGGGCGATCGCCCGGGGCAGGAGGCTGCGCGGCACCAGCATGGGCCCCAGCGCCGTCCCGGCCGGGCCCATGAAGGCCCGGCTCGCGCCGAAGGCCACCGCCACGCCCAGCAGGAGGGGAAGCGTCGCGAACCCGAAGACCGAGGCGGCGACCAGGACCCCCGCCGTGGCGATCTCGCCGGCGTAGCAGAGCCGCAGGATGGTCTTGCGGTCGTGGCGGTCGGCGGTCTCGCCGGCGGGCAGGGCCAGGAGGAAGACCGGGATGAAGGCCGCAAGGCCGATCATGCCCACGAAGAAGGCCGACTGGGCCACGCTCATGGTCTCGCGGGCCACGGCGTAGACCTGCCAGCCGAGGGCGACGCTCTGGATCTGGACGCCGAGGGTCGAGGCCACCCGGGAGAGCCAGAAGCGCAGGTAGTCCGGCCGGCCCATGAGGGCGCGCAGGGACAGGTCTTCCGGGGTGGGGGACTCGCTCATGGCCGGGGCACCTTGGCCCGAAGGCCGACGCACGGCAACGTGCGCGACCATCCCTTCGCCCCGGAGAGTCCCGATGCCCGGCTGGATCATCGCCGTCCTGACCGAGCCGGCCGGCGAGCCCGCCCCCCGGCGGCTCTTCTTCGCCGTGGGCTTTCCCGACCAGGGCCAGGCCGAGTGGAAGGCCCTGGACGCCGCAGCGGCCGAGGCGCCGGTCGCCCCAGGTCCCCGCGGCGGCGTCGAGCCGGTCCAGGCCCTGGCCCCCCTGGCCGACGCCGCCATGCGCCGCCGGGGACTCCTCGCCGGCGAGGTCCGCCCGCTGGGGGAGGCCTGGCCCCGCAACTGGCTCTGAACCGGCGGTTGACGCGACCGGCGGCGGGTCCTAAACGCCCGGCCCTCGCGCCGGAGACCGGCGCCGGGGGGAAACGCATTTGGCCGACGCCGCCGACACCGAAGTCTCGATCCGTCCGGAGACGCAGGCGGACGCCGCCGCCATCCTGGCCCTGCTGGACCACGCCTTCGGCCCCGGCCGGTTCGTGAAGGTCTCCGAGCGGGTCCGCGAAGTCGCCCGCTTCCGGCCGGACCTGTCCTTCGTCGCCGAGACGGCAGAGGGGATCGGCGGCGTGGTGCGCCTCTGGGACATCGGCGTCGGCGCGACCCGCGCCCTCTTCCTCGGCCCCCTCGCCGTGCACTCGGCGAGCCGGCTCGACGGACTAGGCGGACGCCTCGTCGAGCGCGCGGGGGCCGCCGCCGACGCCCTCGGGGAGGGACCGATCCTCCTGGTGGGCGACCCGCCCTACTTCGGTCGCTTCGGCTATTCGGCGGAGCCGGCCGCCGGCGTGCGCCTGCCCGGGCCGGTGGATCCCCGGCGGGTCCTCGCCCGGGGCGCTCGGGGTCCCCTGTCCGGACCGGTCGGGCCCTGATCCCGCCCGAGGTTGAGCCCGCCGCCCGCCGGGCCTACCTTCCGGCCATGTCCGAGACTCAAGCGAAATCCGGCCTCGAGGGCGTCGCCGCGGCCGCCAAGCAGGCGCCGGGGCGCGGCCTGCCGCCCGTCCACCTCTGGAATCCCGCCCACTGCGGCGACATCGACATCGTGATCAAGCGCAACGGCCAGTGGTTCCACGAGGGAACCCCCATCGGCCGCGAGGCCCTGGTCCGCCTGTTCTCCACCGTGCTGCGGAAGGACCCCGACGGCTTCCACCTGGTCACCCCGGTGGAGAAGATGAAGATCACCGTCGAGGACGCCCCCTTCATCGCCGTCAGGGTCGACCGCGAGGGCGGGGACCTGGTCTTCCAGACCAATGTCGGCGACGAGGTCCGCGCGGGGCCTGACAATGCGCTCCGGGTGGAGACAGACCCGGGCTCAGGCGAGCCCCGGCCCTACCTGCACGTCCGCCGGGGCCTGGAAGCCCTGGTCGCCCGGCCGGTCTTCTACGAACTGGTGGAAATGGCCGACGAGGTGGCCGGGCGGCTCGTCGTCCGGTCGGGCGGGGTCGAGTTCGACCTCGGTTCGGCCGGGGACGGCGGGGCGTGAGCCCGCACCGGCTGGCGGCCCCCGGGGCCCGGCCCCTCCTGGAGGCGCGCCTGGCCGAACGCCTCGATCCCCTGGCCGAGCGAACCCTGGACCAGATCAGCTCGGACTATGACTTCGAGCCGGACCCCTACCTGCCGCCGCTGGAGACCCTGACCCCTGCCGCCGTCCTCGTCGGCCTGATCGAGCGGCCCCACGGCTTCTCGGTGCTCCTGACCACGCGGCTGGACACCCTGAGGCGCCACGCCGGCCAGATCGCCTTTCCCGGCGGCCGCTGCGACGAGGGCGAGACGCCCTGGCAGACAGCCCTGAGGGAGGCCGAGGAGGAGGTGGCCCTGGCGCCGGACCTCGTCTCGCCGGTCGGCCTTTCGACGCCCTACCGGACGGGCACGGGCTACCTGATCACGCCGGTCGTCGCCTTCATCGAGGAAGGCTTCCGGCTGGCGCCCAACCCCGACGAGGTGGCCGACATCTTCGAGACCCCCTTCGCCTTCCTGATGGACGCCGCCAACCACGAGGTCCACGAGCGCGAGATGCCGACTGGCGGCCGGCGGCGGTTCTACGCCATGACCCACGACGAGCGGTTCATCTGGGGGGCGACGGCCGGCATGCTGCGCATCCTTTCCCACCGCCTGTTCGGGGCCCCTGCGTGAGCTCCGCCGTGCACCAGCTGACCGGGGCCGCCTGGATCACCGATCCTGCGGCCCTCGCCGTCCTGGACGCCCTGGAGGCGGCCGGGGGGGCGGGCTGCGTCCGCTTCGTCGGCGGCTGCGTCCGCAACGCCATCATGGGCCGCCCCGTGGCGGACATCGACCTCGCCACGCTCCTTGAGCCGGTGCAGGTGACGGCCGCCCTGGAGGCGGCGGGGCTCAAGGCGGTCCCGACCGGGGTCGAGCACGGCACGGTCACCGCCGTCAGCGGGGGCCGCGGCTTCGAGATCACCACCCTGCGGCGGGACGTCGAGACCGACGGGCGACGGGCGGTGGTGGCCTTCACCACGGACTGGGCGGCGGACGCGGCCCGCCGGGACTTCACCCTGAACGCCCTCTACGCCGACCGGGAGGGGCGGGTCTTCGATCCCACCGGAGAGGGCCTGGCGGCGGCGCAGGCCGGCCGGATCGTCTTCGTCGGCGAGGCGGACCAGCGCATCCGGGAGGACCACCCGCGCATCCTCCGGTTCTTCCGCTTCCTGGCGCGCTACGGGCGCGGGGAACCCGACCCGGCGGCCCTCGCCGCCTGCGCGGCCCGGGCGGACAGCCTTGCGACCCTGCCCGCCGAGCGGGTGCTGAAGGAGCTGCTCTCCCTCCTGGCCGCCGAGGACCCCCGGCCCGCCGTCCGGCTGATGGCGGCGACAGGCGTCCTCCCCCGGGTCCTGCCCGGCGCCGGCGACCTGTCGCGGCTGGACGGGCTCTGCGAGGTCGAGGCCGCCGAGGGGGCGGGCCCTGACCCCCTCCTGCGCCTGGGCGCGCTGTTCCCGGCAACCCCGGCGGAGGTCGCCCGGGAGGCCGAGCGGCTGAGGCTGTCCGGCGCCCAGAGGGACCGGCTGATCGCCGCGGCGGGCCGGGAACCGGACCTGGACAGCTGGATGTCGCCCCGCCAGCTCCGCCGGGCCCTGCACATCCTGGGGGCCTCCGTGGTGCAGGACCGCCTGCGTATCGCCTGGGCCCGAGACCCCCGGGGAGCTGCGGCCGATGACTGGCGTCGCCTCCTCGCCGAGGCGGAGGCCTGGTCGCCCCGCAGCCTGGGTGTCTCTGGCGCCGACGTGGTCGCGGCCGGCGCTGCGCCCGGGCCGCGGGTGGGAGAGGTCCTGCGCGAGCTCGAGGCCTGGTGGATGGACGAGGACTTCCCCTCTGACCGCGCCGTCCTGCAGGACCGTCTCGAGGCCATCCTGCGCGGCCTGGGAGGCGGCGGGTGAGGCTGGCGATCCTCGAGACCGGCGCCCCGCCCGGCGACCTCGCCCGCCGGCATGGCGACTATCCCGCCATGTTCCGCAGTCTCCTGCTGCGGGAGGGGGATGAGGCGGAGACCTTCGACGTCGCCGCCGGCCGGCTGCCCGCCGATCCCGCGGCCTTCGACGCCTGCCTGGTCACGGGCTCCTCCGCGGGCGTCTATGACCCCCTGCCGTGGATCGATCCCCTCAAGGCCTTCCTGGTCGCGGCTTCGGGGCGGACGGTCCTGGCGGGGGTCTGCTTCGGCCACCAGGTCATGGCCGAGGCCTTCGGCGGGCGGGTCATCAAGTCGCCCAAGGGGTGGGGCGTGGGCCTGCACCGCTACGAGTCGACAGGCGAAGGCTGGCTGTCAGGCCTGTCCACCCTCGCCGTGGCGGCTTCGCACCAGGACCAGGTGGTCGAGGCGCCGCAGGACGCCCGGGTCGTCGCGGGAAGCGACTTCACCCCCTTCGGCGCCCTGCACTATCCGGAGCGACGGGCGATCTCGATCCAGCTCCATCCGGAGTTTTCCCCCGACTACGCCGCCGCCCTGATCGAGGCGCGGCGGGGGACCCGATACACCGACGCCGAGGCCGATGCGGCCCAGGCCAGCTACCGGGCCGGCAACGACCGCCTGGAGGTCGGCGAGCGCCTGAGGCGATTCATCGTCTCCGGCGGAGCCTGAGCCCGGCCGTCCCGGTCAGGGCCAGATCACCTCGGGCGGCATGGAGGACAGGATGCTCTCGATGTTGCCGCCGGTCTTCAGGCCGAACATGGTCCCGCGGTCGTAGAGGAGGTTGAACTCCACGTAGCGGCCGCGCCGGATCAGCTGCTCGCGGCGGTCGGCCTCGGTCCAGGGTTCGTGCATCCGGCCGCGGGCGATCTTCGGATAGACGTCGAGGAAGGCCTGGCCGACGTCCTGGGTGAACTGGAAGTCGCGCTCCCAGTCGCCGGAATTGTGGTGATCGTAGAAGATGCCGCCGATCCCCCGGGGCTCCTTGCGGTGCGGCAGGTAGAAGTACTCGTCGCAGCGCTGCTTGAAGTCGGGATACCAGGCCGGGTCATGCCGGTCGCAGGCGGCCTTCAGGGCGGCGTGGAAGGTCACCGCGTCCGGGGCGTCCTGGCTGCGCTGCTCGTCCAGGGTGGGGGTCAGGTCCGCGCCGCCGCCGAACCAGCCAGTCTGGGTCGCGAGGAAGCGGGTGTTCATGTGCACCGCCGGAACCTTGGGGCTGCGCATGTGGGCGATCAGGCTGATCCCCGTGGCGGTGAAGCTGGGGTCCTTGTCGGCCCCGGGCATGTTGGCCGCCATCTCGGGGGTGAACTTCCCGTGCACGAGCGAGATGTGGCAGCCCATCTTCTCGATGAACCGGCCGCCGCGCAGGAAGCCCATCACGCCGCCGCCGCCCGCCTCGCGCACCCAGGGCTTGAGCTCGAACTTCGCCGGCTCGCCCGGATAGAGGTCGGCCGGGGCGTCGATCTCCAGCTGCTCGAAAGCGGCGACGATGCGGTCGCGCAGGTCGTCGAACCAGGCGCGGGCGCGGGTGTTGCGGGTCTCGAGGACGGCGGGATCAATCATGGGCTGGAAAATCTTGCGGATGGAATTCGGGGAAGCGCCCGGTCTGACGCAGGGCCTCGGACAGGCCGATCGCCGCCGAGACGGTCAGGTTGAAGGATCGGCGGCCGCGGCTCAAGGGAATGATGACCCTGGCGTCCGCCGCCTCGTGGACGAAGTCCGGCGCGCCGGAGCTCTCCCGGCCGAAGAGCAGGATGTCGTCGGGCCGGAAGGCGAAGTCATGCAGGGGGGTGGCGCCGCGGGTGGTGAACAGGACGATCCGTCCGGTCGCCGAGGCGCGGAAGGCGTCCCAGCCCGGATGGCGGACGACCTCGCCGGGATCCCCGTAATCCAGGGCCGCACGGCGGATCGCCTTGTCCGACAAGGGAAAGCCGCAGGGCTCGATGACGTGCACCGGGGTGTCCAGGCAGGCCCCCAGGCGGATGGCGGCGCCAAGGTTTTGCGGAATGTCCGGTTGAAAAAGCGCGAGCAGCATTCTAAGCGATCCAGCCACGGGCTGCGCGCGTCCTGCAGCGAATCAGCGGACGGCCTTTCGCCTCTCGGCGGGGGGACGTCCGGGCCGGTTCGCCCTGGGGCGGCGCGTTCAGTCTGGGGGACCCTTACCAGATCGCCTGGCGGGGTCGAGAACGGACGGCGCCTTCCGGCGCGGTCCCCAAGCGAAGGGTGGCTTCAAGGTGGCCGACAGCGTGGCGGGCGCGAACCCCGAACATGGCGCGGGTGGGGACGACCCCAGCCGTCGCGACTTCATTCACATCGCCGCGGTCGCCGCGGCGGCCGGCGCGGCCGCGACGGTGGCCTGGCCCCTGGTCGACCAGATGAACCCGGCGGGCGACACCCTCGCCCTGGCGTCGGTCGAGTTCGACCTGACCAAGGTCGAGCTGGGCCAGTCGGTGACCATCAAGTGGCGCGGCAAGCCGCTGTTCATCCGGCATCGCACCGGCGCCGAGATCGCCGCGGCGATCAAGGACGACAAGGCGGACATGCGCGACCCGCAGACCGACGAGGAGCGCCACAAGCCCGGCAAGGCCGAGTGGCTGGTCCTGATCGGCACCTGCACCCATCTGGGCTGCGTGCCGACCTTCGGCGGCGGCGACTACGCCGGCTGGTTCTGCCCCTGCCACGGCTCGCACTACGACACGTCCGGGCGTATCCGTAAGGGCCCCGCGCCCAAGAACCTCGCGGTTCCCGAGTACGCCTTCCTTTCCGACACCCTGGTGAAGGTGGGCTGACCGACATGAGCGGACATTCGAACTACGTTCCCAAGACGGGCATCGAGCGCTGGCTCGACGCCCGCATGCCGATCGTGCGCCTGGCCTACGACAGCGTCGTCGACTTCCCGACCCCGAAGAACCTCAACTACTGGTACACCTTCGGCGGGATCCTGGCCCTCTGCCTCGGCATCCAGCTGGCCACCGGCATCGTGCTGGCCATGCACTACGTGCCCCACGTCGACCACGCCTTCGCCTCCATCGAGCGCATCATGCGCGACGTGAACTACGGCTGGCTGGTCCGCTACATGCACGCGAACGGGGCCTCGATGTTCTTCATCGCGGTCTACGCCCACATGTTCCGCGGCCTCTACTACGGGTCGTACAAGGCTCCGCGCGAGCTGCTCTGGATCCTGGGCTGCGTGATCTACCTGCTGATGATGGCCACGGCCTTCATGGGCTACGTCCTGCCCTGGGGGCAGATGAGCTTCCACGGCGCGGTCGTGATCACCAACCTCTTCGGCGCCCTTCCGGTCGTCGGCGAGTCCATCACCACCTGGCTGTGGGGCGGCTTCGCGGTCGATAACCCGACCCTCAACCGCTTCTTCTCGCTGCACTACCTGCTGCCGTTCATGATCGCCGGCGTCGTGGTGCTGCACATCTGGGCTCTGCACGTGGTGGGGAACAACAATCCCACCGGGGTCGAGGTGAAGTCCAAGGCCGACACCGTTCCCTTCCACCCGTACTATACGGTGAAGGACGGCTTCGCGATCGCCGTCTTCCTGCTGATGTTCGCGGCCTTCGTCTTCTTCAACCCGAACGCCCTCGGCGATCCCGTGAACTACGTCCCGGCCAATCCCCTGGTGACGCCGGCGCACATCGTGCCCGAGTGGTACTTCCTGCCCTTCTACGCCATCCTCCGGGCCGTCCCGGACAAGCTGATGGGCGTGCTGATGATGTTCGGCGCCATCGCGGTGCTGTTCGTCCTGCCCTGGCTGGACCGCTCGCGGGTCAAGTCCCTGCGCTACCGCCCGACCACCCGGATGTACTTCTTCATCTTCGTGGTCGCCTGCCTGGTGCTGGGCTACTGCGGCGGCAAGCTGCCGGACGAGCACGTCATCCCCGGCCTGAGCACCTTCACCCTGTTCGACGCCGACCTGAACTCGATGGTGTGGCTGTCCCGCTTCGCCGCGGCCTACTACTTCGCCTACTTCCTGGTCATCCTGCCCTGGATGGGTCTCACCGAGACCCCGCTCCCGCAGCCGGAATCGATCAGCGAACCGGTCCTGTCGCATTCCGCCGCCACGCCTGCCGGCGCCGCGGCCTCGCCTGAGAAGAGGGGTTGAGCCTGATGCTTCGCAAAGGTCTCGCCATCGCCGTGCTCGGCCTCGCCCTCGCGGGCGGGCCGGCCCTGGCCGCCGGCTCCCAGAAGGAGCCCCGCACCGTCGCCTGGAGCTTCAACGGCCCCTTTGGCAAGTTCGACCGGGCCCAGCTGCAGCGGGGCTACAAGGTTTACCGTGAGGTCTGCTCGGCCTGCCACGCCATGAGCCTCATGTCGTTCCGGAACCTCGGGCAGAAGGGCGGGCCCTTCTTTGACCCGAAGTACCCGAACCCGAACGACAACCCCTACGTGAAGACCATCGCCAAGGACTACGAGGTCTCCGACATCGACGGCGAGACCGGCGACGTGGTGAAGCGTCCGGCCACGGCGGCCGACCGCTTCCCCAGCCCGTTCCCGAACGAGGCGGCGGCCCGGGCCAGCAATGGCGGCGCCCTGCCGCCGGACTTCTCCACCCTGTCCAAGTCCCGCGAGGGCGGTCCGGACTACATCTACTCCCTGTTGACGGGCTATGTGACGCCCCCCGCGGGGCTGCAGGTGCCGACCGGCCAGCACTACAACCCCTACATGCCGGGCGACGTGAGCGCCTACTGGAAGGGCAAGGGACACGCCCCGGTCGGCGGCATGATCGCCATGGCCGCGCCCCTGGCGCCAGAGAAGGTGACCTTCGACGATGGAACCAAGTCGACGGTTGACCAGCAGGCGCGTGACGTCTCGGCCTTCCTGGCCTGGGCCTCTGAGCCCAAGATGGAAGAGCGGAAGGCCTTCGGGGTCGGCGCCATGGTCTACCTGCTGATCCTGGCCGGCCTGCTGTATGTCAGCTATCGCCGGATCTGGCGGAACGTCGCCCACTAGGGCGCGGCGACGCCGAACGAAAAGAGGGCCGGTCGCCGAGAGGCGGCCGGCCCTTCCTTGTTGCGCCGGGCCTTGCGCCCCGCGCCGGCCAGGACCTCAGACGTTGAACCTGAAGTTCATGACGTCGCCATCCTGGACGACGTACTCCTTGCCCTCGGACCGCAGCCGGCCCGCTTCCCGCGCCCCGGCCTCGCCGCGGTGCTTCACATAGTCCTCGAAGGCGATGGTCTCGGCCCGGATGAAGCCCTTCTCGAAATCCGTGTGGATCACGCCGGCGGACTGGGGGGCGGTGGCCCCGACGGGGATGGTCCAGGCCCGGGCCTCCTTCGGACCGGCTGTGAAGTAGGTCTGCAGGCCGAGGAGGGCGTAGGCCTCCCGGATCAACCGGTTCAGGCCCGGCTCATGAAGCCCGAGGGTCTCCAGGAACTCGGCGCGCTCGCCGGCGTCCAGCAGGGCGATCTCGCTCTCGATCTGGGCGGAGATCACCACCGTCTTGGCGTTGTCCCGGGCGGCGCGCTGGGCCACCTGCTCCGAGAAGTCGTTGCCGGTCGCCGCCGAGCCCTCGTCGACATTGCAGACATAGAGGGCCGGCTTGGAGGTGAGGAGCTGGAGCATGCGCCAGCCCTTTTCCTCGCCGGCCGGGACCTTCGCCGTGCGGGCAGGGCGGCCCTGGCGCAGCTCGGCGAGGGCGAGGTTCATGAGGGCGAGGGTGGCGGCCGCCTCCTTGTCCCCGACCTTGGCGCGCTTCTCGAGGTTCACCACCCGCTTTTCCAGGCTCTCCAGGTCGGCGAGCATCAGCTCGGTCTCGATGATGTCGAGGTCCGAGATCGGGTCGATGCGCCCTTCGACGTGGGTGATGTCCTCGTTGACGAAGCAGCGGGAGACGAAGGCCACGGCGTCGCAGTCACGGATGTTGGCCAGGAACTGGTTGCCCAGTCCCTCGCCCTGGGCGGCCCCGCGCACCAGGCCGGCGACGTCCACGAAGTTCATGCGGGCGGGAATGATCTCCTTCGATCCCGCAATGCCCGCCAGGGCCTCGAGACGCGGCTCAGGCACAGCCACGTCGCCGACATTGGGCTCGATGGTGCAGAAGGGATAGTTGGCCGCCTGGGCCGCCGCCGTCTGGGTCAGGGCGTTGAACAGGGTCGACTTGCCGACATTGGGCAGGCCGACGATGGCGACTTTCAGGGCCATGATTCAGGAAACTCCTTGGAACCGGAGGCGCGGCGACTAGCACGCGCCCGGGGATTGGTCACGCCGGATCGCCGGGCTTGCGGGGATCCATCTTCTCGGCCGGGGCCAGCCGCATGACCTCGGCCTGGAAGCGCTCGTCGTCGCCGGCGGCCAGAAGAGGCGCGGCGTCGGCCACCGCGTCCAGCAGGGCCGCCACCCAGGCGGACTCTGTCTTGTGGAAGTCCGACAGGACGTAGCCGTGGACCCTGTCCTTGTGCCCCGGATGCCCGACGCCCAGGCGCGCCCGCCGGAAGTCCGGGCCGATGTGGGCGGTGACGGAGCGGACGCCGTTGTTCCCGGCCGCCCCGCCGCCGGTCTTCATGCGGAAGCGCCCGGCGGCCAGGTCGATCTCGTCGTAGAAGAGGACAAGGTCGGCCGGCGTGAGCTTGTAGAACTTGAGGGCCGCCGAGATGGACCGGCCGCTCTCGTTGTAGAAGGTCTGGGGCTTGAGGATCAGGGCCTTCACCGGTCCTGAGGGGGTGTCGATCGTCCCCTCGCGGGCCAGGCCCTGGAAGCGGCTGCGCTCAGGCCCGAACGCCCAGCGTGAGGCGATGGCGTCCACCGCCCGGAAGCCGATGTTGTGGCGGTTGCCGGCATAGGCCGGCCCCGGATTGCCCTGGCCCGCCAGGATCAGCACGGCGGGCCGTCAGCCGGGCCCTAGGCCTCGGCGCCTTCCGCATTGGCGGCGGAAGCGGCCGCAGCCGAGCCCGCCACGGTGGCGACGACCACGTCGCCCCCCGCCGCCGGGGTCGCGCCCGCGGGCAGCTTCAGCGAGCTGATGCGGATGGTCTCGCCGATGTCGAGGCCGGTGAGGTCGTGGACGATCTCTTCCGGGATGTGGTCGGCCGGGCAGTTCAGCTCGACCTCGTGCAGGACGACGTTGAGGGTGCCGCCGCGCTTCAGGCCGGGAGAGGCCTCGGCGTTGCGGAAGTGCACGGGCACGGCGATCCGGATCTGCTGGTGCTCGTCGACCCGGTAGAGGTCGAAGTGCCAGGGCTCGTCGGTGACCGGGTGCATGTCCACGACCTTGGCGATGACCGGCTGGGTCTCCTCGCCATACTTCAGGGTCACAAGGTGGCCGAGCAGCTTGCCGGTGTAGAGCGCCTTGCGGAACTCGTTGGACTTGACCGCGATGGCCACGGGGTCCTTGGCTCCGCCGTAGAGCACGCCGGGGACCTTGCCCTCACGACGGGTGGCGCGGGCGCCGCCCGTCCCGGTGCGTTCGCGGACTTCGACGTTCAGAATGATATCGGCCATGGCCCTGCCTCGAAACGAAGCCGCCGCGCGGACGCCGCGCGGCGACGGACGACCCGGAAGGGGTCGAAAGGTGCGGCTGGATACACAAAAGCCCGGCGGAATGCAACGCCCCAGCCGGCCTCCGGCGTCGCCTTACTTCTTCTTTGCGGGCGCCTTGCGGGCCGGCGCGGCCGCGGGCTTGGCGGGTTTGACCTCGGGGATGAAGCGGGGCTCGAAGGGCTCCTTCTGCCCGGCCGCCCGGATCACGCAGCGGCCGCTGTCCATCATGATGTGCTGGCCCAGGCAGAAGATGTCCTCGTAGTAGGGCTTGGACACGGCCAGGCACTGGTTGAGGTTCAGCTTCGTCATGCGGGCGCAGCTGCCGATGTTCGGGTCCTGCATCACCGCGCCGACCGTCTCGTTGCGCAGGCCGCCCGCCTGGCCCAGGACGGCCATGGCGGCGACCGCCACCGATCGGACAACCGACTGGCTGTAGGGCGCCTCGACCGGCCCGCCCGCGGGGCGCCGGCCCGCCGCATGGGCGCGCAGGTCAGCCTCGCTGAGGTCGCTGTCGAACTGGATGGCGGAGAGGGACTTGGCGTTGGCGAGGCGTCCGGTCCGGTTGGCCACCTCGACCTTGGACCAGGCCTGCTTCTGGACGTCATAGGCCGACTGCTTGACCGCCTTGCCGGCGTCGTAGAGGCGCTGGCCGTCCT
>JAPOKE010000032.1 GCA_029977805.1 Phenylobacterium parvum | reverse complement strand
CTTCGGAGGAGAAGGTCCCGGCGGCGAGGCCGTCGAGGGCGGCGCGGAGGGTGAGGTCGGTCAGTCCGGACATCACTCGACCACCTTGGGAACCACGAAGAAGTCGCCCGCGCGGCGCGGGGCGTTGGCGAGGACGCGCTCGGGATCCCCGCCCTCGGTAACCACGTCGTCCCGGAGGGGCGCAGCCTGGGAGACCGCCGAGGTCATGGGCTCCACGCCCTCGACGTCGACCTCGGCCAGCTGCTCGATCCAGTCCATGATGCCGCTGAGCTCCCGCGCCAGGGGCTCGATCCGGGCTTCCGGCTCGGCGATGCGCGCCAGTCTGGCGACCTTGCGGACGGTCGCCGCGTCAATGGCCATGGGGGCCTCCGTAAGGCTCTGGGGTCACGCCGGCGCACCGGCCGGGTTCGGCTAGGCTCTAGCCGCCCGGCGCGGGCTTTGACAAGCGCCGCGGCTCATCCGGCCAGCAGGCCGGCGACGGCGGCGCCTGCAATGAGGCCGGCGGACAGGAGGACGGCCCCGAAGCCGACGCGGACGCCATAGGCCGTCCCGCCCAGGGCCCAGGCCGTCGGCGCCTTGACCAGCATGTTGGCGACGAGGGCGACCAGGACGCCCAGGGCGGCGACGTCGTCCGGCAGCTTGCCGGCGGCGGCGAGGCCGGTGACGGAGAGGGCGGCGGCGTGGGCGTCGGCGAGGCCGGTCGCGGCGGCGCCGGCGAGGACTCCCCGGTCCCCGAGCCAGATCTCCAGGAGCCGGCTGAGCAGGGTGCAGGCCGCGACCAGGCCGACGAAGAAGGCGGTCGCCGGAAGGTCGAAGGCGCGGCCCGTCACGCCGTCCGCAGGGCCGGCGGCTGAGCCCCGCCCGGCCAGGACGAGGGAATAGAGGAGGATCAGCCCGCCGCCCGCCAGCAGGGGCAGGAGAAGGGCCGCGAGCAGCGGGGGCCGCAGGGTCGCGAGCAGGACGGCAAGGTAGGCCATCGAGGACAGCATGGAGGCGGCGCCCGCCGCCGCCGCGGCGGGGGTCGAGGCGGGGGTCTCGCGGGCCCGGCGGGCCATGCCGGCGATGGTGGCCGTGGAGGACACAAGCCCCCCGGCGAGGCCTGCGAGAAGGAGACCCCTCCGCCCGCCGGCGAGCCTCTGGGCGACATAGCCGAGGGCGCTGAGGCCCATCATCACCACCGCCAGCCGCCAGAGGGCGAAGGGATTGAGAACGCCCAGGGGGTCGACCGCCCGGTCCGGCAGGAGGGGCAGGACGACGAGGGCGGCGATGGCGAAGGCCAGGCCGTCCATCAGCTCCCTCTGGGTGAGGACGTCGCGGACCAGGGCCTGCAGGGGCGCCCGGGCCGCCAGGAGCACGGCCATGACCACCCCCGCCGCCACCGCCGCCTGGGGCCGGTCTGCGGTCATGACGCCCAGCAGGAAGGTGGCGAACATGGCCACCTCGGTGGTCAGGCCGGGGTCGTCCGGGCGCGACCGCCGGTAGGAGGCGACGGCCGCCGCGGCGACGAAGAGCCCGGCGACGGCGGTCAGGAGGGGCTGGCCGAAGAGGCCCGCGACCCCGCCCACCAGGCCGATCAGGGCGAAGGTCCGCAGGCCCGCCGCCCCACGGGTCGGCCCCGCGCCCTTGCTGCGCTCCCGCTCGACGCCGACCAGCAGGCCGATCCCCAGGGCGAGGAGCAGCTTGAACTCGGGCTGTTCCAGGAAGGCGTTCATTCCGGCGTCATCCCGCGTCCCCGGACCGGCTCCGGAGATGATGAAGGACGATACCCGAGGTCGTCGCCACATTCAGGGAATCAAATCCGGAGGCCATGGGAATCCGGACCGTCTCGCAACGCGCCAGCACCTCGGGGGCGAGGCCCGGCCCCTCCGCGCCGAGGACGACCGCCACGCGGCCGCCGCCCCGGACCTGGGCGAGGTCCTGGTCGCCCGACGGACTGAGCGCCAGGACCCTGAAACCGCCGGCTCGCAGCCCTTCCACGAGGTCGGCGCCGGCCTGGAGGCGGACCTGCGGGACCTTGAGCACCCCGCCGACGGAGACCCTCAGGGCCTTGCGGTAGAAGGGGTCGCAACAGGCGGAGTCGAGGACCACGCCGGCGGCCCCGAAGGCGGCCGCGTTCCGGAACAGGCCGCCCATGTTGTCGTGGTTGGCGATGCCCGAGAGTGCGAGGACCAGGGCCTCCTCGCCGGCGCCGCCCAGCAGGGAGGGGAGGCCGAGGGGCGCGGGCGTCCGCCCGAGGGCCAGCACGCCCCGGTGGATGGGAAAGCCGACGATCCGGTCCATGACCGCCTGCGAGGCCACATAGACCGGCGTCTCGCCCGGAACCCGTCCCAGCAGGTCCGCAAGCCCCGGCAGCCGGGCTTCGGCCACGAGGATCGAGACCGGCAGGGCGAAGGGACTCTCCAGGAGACAGCGCAGGACCACCGCGCCCTCGGCGACGAAGAGGCCGCGCCGGCCCACGAGGTCCCGTTCCCGGACCTCGCGGTACCCGGCGATCCGCGGGTCATCCGCGTCGGTGATCCATTCGGCCATCCCCCGCTTCTAGCCGGAGGGCGGCTCAGGGGGGAAGTGCGCGCCCCCCCTTCCCCTCGCAGCCGCAGGCGCTACAGTCCGTTCCGGGAAACGGCCATGCGCCGTGGGGGAAACGAGTTCATGTCATCGCTTGAAGCGCAGCCTCAGGCTGCGGACCGGCCTGTTTTCAGCAACAGCTACAAGACCCTGGTCCTGACCCTGCTGGTCACGGCCTACACCTTCAACTTCATCGACCGGACGATCATCTCGACCATCGGCCAGGCCATCAAGGTCGACCTGAAGATCACGGATACCCAGCTGGGCCTGCTCGGCGGGCTCTATTTCGCCCTGCTCTACACCTTCCTCGGCATCCCGATCGCCCGGTTCGCCGAGCGCTTCAACCGGGTCAACATCATCTCGGCCGCCATCGTCATCTGGTCGGGCTTCACCGCCCTCTGCGGGACGGCGACCAGCTTCGTCATGCTGGCGGCCTACCGGTTCGGGGTGGGCTTCGGCGAGGCCGGGCTGAACCCGCCGTCCCACTCGCTCATCAGCGACTATTTCGAGCCCAAGAAGCGGGCGAGCGCCCTGGCCATCTACGCCCTCGGCATTCCCATCGGCACCATGATGGGCGCCGTGGCGGGGGGCTGGCTGGCCCAGAACTTCTCCTGGCGGGTGGCCTTCATGCTTGTGGGCCTGCCGGGCATTGCGATCGCCATCGCCATCAAGCTCCTCATCAAGGAGCCGCCGCGGGGCCACTCGGAGGCGGATGGCGGGGCATCCCTCGTCGATCACCCGCCCTTCTCGCTGGCCGGCGAGTTCCGGGAGATGTGGGCCATCGTGAAGACCCTGTTCGGCAAGTGGCCGGTGCTTCACATGATCCTGGGCGTGACCATCGCCTCCTTCGGCTCCTATGGCTCCGGCCAGTTCGTCCCGCCCTACTTCTCCCGCGCCTTTGGCCTGGACTACGCCCAGGTGGGCCTGATCACGGGCATTGTCGGCGGCATTTCCTCGGGCATCGGGACCTTCCTCGGCGGCGTGGTGACCGACCGCCTCGCCCTTCGCAGCCAGCGCTGGTACTCGCTGACGCCGGCGATCGGCCTCGCCATCGCCACCCCGATCTACATCGCCGCCTACCTCCAGCCCTCCTGGCAGGCGGCGGCCATGATCCTGCTGATCCCGGGCATCTTCCACTACACCTACCTCGGCCCGACCTTCGGGGTCGTGCAGAACATGGTGGAGACCCGGCGTCGCGCGACGGCGGCGGCGATCATGCTGTTCTTCCTGAACCTGATCGCCCTCGGCGGCGGCCCGCCCTTCACCGGCTGGGTGATCGACCACTTCGCCCAGTTCAACTTCACGCAGGGCGCCCATCACGGCATCCTGGCCTCGATCGGACAGATGCTGGGCGGGGCCGGCGGCGGCGAGAGCTTCGCCCAGGCCTGCCCGGGCGGCATGGCGCCGGCCGGCTCTCCGGCGGAGCTCGCCGCCCGTTGCCAGACCAGCCTGGTGGAGGCGACGCGCTCCGGCGTCATCGTCTCGCTCTGCTTCTACCTTTGGGCCGCCTTCCACTATTTCCTGGGCTCCATCGGCCTCGTGAAGGCCCTGGCGGAAGCCCGGAAGGCCCGCGGCGAGGACTGATGTTCCGCGACTTCGCCCATGTCTGGACGCCGCTGGTCCCGGTCCGCAGCCTTGCGGCCGGACCGGTCGGGGTCCGGCTGGCGGGCGAGCCCGTGGTGGTCTTCCTCGACCGGGAGGGCCAGCCCGGCGCCCTGATCGACCGGTGCCCTCACCGGGGCGTGAAGCTGTCCCTGGGCCGCGTGACCCCGGAGGGATGCCTGGAATGCCCCTTCCATGGCTGGCGGTTCGGGGTCGACGGCGCCAACCGCGGGGTTCCCCTGAATCCCCGCGCCCGGCTGGAGACCCTGGGGGCCACGCCCCTGCCCGCCCGGCGGATCGGGGATTTCGTCTGGGTCTACACGGCGGCCGGCGCCGAGGCCCCCGGGGAGCCCAGCGTCCCCCCGACCCTGACAGACCCGGGCCTCGCCCGGATCATCGTGGAGCGGACCTGGAACTGCCACTGGACGCGGGCCATGGAGAACATGCTGGACAGCCCGCACCTGCCCTTCGTCCACCGCAACACGATCGGCAGGTTCGTCAGCCGCTACATGAAGCCCGACTCCGAGATGGAGGTGCACTGGGAGGACACGGACTTCGGCGGGGTCACCCACGCCCTCCTCGACGGCCGGGATGGCGGGGGACGGCTCGACTTCCATCGCCCGAACATGATGACCCTGCACATCCCGATCCCGAGGATGAGCCTGAAGATCCACGCCCTGGTGGTTCCCATCGACGAGTCCCACACACGGCTCTTCGTGGTGGGCGCCCGCAGCTTCCTGAAGTGGAAGGCGCTGGACCCGATGTTCGAGGCCAACGCCGCGAAGATCGCGGACGAGGACCGCGACGTGGTGGAGAGCTCCTTCCCCCCGGAGGTCCCGCATCCCTCCGAGGAGCACTCGGTCGGCTCCGACAGGGCCACCCTGGCCTTCAGGCGCTATTTCCTCGAGGTCCTCAAGGGTTCCGCCGCCGGCTGAGCTTTGCTTCCGGAGGCTGAGGCTCTAGAAGCCCGGTCCATGATCCCTCGCTACACCCGCCCCGAATTCGCCCGCATCTGGGAGCCCCAGACGCGCTTCACCATCATGTTCGAGATCGAGGCCCACGCCGCCGACAAGATGGCCGAGCTGGGCGTGATCCCGAAGGAGGCCGCCCGGACGATCTGGGAGAAGGGCCGGGGCGTGATCTTCAACGTCGACCGGATCGACGAGATCGAGCGCGAGGTGAAGCACGACGTCATCGCCTTCCTGACCCATGTCACCGAGCTGGTGGGGCCGGAGGCGCGCTTCCTGCACCAGGGCATGACATCCTCGGACGTGAACGACACGGCCCTGGCCGTCCAGCTGGCGCGGGCCACGGACCTGCTCATCGAGGACGTCGACCTGGTCCTGGCCGCCCTCAAGCGCCGGGCCATGGAACACCGGATGACCCCCTGCGTCGGCCGCAGCCACGGCATCCACGCCGAGCCCACCACCTTTGGCCTCAAGCTGGCCGGCCACTACGCGGAGTTCCAGCGGACCCGGCAGCGCCTGGTCGCGGCCCGGGCGGAGATCGCCACCTGCGCCATCTCCGGCGCGGTCGGCACCTTCGCCAACGTCGCCCCCGAGGTGGAGGCCCATGTGGCCGGGAAGATGGGCCTGGCCGTGGAGCCCGTCTCGACCCAGGTCATTCCCCGCGACCGGCACGCCGCCTATTTCGCGGCCCTCGCCGTGGCCGGCAGCGCCATCGAGCGCCTGGCGGTGGAGATCCGACACCTGCAGCGCACCGAGGTCCTGGAGGCCGAGGAGCCCTTCGACCCGGGCCAGAAGGGGTCGAGCGCCATGCCGCACAAGCGCAACCCCATCCTGACGGAGAACCTCACGGGCCTGGCCCGGCTGATCCGCTCGGCGGTGACGCCGGCCCTGGAGAACGTGGCCCTCTGGCATGAGCGGGACATCAGCCATTCCAGCGTCGAGCGCGCCATCGCCCCGGACACCACCATCCACCTGGACTTCGCCCTGCGCCGGCTGGCCGGGGTGGTCGAGCGGCTGGTGGTCTATCCCGAGAACATGCTTCGCAACCTCGACCGCCTGGGCGGGCTGGTCCATTCCCAGAGGGTCCTGCTGGCCCTGACCCAGAAGGGCCTGGCCCGGGAGGCGGCCTACGCCGCCGTGCAGACCAACGCCATGAAGGTCTGGCGCGGCGAAGGCGACTTCCTGGACTTCCTGAAGGCCGACCCGGCGGTCCGCCCACACCTGTCCGACGCTGAACTGGCCGACCTGTTCGACCTCGGCTACCACTTCAAGGCTGTGGACACGGTCTTCGCCCGGGTGTTCAGCGCCTGAAAAGGCGCCGCCCGGCATGACAACCGGGGGGCGATACCCCCCGGCGTAACCTTACTTGCCGTCGCGGATCTGTTGGCGAGCCACGGCGAGGTACTCGCCCATCTTGTTGCGGACATCACCCTCGGAAACGGACACGCCGGCGCCCTTGAGGTCCTCGAACACCTTGCGCAGGACGTCGTCGTCGCCCGGCAGTTCGAGGTCGGACTTCACCACCGCCTTGGCGTACTCCGCGACATGGTCGCCCTGCAGGCCCATCAGGCCCGCGGCCCACTCGCCCAGCATGCGGTTGCGCCGGGCGGCCGCCTTGAATTCCTGCTCCTGGTCGAGGGCGAACTTGCTCTCGAAGCCGCGCTCGCGATTTTCGAAGGTGGTCATGGCGTTCCCAAACAGGCGTTACCCGGGCTGTCTATCCCCTGCATCGCCGGTCCGCAACGGAAAGCGGCGCCGTTTGCGAACGCCCCCCGGTTCGGCTAGTTTGCGCCCGCCTCGACGGGACGCGAACGTCGAGTCGTCCGGGCAAGCGCGGGTCCCAGCTCCCGCGCCTTTTTGTCTCCGGAGGACGCGCGCCGACCCCGAGGCCTGGAGAAGGCGCTGATGAGCACCCGCCGCAAGAAGATCTACGAAGGGCACGGGAAGATCCTCTACGAGGGCCCCGAGCCGGGCACCCTGGTCCAGTACTTCAAGGACGAGGCCAGCGCCTACAACAACGCCAAGCGGGCCGTGCTCGAGGGCAAGGGCGTGCTTAACAACCGGATCAGCGAGTACTTCATGACCCGGTTGAACACGATCGGGGTCCAGAACCATTTCATCCGCCGGCTGAACCTGCGCGAGCAGCTGATCCGCGAGCTGGAGATCATCCCCCTGCAGGTCGTGGTGCGCAACGCGGCCGCCGGGTCCCTGGCCCAGCGCTTCGGCCTGCCCGAGGGCCAGCCCCTGCCCCGCTCGATCATCGAGTTCTACCTGAAGGACGAAAAGCTCGGGAACCCGATGGTCACCGAGGAGCACATCACCGCCTTCAACTGGGCCTCGACCCAGGAGATCGACGACATGATGGCCCTGTCCCTGCGGGTGAACGACTTCCTGAACGGCGCCTTCGGGGCGGTCGGCATCTCGCTGATCGACTTCCGGGTGGAGTTCGGCCGGCTGTGGGAGAACGACTTCTCCCGGGTGGTCCTCGCCGACGAGATCAGCCCCGACAACTGCCGGCTCTGGGACACCCAGACCCGCGAGAAGCTGGACCTCGACCGCTTCCGCCGCGACCTGGGCGACGCCATAGAGGGCTATGCCGAGATCGCCCGGCGCCTCGGGATCATGAAGGAAATGCCGACCGTCATCCAGGGAGGGCTGCACTAGTGCGCGCCAGGGTCCATGTGTTTCTGAAGGCGGGGGTCCTCGACGTCCAGGGCAAGGCCGTCGAGAACGCCCTGCACGGGCTCGGCTGGACCGGCGTCTCCGACGTCCGGGTCGGCAAGACCATCGAGTTCGACCTTGGCGGCGTCGACGCCGGCGCGGCGGAGGCCGAGGTGCGCAGGATGTGCGAGACCCTGCTCGCGAACACGGTCATCGAAGGCTACCGGATCGAGATCTCCTGACCATGAAGGCCGCCGTCGTCGTCTTCCCCGGATCCAACTGCGACCGGGACTGCAAGGTGGCCGTCGAGCGCTCCACGGGCGCCTCGGTGGACATGGTCTGGCACGCCGAGACCGCCCTGCCCGCCGGCCTGGACCTGATCGTCCTGCCGGGCGGCTTCTCCTACGGCGACTATCTGCGCTGCGGCGCCATGGCGGCGCTGTCGCCGGTCATGGCCGAGGTCCGCAAGGCCGCGGACCGGGGCGTCGCCGTCGTCGGCATCTGCAATGGCTTCCAGGTGCTCTGCGAGAGCGGCCTGCTGCCGGGCGCCCTGCTCCGCAACGCCGCGCTCAAGTATGTCTGCAAGCCCGTCGAGCTGGAAATCATCCGGCCGGACACCCGCTTCACCCGCGCCTTCGGGGATCGCCGCCGGGCGGTGATGACTGTCGGCAATGGCGAGGGCGCCTTCTTCGCCGACGCAGAGACCCTGGCCCGCGTCGAGGGCGAGGGCCAGGTGGTCTTCCGCTACGCCGACAATCCGAACGGCTCGCTCAATGACATCGCGGGCCTGATCAACGCGGGTGGGAATGTCCTGGGACTCATGCCGCACCCGGACCGCTCGTTCGAGGCCGAACTCGGCTCGGCGGACGGCGCCCTCCTCTTCCAGAGCCTGCTCGAGACCGCCTGACAGTCACGTCGCTGACACGGAAACGGACAGCAAAAAGGGCCCCTCCGGAAACGGCGGGGCCCTCTCTGTTTCGGTCTGACCGTGGAGGTCAGTCGCCCTTATGGGGCAGTTCCATCGGCTCGGCTTCGTGGCCGGTGACAAGGATGCCGCGGCGCAGCTTCGAGTTCCACATGCCATAGGCGAAGTAGAGAACCGTTCCGACCGCCAGATAGATGAGGAAAAATCCCCGGGTGTGCTCGGTCAGCATGAGGGTCCAGAGCAAGAGGCCGCACATCAGGACGCCGAGGATCGGGACCAGGGGATAGAGCGGCGCCCGGAATGGCCGATCCAGCCCGGGCGAGGTTATCCTCAGATAGATCACGGTCGCGCAGACAATGCCAAAGGCGGCCAGCGACCCGACATTCGAAAGGTCCGCCAGCTTGTCCAGCGACATGAAGCCTGCGGCCCCACAGGCCAGGACCCCGACGAGAATGGTGTTCACCCAGGGGGTCCGGAAGGTGGGATGGACCCGGGCGAAAACGCTCGGGATCAGGCCGTCCCGGCTCATGGTGTAGAAGATCCGGGTCTGGCCGTAGAGCAGGACGAGCATGACCGACGAGAGGCCGGCGATCGCCCCGATCTTCACGAGCACCGCGAACCAGGGCAGGCCGATCTGGTTGACCGCAAGGGCGATGGGCGCCGGGTTGTCGAGCGACTGGTAAGGCACAATGCCTACCAGCACGGCCGAGGTCAGGATGTACAGGATCGTGCAGACCGCGAGGGCGCCAAGGATGCCGATGGGCATGTCGCGGGCGGGATTGCGGCTTTCGGCGCCCGCCGTGGAGACGGCTTCGAAGCCGAGATAGGCGAAGAAGATGACGGCCGCCGCGTGGATCAGGCCGCTCACCCCAAAACGCACCTCGCTGTCGCCGCCGATGATACCGGCGAGCGCCCGAACAATCTGGCTCCAGATATCCATCGGCGTCCCCTCGGGCGGCGCGGGCACCTGGGGGGGGATGAGTGGCGTCCAGTGATCCGGGTTCACGTAGAAGGCGCCGATGCAGATGAAGGCGATCACAACGGTCAGCTTGATGGCGACGACGATGTTGTTGACGGTGGTGGATTCGGTCACGCCCCGGACCAGGAGCCCGGTAACGGCCACAAGGGCGACAATCGCAGGCAGGTTCACCCGTCCGGTCGCAATGACATTACCCGCAGCGTCCTTCACAGCGACGCCCGGCGCCGCTGTCAGCTCCGGGGGTATGACGATATGCATATCCTTGAGCAAACTGACGAGATAGCCGGACCAGCCCACCGCCACGGTCGACGCGGCCAGCCCGTACTCCAGCACCAGCAGGAGGCCCATCACCCAGGCCACGATCTCGCCCATGGAGGCGTAGGAATAGGAATAGGCCGATCCCGAGACCGGCAGGACCGAGGCCAGCTCGGCGTAGCAGAGGGCCACAAAGGCGCACAGCGTACCCGTGATGATGAAGGAGATCATGATCCCCGGTCCGGCGAACTGGGCGGCGGCGCGTCCGGTCAGGACGAAAATACCGGTCCCGATGATGCAGCCGATGCCCAACAGGACGAGGTTCAAGGCGCCCAGACTGCGCTTGAGTTCGCCGTGCTCGTGATCGGACTGGATCTGGGCGACCGACTTTCGCCGGAAAATCCCCCCAATGGCCATCTGCATCTCCTCGCTCGACCCACGACTGCGGGACTCCTGCGGGGGACGCTAGCCAGCATTGCGGGGCGGGGCAATCTCTCAGGCGGCGCAAGGGCCCAGGAAGGCCCGTCGGCCCGGGGTCAGGCCGCGTCGGAAGGCCCCGCCGCCGCCTGCATGCGCTGGCGCGCCTCCTTCCGGGCGCCCGTGGCGTCGCGGATCTGGCCGGCCACGCCCATGCCGAAGGCCGGCATGTTGTTGTAGACGTTCTCGTAGGCCCCGTTCCGGATCAGATAGGTCTCGTGCCAGATTCCGACGTCGCCGTTCGAGCCCACGGATTTGTTGAAGGCCTGCCAGGCCGGCAGGTGCTCCAGTTCCCGGGAGCGGGCGTAGGCCTCCAGGTGGTCGAAGCTGCGCCAGTACTGGACCAGGAAGACATTGGGGAAGCCGAAGTGGCTGCGGGCGTGAAGCAGGCCCAGCTCCGGCCGCTTGGAGAGCTCGATGATCATCTTCGGCATGGCGCCCGCCACGGGGGCCCACTTCCAGAACTTCCAGGGCCGGTTCACCCGCATGCCGATCAGGAAGAGGACGAAGTCGCCGTCGATCTCGGCGCAGACACGTTTGTCGATGATGATGGCCATGGGCGACCTCCCGGGCTGATGCTGTAACTATACGATGTAAATGTTTAGCGTCAAGCGCGCGGATCGCCGGGGCTATCGCCCTCGCGCGCGAGTCCGGATAGAAGCGGCCCATGACCTCAGCGCCCCAGTCCATGGCCCAGACGGCCGCCGAGTTCGGGCTCAAGCCCGACGAGTATGACCTCATCCTGAAGCGCCTCGGGCGCGAGCCGAACCTGGTGGAGCTCGGGGTGTTCTCGGTCATGTGGTCCGAGCACTGCTCCTACAAGTCGAGCCGACGGCACCTGTCCAAGTTCCCGACCAAGGGGCCCCGGGTGATCTGCGGGCCCGGCGAGAACGCCGGCGTGGTGGACATCGGCGACGGCCAGGCCTGCATCTTCAAGATGGAGAGCCACAACCACCCGTCCTTCATCGAGCCCTACCAGGGCGCGGCGACCGGCGTGGGCGGCATCATGCGCGATGTCTTCACCATGGGCGCCCGTCCCATCGCCCTGCTCAACGCACTGCGGTTCGGCGATCCGGCCCATCCCCGCACGCGCCGCCTGCTGTCGGGCGTCGTCTCCGGCATCGGCGGCTACGGCAACTGCGTGGGGGTGCCGACCATCGCCGGGGAGACCAACTTCCACCGGGGCTATGACGGCAACATCCTGGTCAACGCCATGTGCGTGGGCCTGGCCGACGCCGACGCCATCTTCTACTCGGCGGCGCCCGCGCCGGGCCTGCCCGTGGTCTATTTCGGCTCGAAGACGGGCCGGGACGGCATCCACGGCGCGACCATGGCCTCGGCCGAGTTCGACGACGCCTCCGACGAGAAGCGGCCCACCGTCCAGGTCGGCGATCCCTTCGCCGAGAAGCTGCTGATCGAGGCGACCCTCGAGCTCATGGCCTCCGGCGCCGTCGCGGCGATCCAGGACATGGGCGCCGCGGGCCTGACCTCCTCCTCCGTCGAGATGGCCGGCAAGGGCGGGGTCGGCATCGAGCTGGACCTGGACCAGGTGCCCCAGCGCGAGACCGGCATGAGCGCCTACGAGATGATGCTCTCGGAAAGCCAGGAGCGGATGCTGGCCATCCTCAAGCCGGGCCGCGAGGCCGACGGCCACAGGATCTTTGCAAAGTGGGGCCTCGACGCCGCCGTCATCGGCAGGACGACGGACACCGGCCGGATCGTCCTGCGCCATGGCGGAGAGGTCGTCTGCGACCTGCCCCTCGCCCCCCTGTCCGACGATGCACCCCTCTACGACCGACCCTGGACGCAGCCCGCGCTCCAGCCGCGGCTCGATCCGGCGGCGGTCCCCGCACCTGCGGACTTCGCCGCCGCCGTGCTGGACCTGATGTCGGCGCCGGACATGGCCTCCAAGCGCTGGCTCTGGGAGCAGTACGACCGCCACGTCATGGCCGACACCCTGGAGGACAGCGCCACGGGCGCCGACTCCGGCGTCGTCCGTGTCCACGGGACGCGCAAGGCCATCGCCGCCACCTCGGACTGCACGCCGCGCTATGTCCAGGCCGACCCCTACGAAGGCGGCAAGCAGGCGGTGGCCGAGGCCTGGCGCAACCTGACGGCGGTGGGCGCCGATCCCATCGCCATCACCGACAACCTCAACTTCGGGAATCCCGAGCGCCCCGAGATCATGGGGCAGATCGTCCGGGCCATCGACGGCATGGCCGAGGCCTGCCGGGTCCTCGACTTCCCCGTCGTGAGCGGGAATGTCAGCCTCTACAACGAGACCAGCGGCGCGGCGATCCCGCCCACCCCCACCGTCGGCGGCGTGGGCCTGGTCCCGGACTACGGCCGCCGGGCGGACTTCTCCAGCCTCAAGGCCGGCATGAGCCTGGTCCTGGTCGGCGAGACCCGGGGCGAGCTCGGCGCCTCCATGTACCTGCGCGAAATCCTGGGCCGCGAGGACGGCGCGCCGCCGCCCGTGGACCTTGCCGTGGAACGCCGCAACGGCGACTTCGTCCGGTCCCTCATCCGCGAAGGCCGGGTGCAGGTGGTGCATGACCTTTCCGACGGCGGCCTCGTGGCCGCCGCCGCCGAGATGGCCCTCGCCTCGGGCGTCGGCGTGACCCTTGCGGCGGAGGCCGCCCTGCCCGCCCAGGCCTGGCTGTTCGGCGAGGACCAGGGGCGTTACCTGCTGGGCTGCCCGGACGCCGACGCCGTCCTCGCCGCCGCTTCGGCGGCCGGGGTCCCGGCCCGCGCCGTCGGAACCGCAGGCGGCGCCGACCTGGCCTGCGAGGGCGTCTTCAGCCTGGCCCTCGGCCGGCTGCGCGAGCGGCACGAAGGGTGGCTGCCGGACTACATGGCCTGAGGCTCAGCCGGCGGCGGCGATGCCCCGGTCCAGCAGGTCCAGGGCCGCGGCCGCAAAGGCCTCCATGTTGGCGCGCCGGTCGGGGCTGCCCGTCTCCAGGGTGATCACGGTCTCGACCGGACCGGAGATGGCCACGCAGGTGTGGCCGGCGGCGTCGCCGTATCCATTGCCCGTGGGCCCGGCGGCCCCGGTCTCCGACACGCCCCAGGTCGCGCCGAACTGCTCGCGGATCGACCGCGCCAGGAGCAGGGCGTAGGGCTCGCTGGACGAACGCATGCCCGCCGTGGCCTCCCTGGGGATGTCCAGCAGGGCGAACCGGGCCTTGGCCGTGTAGATCACCCCGCCGCCAAGATAGTAGGCCGAAGCGCCGGCCACGCCGAGCAGGGCGGCGGAGACCAGCCCGCCGGACGAGCTCTCGGCGACGGCCACCGTCTCTCCCCTTTCCTTCAGCCTTCCGGCGATGGACTCGGCGATGGGGTCGAGGTTGGACGGCATGGGACGCTCCCTTCACTTCGCGGGGGCTGGCCCGCCCCGCCTGACGGAGGCATGATGCCCCGGAAAACCCGACGGACAAACAGGGGGAGGAACAGGGCCATGACAGCGACGCACGCCACCGGATTTGATCTCGCGCGCCTGGAGCGCATCGGCGACCACATCGAGCGCAACTACATCGGTCCGCAGAAGATCGCCGGCTGCCAGGTCGCCGTGGCCCGTCGCGGAGTCCCCGCCTATGCGAAGAGCTTCGGCAGCATGGACCTCGAGCGCGGCAAGCCCATGCGCGACGACGCCATCTTCCGCATCTATTCCATGACCAAGCCGATCACCTCGGTGGCCCTGATGATGCTCTACGAGCGGGGCTACTTCCAGCTGAACGACCCGGTCAGCCGCTACGTGCCCTCCTGGCGGAACCACCGGGTCTGGGTGTCCGGCGAGGGCGAGGACATGGTCACCGAGCGGCCCCGCCGCCCGGCCTCCTTCCGGGACGTGCTCTCGCATTCCGCCGGCCTGACCTATGGCGGCGGACTGCCGGGCGTCGGCATCCAGCACCCCATCGACAAGGCCTACCGGGCCCTGAAGATCCGCTCCTCCGACACCACGGACTCCATGGTGGAGTTCATGGACAAGCTGTCCCAGGTGCCGCTCCGCTACCATCCCGGCGAACGCTGGATGTACTCCCTGGCGACGGATGTCTGCGGCGCCCTGGTCGAGATCATCTCGGGCCGGCCCTTCGCCGACTTCCTGCGCGAGGAGATCTTCTAGCCCCTCGGCATGGTCGACACCGCCTTCCACGTCGCCCCGGACAAGGTCGACCGGTTCTGCGCCAACTACCAGCGCGGCCCGGACAAGGCCCTGAAGCTGATCGACGACCCGGCGACCAGCAACTTCACCCGCGATCCGGCCTTCAAGTCCGGCGGCGGCGGCCTGACCGGGACCACGGCGGACTACATGCGCTTCTGCGAGATGCTCCGGCGCGGCGGCGAGCTGGACGGGGTGCGCATCCTCGGGCCCCGCACCCTCGAGATGATGCACATGAACCACCTGGCGGGCGGCAAGGACCTGACCCAGCTGGCCATCGGCTCCTTCTCCGAGACCGCCAACGAGGGCGTCGGCTTCGGCCTGGGCTTCGCCTCCACGCAGGGCGTGGTCGAGACCGGGTCCCTCGGCGTCGGCGACTACTACTGGGGCGGCGCGGCCTCGACCATCTTCTGGGTCGACCCGAAGGAGGACATGACCATGGTCTTCATGACCCAGCTCATGCCGTCCGGGACCTTCAACTTCCGCGGCCAGCTGAAGAACCTGATCTACTCGGCCATCGTCGACTGACGGCCGGGGCTACTGGGCCCGGCGGGCCCAGACCGCGGTCCGGCCCGGATCCCCGTCGGCGCCCGTGAAGGCCCGCGCCTCCGAGGCGCGCGCCGCCACCAGGAGCTCCGCCGAGGTCCGGACCCGGCATCCCCGCGCCGGGCAGGCCACCGGCCAGATCCGGGCGCGGGTGACCTTGCCCTCGGCGTCGGCCGCAAGGGGCCGGAAGCCGTAATATCCCCAGGCCTCGGCGCCCCCCCTGCCCGTCTCCACCTGCAGGATTCCCGGGTCGCCCTCGGCGTACCGATACCGCAGGGCCGACCCGGCCCCGCCGGGGAGAGGCCGGGCAAGGGCCGTCTCGCCCATCTGGACGGGATCGGCGCAAGCGGGCCAGCGGTCGAGTTCGGCGCGCAGGTTGAACCGGCAGTCGGGCCCGGCGAGCGTCCAGAGCCCCGGACGGGGCTGGGGCGAGGCGGCCGGCGCCTGCGGCAACAGGGGCGCGGCCGAGACCGCCTGCCCGCCCGGAAAGCTGAACAGGGCCGTCGCCGCCGCCATCGCCGCCAGACTCATTCCATCCGCCTCCCGGGCTGGGAATCACCTATCCCGTCCCTACATGCCATCAAGCGGCGCCGGACCGCCCAGGAGATGTTTCCATGCCCATGACCCAGCAGGCCCTAGAGTCTGAGCTCAGGGAGGCCTTTCCCGGCGCCGACATCCGCATCGAGGACCTTGCGGGCGATGGCGACCACTACCGGGCGCGCATCGTCTCGGACGCCTTCGCGGGCCTGCCGAGGGTCCGCCGGCACCAGCTCGTCTACGCCGCCCTGAAGGGCAAGGTGGGCGGGGAGCTCCACGCCCTGGCCCTGGAAACCCTGACGCCGGACCAGGCCGGCTGACGGCGCGACTTGACCCGCTGGCGCAGGGCGCCTAGCTGGAGGCCAGACTCCGGGAGATCCCACATGTCCACCGACAATCCGGCCCACGACTTCATCGGCAAGACCATCGCGGAAAACCCGGTGGTGCTCTTCATGAAGGGCGTGCCCGACCAGCCGCGCTGCGGCTTCTCGGCCCTGGTGGTCCAGGTGCTCGACCACATGGGCGTGGACTATGTCGGGGTCGACGTTCTCCAGGACCAGGACCTGCGCGAGGGCATCAAGTCCTTCTCTGACTGGCCGACCATCCCCCAGCTCTACGTGAAGGGCGAGTTCATCGGCGGGGCGGACATCGTCAAGGAGATGTTCCAGTCGGGCGAGCTCAAGACCCACATGGCCGAGCAGGGCCTGCTGGCCTGACCGGCGCGCCGTGAGCCGCCTGTTCGAGCCGCCGGAGGGCCAGCAGGTCTTCAGCCGCGACTTCGCGCCCGGGCCCGCCGACATCGACGCGAACGGCCACGTCAACAACGTCGTCTACCTGTCCTGGGCCCAGGACCTGGCCATCTCCCACTGGGAGGCCCGCCAGCCCGCCAAGGACCAGGCCCGCTGGGCCTGGATCTGCCTGCGCCACGAAGTTGACTACCGACGCGCCCTGATGCCCGGCGAGACGGCGACTGGCCGGACCTGGGTGGCGCGGGAGGCCGAGGGGCCGCGCTTCGACCGCTATGTCCGGATCGACGGCCCCGACGGCGCCATGTGCGCCCAGGTCAGGACCACCTGGTGCCTGATCGAGCGCGAGGGCGGGCGCCCCCGCCGGGTGCCTGCAGAAATGGTCGGACGCTTCATCGATCCGGTCCCGCCGCCAGAGGGTTGAGGACAAAGACCGGCTCACCGGCCGCCAGCCCCAGCTCAGCCCGGCTGAAGGCGACCTGCACCCAGCCCGGCGGGTTCCCCCGACAGGTCTGCAGCCGCCGGCGGGCGAAGGCGACGGCCGCCGCCCCGCCCCGGCGCTCCACGTGGAAGACGATGTCCGGCCGTCCCTCGCACCCCCGGCTGGCGATCTCGATCACCAGGCCTTCGGAGCCGGCGCGGACAAGGCGCACGGGCTCCAGTTCCGGAAAGGGCCCCGCCGCGGGAAGGCGCTCCGGCCCAGGAAGGCTCGCACAGCCGGCGAGGGCCAGGGTTCCGGAAAGAAGGAGGCGTCGGGACAGCACGGCCGCATTCGGCGGCAAAGCGAAGCCGTCCGCAAGCGCGGCTGCACGAAAAAGGCCCCGGATCGCTCCGGGGCCCCTGTTCGTCTCAGGTCGGCGTCCGGATCAGGACGCGTAGAACTCGACCACGAGGTTCGGTTCCATCTTCACCGGATAGGGAACCTCGGACAGCTCCGGGGTCCGGATGAAGCGGGCCGACATGGCCTTGGCGTCGACCTCGATGTAGTCCGGCGTGTCGCGCTCGGCCGACTGCAGGGCCTCGAGCACCAGGGCCATGTTGCGCGAGCGCTCACGGACCTGGACGACGTCGCCGACCTTCACGCGGTAGGAGGCGATGTTCACGCGCTTGCCGTTCACGGTCACGTGGCCGTGGTTCACGAACTGGCGGGCGGCGAAGACGGTGGGCACGAACTTGGCGCGGTAGACCACCGCGTCCAGCCGGGCTTCCAGCAGGCCGATCAGGGTCTCGGCGGTGTTGCCCTTCCGGCGGGCGGCCTCGGCGTAGGTGCGCGAGAACTGCTTCTCGGTCAGGTTGCCGTAATAGCCCTTCAGTTTCTGCTTGGCCCGCAGCTGCAGGCCGAAGTCGGAGGTCTTCTGCTTGCGGCGCTGGCCGTGCTGGCCGGGGCCGTAGGCGCGCTGGTTGATGGGGGACTTCGGGCGACCCCAGATGTTCTCGCCCATCCGCCGGTCGATCTTGTACTTCGCCGAGTGGCGCTTCGACATGTGTCGTCTCTCTTCAAGTGACGCAGGCCGGCGGCCCCCTGGAGGACCGCGATTTCAACGGCGGCTCTGCATCTGCCCGTCATGCCGGCGCCGGACACGAAGGTCCCGCGCGCGGAAGGCGCGGTCCTTACCCCAGCGGGGGGCGAATTGCAACGGCGACGCGGTCAGGCGGGCTCCACCGGGGGCAGGCGCCAGCGCCCGTCCAGCAGCTCCGGCCGGGGCAGGTAGGCGCGCATGAAGAGGGCGAAGGGCCCCTCCGGCGCGGGCAGCCAGTTGGACTCGCGCTCCGCCCCCGGCGAGGCGGCCCCGATCCAGAGGTCGAGGGAGCCGTCCGCATTGTAGGCCAGGCCCGGGGTCCGGTCGCCGATGGCGAAGCGGTTCAGGTCGTTGCGGGTGAAGAAGAACTGTCCGTCGTCCGTCGCCTCGTAGAGGCTCAGGGACCAGAAGCTGTCGACGGGGATCTGGCGGTCCGCAGGGAAGTGCAGGCGCCAGGCGCGGGCGCCGTCGAACAGGGCCCGGGGCAGGTCGCCCGCGGCGCGCATGTACATGGCCTCCTCGGGGGGCAGGGCCGCGAGCCCGCCCACCGCCACGGCCGCCCGCAGGGCGTAGTTCTGGCCGAAGGCGCCCAGGCGCGCGTCCGGATAGGACCAGCCGTCGATGAAGTTCGGGCCCGTCAGGCCGCCCGCGCCGCGGCCGAACCGGCGCCCCTCCTCCAGCCCTTCGGCTATGGCCTCGGCCTCCTCGGGGCTGAAGCGGTCCGGATCGAAGGCGTCGAGGCCCAGGGGCGCCATCCGGCGCAGCATCTGCCCGTCCGTGGCCGGCGGCGGATTCAGCCGCAGCAGCTCGGCCGCCGAGGCCAGGTAGTCGCGCCAGCCCGCGGCCCTGGAGGCGAAGGTCCCGGGATCCGGGACGGCGGGTCCCTGCATGGACAGGCCGGTCTGGACCGCCTTTGCCGCCGGGGCGTCCTCCGGTCCCGTCACCAGGATGCGCGCCAGAACCCAGACATGCCGGGTCGGCGAGCGCAGGACCCTCGGGCCCGGCTCGGCGGCGTCGCCCGGGCCCACCAGGGTGTAGGTTCCCCCCTCCCCGCCGGTCGTCCGCGTGCCGAGCAGGGCGAAGGTGTTGCTGTAGGCGTCCATGAACTGGACCGACAGGTAGCGCTCCCCGGACGCCGGCAGGGTCAGGGTCACCGGCCCCCCGGACAGGTCGACCTGGGCGGTGGAATAGAAGGTGTCGTTGTTGGGCGTCGTCACCTTGCGGGCCGTGTGGTCGGCGAGGTTCCGCATGTGGCCGAAGGTGTTCATCGGCGAGCCGACGGCCAGGCCCCGGCTGCGGGTGGTGGCGATCTCGATCAGCGGCAGGGTGAAGATGTAGGCCGTACGGGCGGCCTCGCGGAGGGCTTGGAGGTCGGACATGGTCGGCTCCTGTCAGGTGGACTTGCGTTCGGCCTCGGCCTTCTGGCGCGCGATCTTCTCCAGCACCCGGCCCCGGCCGCGGGACAGGGCGGTGATGACCCCGCGAAGGGTGCGCACCTCCTGCTCGCTGAACCGGGCGCGGCCCAGGGCGGCGCGCAGGTTCTGGACCATGGAAGGCTTCTTCTCGGGCGGGTGGAAGAAGCCGGCGCTTTCCAGCTCGGTCTCCAGGTGGCCGTACAGGCCCATCAGGCTGGCGGCGTCGGCGGGCTCCGGGCCCGGCCGGAAGGCGGCGGGGGCTCCGTCGTCGAGGCGCATGCGCCACTCATAGGCCAGGATGATCACGGCCTGGGCGAGGTTCAGCGACCGGAAACGGGGATCCACCGGAAGGGTGACGACGGTCTGGCAGAGGGCGATGTCGGCGGTCTCGAGGCCGGCGCGCTCGGCGCCGAACAGGAGTCCTGTAAGCGCTCCCTGCGTCGCCTCGCCATGCGCCCGGACGATGGCCTCGCGGGGGGTCAGCACCGGCAGCTGGAGCTCGCGCGGCCGGGCGGTCGTGGCCTGGACCAGGGCGAGGTCGGCGATGGCGTCGGCCACCGTATCGTAGACCCGCGCCGCGTTCAGCGGCCATTCCGCTCCGGACGCCGCCGCCCAGGCCCGCTCCTGCGGCCAGCCGTCGCGGGGCGCCACGAGGCGGAGGTCGGACAGGCCGAAATTGGCCATGGCGCGGGCCACGGCCCCAATGTTCTGCGCCAGTTGCGGGCGGTCGAGGATAATGGCGGGGGCGGTCAGGGTCATGCGCCGCCCTTTTCGGGCCTGCCGCCCCGGGGCGCAAGCCGAACCCGGCTCCCCGGCCTTTGCGCGGGCGGCCGGGGCGGGTATAGCACCATCTGAACTGATCCGTTTCGCCGAGGAGTGCGCGCCCGTCATGGCCAAGATCAAAGTCGCCAACCCTGTCGTGGACCTCGACGGGGACGAAATGACCCGCATCATCTGGCAGTGGATCAAGGACAAGCTGATCTTCCCCTACCTCGAGATCGATCTCGACTATTACGACCTGGGGATGGAGCACCGGGACGCCACCGACGACAAGGTGACCATCGAGTCCGCCGAGGCGATCAAGCGCCACGGCGTCGGCGTGAAGTGCGCCACCATCACCCCGGACGAGGCCCGGGTGAAGGAATTCAACCTCAAGAAGATGTGGAAGTCGCCGAACGGCACCATCCGCAACATCCTGGGCGGCGTGGTCTTCCGCGAGCCGATCATCTGCCGGAACGTCCCCCGGCTCATCCCCGGCTGGACCCAGCCCATCATCATCGGCCGCCATGCCTTCGGCGACCAGTACCGCGCCACCGACTTCCGGGTTCCCGGCAAGGGCAAGCTGACCATCAAGTGGACGGGCGAGGACGGCCAGGAGATCGAGCACGAGGTGTTCGACTTCCCCGGCTCGGGCGTCGCCATGGCCATGTACAACGTCGACGAGTCGATCCGCGAGTTCGCCCGCGCCTCCCTCGCCTACGGCCTGCAGCGCAACTACCCGGTCTACCTCTCGACCAAGAACACCATCCTCAAGGCCTATGACGGGCGCTTCAAGGACATCTTCTCCGAGATCTACGAGGCCGAGTTCGCCGCCCAGTACAAGGAAGCGGGCCTGACCTACGAGCACCGCCTGATCGACGACATGGTCGCCTCGGCCCTGAAGTGGAACGGCGGCTTCATCTGGGCCTGCAAGAACTATGACGGCGACGTCCAGTCCGACCAGGTCGCCCAGGGCTTCGGCTCGCTGGGCCTGATGACCTCGGTCCTGCTGACTCCCGACGGCAAGACCATGGAGGCGGAGGCCGCCCACGGCACCGTCACCCGCCACTACCGCCAGCACCAGAAGGGCGAGTCGACCTCGACCAACTCCATCGCCTCGATCTTCGCCTGGACCCGGGGCCTGGAGCACCGCGCCAAGCTGGACGGCAACGAGGCCCTGGCCAACTTCGCCCACACCCTCGAGCGCGTCTGCGTCGAGACCGTCGAGGCCGGCTCCATGACAAAGGACCTGGCCCTGTTGGTCGGCGATTCCCAGGGCTGGCTGACCACCGAGGGCTTCATCGACAAGGTCGCCGCCAACCTCGACAAGGCCCTGGCGGCGGGCTGAGCCGGACGCCGGGCGCGCCCCGCCAATTGCTCCCCCAAGGGGAAGCTGTCGGCGAAGTCGACTGAGGGGGTCAATCCCCGCCTCAGCTGACCCCCTCC
>JAPOKE010000031.1 GCA_029977805.1 Phenylobacterium parvum | reverse complement strand
TCGCCTTCGCCCTCACCTTTGCCCTCAGACTCACCGTGGCCCTCCCCAATCGCTCTCGCCCTCCCCATCGCTCTCACCTGTGCCCGCTCGCCCCCCCCCGCCAGGTCTTCGCCGTCGGCGAGGCTGAGGGCGACGGCCATCATGGCCTCGCCCATCGGCGTTCCATGGAACCACCCGGCGTACTGGGCCGAAACGCAGAGGGTCCAGCCCGCAAGGCGCGAAGGCGGAAGATCTGCAAGGGCCGAGATCCGTGCGAGCCGCCCACGCACGACCTCCGGGACAGCGACCCCGGCGGGCCCCTCCCCCGCCAGAAGCATGATCGCGTAATCGCAGGCGGGATCACCCTTGAGCCCCTTCGGGTCGATGGCCAGCCAGCCGCGCCCACCGCCGTCCAGCAGGTTGCCATGGTGCAGGTCGCCATGCAGGGGCGCCTCCACCACCGTCGTGGCCAGCAGGCGCTCCAGCACCGCCTCGGCCCGGGCGTAGATCCCTCCGGCGAAGGCGGAGGCCTCGCGGATGACATTGAACCAGGTCGTCAGTTTGATCGGATCGACCGGGAAGGGGCCGGGCGCGAACTGAAGCGTGGCGACTGCGCTACAGAGGGTGGCGAAGGTGATCTCCTCGCCCCTGTCGCGGGCGATGTCGGACAGGCTGAGGGGGCCCCCGGCGCGTTCCAGCAGGACGGCGTCCGCCTCCCGCTCCAGCACCCGAACGGCGCCCTGGCCGCCATAGCCGGCGAGGAAGGCCGAGCCGTGGACTTCCTGATCCGCCATGCAGGCCTTGAGCATGAGGGCCTGGCCGTCCCGGCGCACGGGCAGGAGGCGGCTCCAGGTGCTGGCGAAGGGCTCGCCGTCCGGCGTCAGGAGCCAGCGGTCAAGCCAAGGCTGGAAATCCAGGAGATCCATGCCGCCTGTTGACCCAGGGAAAGCCGGTGCGCAAGGTCGAACAAAAGTTGACGCTGGCGTCATTTTCCGTTTCCGTGCCGACAGGTGAACCGAGGACACGCCGTGAGCCGCATCCTGCCCCTGATCTTCCAGAACCTGACCTTCCTGTTCGGGATCGGCTTCCTGGCGCCGCTGGTCGCGCAGATCCTCGAGCGGACCCTTCCTTCGATCGCCGGGACTCCCTGGCCCCTGGCGGTTGGCCTCATCATCGGCGGCGGCTGGGGCGCCCTCGCCCAGAAGACGGGGCGCTGGCTGTGACCGACCTCTCCGTCGAGGCCCTGCGCGCCCTGCCCGCCAAGGAGCTGAACCGGCTCGAGGCGGAGGTCGCGGCGCGGTTCATGGGCGGCCTGCCGTGGGGCTCGGTCCTCTGGGGCCTGGGAAACCTGGCCATCTGGCTCTCCCTCTGGCCCCTGACCCTGTCCGGCGTCATGCCCCTCTGGCTGGCCTTCCCCATCGCCACCCTGAACGTGGCCCTCTGCTACCTGCCGTCGCATGAGGCCCAGCACCGCATCATCGCCAGGGAGGGCGAACCCCTCTTCTGGCTCAACGAACTGGTGGGCCACCTCTCGCCCCTGCCCATGCTCCTGCCCTACGGCGTCGCCCGTCTGACCCACTACGAGCACCACCTGCACGCCAATGACCCGGAACTGGACCCGGACATCCACACCAAGGCGCCGAACGCCTGGCGCCACCTCCTGAACACCATCGCCCATCGCCAGCCCGGGTCGGCGACGGGGGGGAACTACGGCAAGGCCCTGGCCCGGATCGGCACGGACGAGGCCCGACGGGCGGGCCTGGTGGCCGCCCTCTACACCCTGGCCTACCACGCCATCCTCTTCACCCTGGCCTGGTCGGGCTTCGCCATCGAGGCGGCCCTGATCTGGTGGCTGCCGCGCATACTGGGGACCACCTACATCCAGTTCTACCTGAGCTGGGCGCCGCACCATCCGGCGCAGGAGATGGGCCGCTACCGGGACACCCGCGCCTTCCGCAGCCGGCTCGGGGTGCTCCTGTCCTCGGGCATGCCCTTCCACATCCTGCACCACCTCTACCCGCGCATCCCCCTGCTGAGGCACGGCGAGGCCTACAAGGCCCTGAGGCCCTTCCTGGTGGTCCGGGGCTGCCGGCTCGACGGGCTGTAGGTTACCGGACACCGGAGAGGGGCCGCGCAGCGGGCCGGAGGGGGTCTGCTGAGGCGCGAGTGAACCGGGAGCTCTTGCCCTAGAGGCTGCGCGCCAGGGTCGCGGCGTCGTCCCGGCGGGACAGGGCCCACTCCCCGAGGCGGCGCGCCCAGTAGGACTCCCCGCCATGCGAGAGGCGCAGGCGGTGCAGGGCGCCGGTGAACCCGTGCAGGGCGTGCTCGGCGCTGACCCCGATGGCCCCGTGCACGGCGTGGGCGATCCCCGAACAGGCCTGGGCCGCCTCGCCGCAGCGCATCTTGGCCACGGCCGCCGCAGGGGCGGAGATGGACAGGGGGGCGCCGACCAGGGCGGTCTCGGCGGCCATTCGCGCGGCCATGACCTC
Organism: Phenylobacterium parvum; assembly: GCA_029977805.1. GTDB lineage: Bacteria > Pseudomonadota > Alphaproteobacteria > Caulobacterales > Caulobacteraceae > Phenylobacterium > Phenylobacterium parvum_A. Next base: position 19,133 of record JAPOKE010000031.1, on the reverse strand, counting down.
CTCGGCCATGACGGCGATCTGGTGCTGGATCGCCTGGAACTTGCTGATCTCGCGGCCGAACTGCCGGCGGGTCGAGGCATGGTCGAGGGTCATGGCCTGCAGGGCGTCGATGGCGCCGGCCATCATCGCAGCGTCGGCGGCGGCGCAGAGGGCGCGGGCCGCGTCAGGATCCACGCCGCCGGCCACCAGGACAGGGGCCGCGTCGGCGCAGTCGCGGGCCGCCGGATCGGCGATCCGGGCCAGCAGGGTCTGGAGAAGCGCCGGCGGCGCGGCCTGGCGACCGCACTCGAAGGCGAGCGGGAACAGGCTGCCGAGGTCGAGGCCGGCGCCGCCCTCCGCCTCGGGGCGCAGGACGTCGAGGAAGCCCGAGGCCTCGAGCTCGGGCCAGGGGTCGGCGCCAAGGCCGGCGAGCAGCTTGCGGAAGGAGTCGAGGAACAGGTCGTCGCTCATGGCCTCACCTCAGTCCGAGCCCGCGGGCGATGATGCCCCGCAGGATCTCGCGCGTGCCGCCGCGCAGGGAGAAGGTCGGGCTCATGCCCGCCAGGTAGTCCAGGGTCGCCAGCAGGGAGGACGGGACAGGCCCATCCACCGAGGCCAGGTGGTCGGTCACCAGGGCCGGGATGGACTGCTCGAAGCTGGCGCCCAGGTCCTTGACCATGGAGGCCTCGACCACCGGGCTCTCGCCCCGCGCCAGTTGGCCCGTCACCGCCAGGGACATGTTCCGCAGGGTGGCCAGACGGGCGATCATCCGACCCGCGAGCTCCGCCTCGGATTCCGTCGGCCCGCCGCGGCTGCGGACGAAGTCCAGCCACTCGTCGATGAGGACTGTCGAAGAATAGAGCCGCTCGGGTCCGCTGCGCTCGAAGGCGAGCTCGGCGTTCACCTGTGACCAGCCCTGGCCCTCCTGGCCGATCAGGGCGTCCTCGGGCAGGTCGACATCCTCGAAGAAGACCTCCGAGAAGTGCTCGTCTCCGGCCAGGTCGCGGATCGGGCGGGCGGTGACGCCGGGGGTCTTCAGATCGATCAGCAGCTGGGACAGTCCCGCCTGCCGGTCGTCCGGGCCACCGCTGGTGCGCACCAGGGCGACCATGTAGTGGGCCTTGTGGCCATAGGTGGTCCAGATTTTCGAGCCGTTCAGCCGCCAGCCGGTGGCCGTCCGCTCGGCGCGGGTGCGGACGCTGGCGAGGTCGGATCCGGAATTGGGCTCGCTCATGCCGATGCAGAAGAAGGCCTCGCCCCGGCAGATGCGCGGCACGATGTCCCGGCGCTGGGCCTCCGTGCCGTAGCGCAGCAGGAGGGGCGCGCTCTGGCGCTCGGCGATCCAGTGGGCCGCCACCGGCGCCCCGGCGGCGAGCAGTTCCTCGATCAGGACGAAGCGGGCGAAGGGGCTGCGTCCCCCGCCGCCGAACTCCACCGGCAGGGTCAGGCCCACCCAGCCGCGGGCGGCCAGGTCGCGGGAAAAGTCGGCGTCGTAGCCCATCCAGGTCCGCGCCCGCAGGGCGCCGGGGACGCCGGCGAGGCGTTCGGCCAGGAAGGCGCGCACCTCGGCGCGGAGGGCTTCGTCCTCCGGGCCGATGGCGGCGGGAACGAGGGGAGCGAGCACGGGCGGTCTCCGGGTCAGGCCGAGGGCGGGTTGGTCTCGAAGCCCGGGGCCGCGAGCAGGGACTTCGACCAGGGCCGGGCGCTGCGGGTCCAGACCTGCAGGGCCGGGGTCACGTCCTCATCGCTCTCCAGGGCCCCGACCTTGACGGCGACCATGCCGTTGCCGAGGCGTGAGGCCAGGGGCGAGCCGCACTTCGGGCAGAAGCAGCGCTCGACCGAGCCGCCGCTCTCGCCCCGGTCGGCAAAGACCGCGTAGTCGCCGGTGAGCCGGAAGGCCGCCCCGGGAACGATGGCGTTGACCGAGAAGGCTGAACCACTGGTCTTCTGGCAGTGGGTGCAATGGCAGGCGACGGTGACGACGGGAGGGGCGTCGCACGCGAAGGCGACCTCCCCGCAAAGGCACTTTCCACGCATGGACGGAGCTCCATTCCGGCGGCGCCCCGCAGGCGCCCGAGAAGATGTTTGACAGAGCCCCGCCGGCCCCGCCAGTGGGTGACCAAGGGGCAGGCCGCAGGTTTCTTCAGCCCCGGACGGGATGGAGGCGGACATGGGCGTTCATATCCGGGACCGGGTGGTGATGGTGACCGGAGCCGGAGGCGGTTTCGGCCGTCGGATCTGCGAGAAGGCGGCGGCCCTCGGGGCCTGCGTCGTCGCTGCCGACATCGACGCGGAAGGCCTGGCCGGCACGGCCGCCGCCGTCCTCGCCGCCGGTGGACGGATCCTGCACCGCCAGGCGGACGTGACCTCCCTGGCCGACCTCCAGGCGGCCGTCGCCGCGGGGGTGCGTGAGTTCGGCCGCATCGACGCCATGGTCAACAACGCCGGGATCATGCCCCTCGCCTACTGGCGTGACCACGCCGAGGCGGCCCGGGCCTGGGATCGCTGCATCGACGTCAACTTCAAGGGCGTGCTGAACGGGATCATGGCGGTGCACGACCAGATGATCGCCCAGGGCCAGGGACAGGTGATCAACATCTCGTCCATCTACGGCAACTTCCCGGTGGCCGGGGCCGGGGTCTACGGGGCGACGAAGGCGGCGGTGAACTTCCTGTCGGAATCCCTGCGCGTGGAGTCCCAGGGGGCGATCAAGGTCACCACCATCCGCCCGACCGGGGTGCCGGGCACCGGCCTCGGGGCCGGGGTCATCAATCCCGAAGCCATTGTCGGCATCCTGGGCCAGAATGCGCCCGCCTACCTGGCGGCCCTCCAGGGACGGACGAACAGCCCCGCCCCGGACGGCCAGGGCTCGCCGGACTCGGTCCGTTACCTCGCCCTGGACCCGGATTACATCGCCGATGCGGTGATCCACGCCCTCGACCAGCCCTGGGGAGTCTCGGTCTCCGACATCACGGTAAGGGCGACCGGCGACAGGTACATCCTCTAGCCCCCAAGCCGCCGGCCCCACCGGCTGACACCCAACTGTCATCAATCCGAAGACGGCGCGTCACACGCCCTGCCTAGACATGCCCCGACTGGGGCGAACCGGCGACCGGCCAGGACGGGCCGCCGCTCCCCGTTTGCGCGCGACTTGTCGACACGGTGGAGACCGAAAAATGACAGCCCTCGGACAGCTGAAGACCCTTGCCCTCTTCGCCGCCGCCAGCGTCCTGCTCGCGGCCTGCGGGGGCGGATCGGATATCGCCTCGCCCGGCGAGGGCCAGTTCGCCACCGGCGGCGCAGGCGGCGGATCGGGTGGTTCCGGAGGCAATGGATCCGCTTCGGCGGACTGCCCCACGGGCTTCATCAACCTCGGCACGATCGCGAATGGAACGCTGCGGTCCTGCGGCATTCCGCGCCTCGTGACCGGCAACCTGACCCTTCCCTACCGCCCGGGCACGGCCTACCGGATCGACGGCAAGGTCGAGGTGGGACAGGACCTCGGCCCCGACGCCCAGAACCCGCGGACCGGCGTCCAGGCCGGCGTCCTGACCATCGAACCCGGGGTCACCGTCTTCGGCGGCATCGCCGAGTACCTGGTCGTCAACCGGGGTTCGCGGATGATCGCCGACGGAACCGCCTCGCGGCCCATCATCTTCACCAGCCTCAACGACCTGAACGGCGGCCCGGACCTGAAGGGCCAGTGGGGGGGAATCGTCCTGGCCGGACGGGCGCCGATCAATCGCTGCCCGCCCACCACCACGAGCTTCCCCGCCAATCCCTCGAACTGTGAATACCGGTTCGAGGCGATCCAGACCATCAACTGGGGCGGGAACGCCGCGAACGACAACAGCGGCGTCCTTCGATACGTCCAGGTCAAGGAAGCCGGCTACGAGGTCGCCCCGAACGAGGAGCTGAACGGAATCACCTTCGGCGCCGTTGGGAATGGCACGATCGTCGACTTCGTCCAGGTCCACGGCGCTGCGGACGACGCGGTCGAGTTCTTCGGGGGGACGGTCAATGTCCGTCGTCTGGTGCTCGATCAGTGGGATGATGACGGCTTCGACACGGACGAAGGCTTCAACGGATCCGCCCAGTACGTCGTGAACTTCTCGGACAATCCCACGGAGGAGAGCCGGTGCTTTGAGGCGTCCTCGGCGGGCTCCACGGCTGGCGGGCTCCCGCTGCTGCGTTCCGCGCCGAAGATCTCCAACTTCGTCTGCCGCCTCGGCCTTGCGTCTTCGACCTTTGACTCGCGCCAACACCAGGGGATCGTCGTCAACAGCGGGACGCGCTTCGACTTCCTGAACGGGGTTGTCTACTCGGCCCACCCCTCGATCCCGTGCCTGGACGTCGATGGCTCGGCCACCCTGGCGGACCCGAAGCCCACCTTCTCGTCGATCGCCTTCGCCTGCGCCGGAGGTCCCTACCGGACGACCGACAACGACCAGCCGACGGCGCCGGAGGCCCTCTTCACCGCCGGCCCCAACAACATTGCGACGGGCTACACCCCGACCTTCTCGCAGGTGTTCATCAACGGCTCCAACGAGAGCGGCCGCGTGGCCACCAACCCTGCCCCGTTCTCGGCCTTCTTCCTGGCCACCAGCTATGTCGGCGCGGTCTCAGGCCTGAATGACAACTGGTACGTCGGCTGGACGTGCGGCCTCGCCGGCGCGGCCTCCTGCTGATCCGAGATGCGCAGGGCGGCGGGAGCTTCCCGCCGCCTCCCCCTTGCCCTCCTGAAGGCCCGATCCCGATGAACCGCACCCTCCGCACCCTCCTGCTCGCCGGCGCCGCACTGACCTCGGCCAACACCGCCTTCGCGCAGGCCCCGCCGCCGGCCGGGGAAACCGAGGTGGAAGAGATCATCGTCAACGGCAAGTTCATCCCGGACGTGATCCGCGACACTTCGGAAGTCGCGAACTTCCTGAGCGTCGAGGATGTCCAGCGGGCCGGCGACGACAACGCCGCCCAGGCCCTGACCCGCATCACCGGCATCTCCCTGGTGTCAGGCAAGTTCGTCTATGTCCGCGGGCTGGGAGAGCGCTACTCCCAGGCCCTGCTGAACGGCTCGCCCCTGCCCAGCCCCGAGCCCCTCCAGCGGGTGATCCCGCTAGACCTCTTCCCGGCCTCCATCCTGTCGGGAACCGTCATCCAGAAGACCTATTCGACCAACTATCCCGGCGAGTTCGGCGGAGGTGTCATCGATCTCCAGACCGTTGGCGCCCCGGATGAGTCCTTCGTCAAGGTGGGCGTCGGTCTCGGCGGCGACACCGAGACCACCGGCAACCGCAACCTGACCTACTATGGTTCCAAGACCGATTGGCTGGGCTTCGATGACGGCGCCCGCAAGCTCCCGGTGGGTGTCCGCGAATTCGCAGCAACCCGTCCTGTGGTTCCCGGCGCGTCATCTTCGGGACTCACCGACGCCCAGTACAAGGCCACGGCCCGCAGCTTCACCAATGCGCCGCTGAACGTCCTCCAAAGGGATCGCTCGCCGGTCAATGGGAACTTCGACATCTCGGCCGGCCACAGCCTGGACACCGACCATGGCCGGATCGGCGCCATCGGCGTGCTCAGCTATCGCAACGGCTGGCAGACCCGGAAGGGCGTTCGCCAGACCACCGTTCCCGACGTGGGGGGCCTGGCCCTGGCGACGGACGCCACCTTCGAGGCCAACCAGAATGACATCGCGTGGAGCGGGCTCGCCGGCCTGGCCTGGGAACAGGATGAAAATGAGGTCCGCTACACCGGCCTCTGGATCCGTTCGACCTCCAAGCGCGCCCGGATCACCTCCAACTCGGCCCAGTCGCAGGGCAACACCAACGTCAACGCCTACTACAGCGAATGGTACGAGCGGGTCCTCCAGCTCAGCCAACTGTCCGGCAGGCATCGGATCGGCGACTGGGACCTCGAATGGCGTGGCACCTATGGCCGTACCGCCCGCCAGGCGCCTTACGAGCGCATGTACCGCTACGGCCTGGCCGCCGACGGGTCGCGCAACGCCCTCCTCTCTGGCGCGAACCAGCTCGTGTCCTTCTCGGACCTGGACGAGAACATCGGATCGGCCAATCTCGATCTCACCTACGACCTGCCGTTCGAATTCGTCCGGCAGGCCCAGCTGAAGATGGGCGCCGCCTGGCAAAGGAACAGCCGGACCTCGGTCCGGCGCGACTTCACCTACGACCAGGGCCGCAACTGGGATCCTGCGCGTTACGCCGGCGAGCGGATCGACTACCTGGTGTCTGATCGCAACATCAACGACGACATCGTCATGCTGCGGGAACTGACGGGCTCATCCCTGACCGGCGACGCGGCCATGTATGACGCCGGCCTGGAGGTCGCCGCCGCCTACGTCCAGGTGGACAGCGAGATCCGCGCGCTTCTCCGGGGCAGCCTCGGCCTGCGCTACGAGACGGCGGACCAGTACGTGAAGACGCTGGACATCTTCAACGAGGCCGCCGGGCCGATCTTCAGCCGGTCGGTATCGAAGGACTACATCCTGCCCGCCGCCACCGTGACCTGGAACTTCGCGGAGGACCAGCAGCTGAGGCTCGGCGCGTCCAAGACCATCGGCCGCCCCCAGTTCCGCGAAATGGCGCCGCAGCGTTACCGCGACACCGAGACCGACCGGATCCTGACAGGGAACCCCTACCTGGAAGACACGACCTTCCTCAACGTTGACGCCCGATACGAACACTACTTCAGCAACGGCCAGTATTTCACCCTCGGCGCCTTCTACAAGGACATGGAAAAGCCTGTGGAAGCCCTGGCGGTCCTCGGTTCCGACGGCGCCTTCCGCCAGACCTTCTACAACGCGCCCGCCGCCGACATCTACGGTGCGGAAATAGAGTTCAAGAAGTACTTCGACATGGAGACCGGCGCGGACTGGGTTGACGCGCGGCGCTGGCTGGTGGCCCTGAACTACACCTACACGTCCTCCAAACTGAAGGTCTCGGATGGCGACACCATCATCCTCGACATCACCGGGGTCGCCACCACGCCGCCCGCCAGGGACTACCTGACCGGTGGTGAGAAGCTCCAGGGCCAGTCGGATCACCTCGCCAACCTGCAGTTCGGCTTCGAGAACGAGGACGCGGGCTCCCAGGCGACCCTGCTGGTGACCTACACCAGCGAGCGGGTCGCGGCGCGCTCCAGCAGCCTCGACCTGCCCGACCTGATCCAGGACCCGGGTGTCCGCGTCGACTTTGTCTACCGCCGGAACTTCGAGCTCCAGGGCCGTGAGATGACGGCCTCCTTCGAGGCGCGCAACCTCACCGGAACCGACGCCCAGGAGTACCAGGAGGCCGGTGGTCGCCGCTTCGACACCAACAGCTTCGAGGTCGGCCAGTCCTTCTCGGTGGGCCTGTCGGCCCGGTTCTGAGCCGTTCGGCGGGGCGGCGCCCACGCGGGGCCCCGCCGCCTCAGGCCGCCCGGCTGAGGTAGCGGATGTCGGAGATGCGACGGCCGGACTCGGTCCGCTCGATCTGCACGACCACGTCAATGACACGCGAGACGTAGGCCTGGACCTTGTCCCAGCCCAGCTCCAGGCCTGAGGTCAGGGCAAGCAGGCCGATCTGGTCGAGCGCGCCTTCCGGGCTGTCGGCGTGCAGGGTGGTGATCGATCCGGGATGGCCGCTGTTGACCGCCCGCAGGAAGGCGAAGGCCTCCGGGCCGCGCAGTTCGCCCAGCAGGATCCGGTCGGGCCGCAGGCGCAGGGCGGCGGTCAGCAGGGCGTCGGCGTCAACGCGCGCCTCTCCCATGTCGCCGCGCACGGCGATGAGGCCGACGCTGTTTCGGTGGTCGAGGCGGATCTCCGGCGCATCCTCGATCACGACCAGGCGCTCGGCGGCGTCGATCTCCTTGATCAGGGCGTTGAGCAGGGTGGTCTTGCCGCTGCCGGTCCCGCCGGAAATGACCAGGGTCTTCCGACGCCGGACGGCCTCCCTCAGGAATCCCAGCCGGTCGCCGGAGTCGAGCAGCGCCCCGAGGACCGCGGGGTCGGTCCCCGGCGCCAAGCCGACCCCGGGGGCGGAAAAGAGACCCGCGGCGGAGAGGTCGTCGAGGCTGAGGTCAGTGATCAGGTGCTTGCGGACCGCGAGGACCGTGCCTCCCCGGGTCGCCGGCGGCGCCACGACCTGCACCCGGGCGCCGTCCGGCAGGGTGGCCGAGAGCAGGGGCTGCTCGCGATTGACGCCCTGGCTGCTGTAGGCCGCGATCTGCCGGACCAGGCGCTGGAGGGTGGTTTCGTCGAGGCCCGGCGCCGGTTCGCAGCGCATGCCCTCCGACGCCGTCTCGATCCAGACCTCGCCAGGCGCGTTGACCAGCAGGTCGGTGACCTCAGGCCGGGCGAGCCAGGGCGCGAGCGGCGCAAGGAAGGCCCCGAGGTAGACGTTGGCGTTCATCAGCGCACGACCGCCGAGAAGTCGAGGTCGCGGGCGACATAGACCTGGATGGCGGCGCCGGGGCTGACCTCCAGGGTGGCGGGAATGTCCCTCGGCGCAAGGCCCGCCATGGCCTGGCCGGCCTGTCCCGGCAGGCCGAGGATCAGGGTGGTGTTCCCGCCGCCAGAGGCGTTGTTCGCTGCAGCCGTGACGCCGGCGTTCAGGACGGTCAGCAGGATGGAGGCGCCGAAGCGCTCGAGGAAGTGGTTGTCCACGCGTCCTTCGACCCCGCCCCGGCCAAGCCGGTCCACGGCGGGCGAGGCGATGTCGATGGTCACCCCCGTCGGGCTGATGATCCGGCTCCAGACGACAAAGGCGCGGGTCTGTCCGATGGCGGCGGCGGACTTGTACTGGCCCACCAGGCGCGAGCCCCTGGGTATCAGGATCCGGCTGCCGTCAAAGCTGCGGACGTCCCGGCTGACCACGCCGCGCACGGCGCCCGGAAGGTCGGAGTTGATCGCGGACTCGAGGACGGCGGAGATCAGCGTCCCCTGGGGAACGACGCGGCTGAGGTCCCGCATCTGCGCGGCGCGGGCGCCGTCGGAAGTTCCCCCCATGGTCCGCGCCGCGAACCGCTCCTCGGCCGAGCCGAGCGGTTCGGCAGGCGCCGCGGGAGGCGATCCCGGGGTCGCCGTGGCCGCCGCCGCGGCGGCGGTCGCAGCGGTCTCCGGCGGGGCGAGGTCAACCACCAGGGCCGGGGCCCTCAGGTAGGCCTCCTCCGAATTCGCCATGGGCATGGGCGTGGAGGGCGGCGGAGGCGTCGCGGGAACGGTCGCCGGGGCTGGAGCGGGAGTCCCAGTCGGGACCGGCGCGGCCGGGACGACAGGCGCAGGCGCCGCCGGGGCCGGGACCTGGGCGCGGGCGCCGCGGGAGGCGTTCAGGCCGTTGAAGACCAGGAGGCCCGCCAGGACGGCTCCGCCCATCCCGCCCCAGAACACCAGGGGCGAGTCCGGCGCGCGGACCCTCGGAAGGGTCTCGCCGGCCCGGTCGAGGACCTCGCTTGCGGCGGCGGATGCGGTCTTGGGCTTTGGTCTCGCCATGATCATCTCCGCCAGAACGAACGGGGCTTTTCCGGGACCTGGCTGGCCTCGGACCTGCGGTAGCCGTCGTTGAAGATCCGGGTCACCTCGTCCCCCCGCCTGAGGACGAAGCCGCGGGCGACGCGGTCTGCAATGAACAGGGCCTCCCGGCGGCGCAGGTTGACCAGGGCCTCGGCGCCGTCGGACTCGACGGCGAAGATGGCGGGAAGGTCCTCGTCGCCGTCGAAGGCGAAGTAGGTGTCGCGCCCGTCATCGAAGATGCGCACGGGCAAGAGGGCCCGGGATCCCTGGAAGGAATAGGCGGCGTTGCGCACCTCGGGCGGCGGATCCGGCGGGGCCGGCGCGGTCGCCACCACGACCGGGGGGGCGTAGAGGAACTTCACCGCGTAGGGCATGCCCCGGGCGGGCTCCGCCAGCGCGGTGAGCCGGAAGTTGTAGCGCCGCTGGTTGGTGATCACCGTCATGTTGGTCGTGGGGCGACGCGCCATGGGCTTGAGGAACAGCAGGTTCGCCCGCCTGTTCGGCGTGACCTGCCATCCGAGGCTGTCCCCGATGGCGACGTTCTCGATCCGCTCGCCGGGATCGAACTCGACGGTGAGCTGGTGACGGAGGGCGCCCCTGAGCTCAACCACGGCGAAGGGGTCGTAGTCGACGAAATGGATGCGGGGGTCGCCATCGCCCGGGCGCGGCGTCACGGCCTGCGCCGTCGCCGCGCTGAGGGCCAGGCAGGCCGCGACCAGCAGGCTGCGCAACATCATGAACCTCCTCGCCGCCGCGGGGCGACGGGCCTTCTGTAACTGCTCCCGAGGGCCTCAGGGGGGCGGAGACCGGCCGTCGGGACCGGGGCGGCGCGCAGGCCGCCCGCCGCAATGCGGGTTTCCCGCACCCTGACCTCGGACCGCTGTCCTTCTGCGGCGAGGGCCTGTGCCAGTCGGTCGGCCCTGGAGATGACCTGCTGCGGCGGCGACGCGTCTGTGCGCATCCCGGGGACCGGCGCGGCGGCCGCCGGCCGGGCGCCGGCGCCGGGCTTCAGGCCGAGGGCGGCGACCCAGGCGGCGAGGACCAGCACGCCCTGCCCTACCGCGAAGACAAGGACCAGGGCGGCGAGGCTCGTCGCCATGCGGGGCTCAAGGGCCTGCGCCTCCCTCTGCTGGGCCAGGGCGGACAGCCAGGGGGCCAGCACCACGAGCAGCATGACGAGGAGGGCCCAGCCCACCATCAGGGTCAGGGCCGACCCTGCAATGGCGCGGACCCACCCGAAGAAGACGCCCCGGGTGATGTTCAGGAGCACGAGGGCGATGAAGACCGGCCCCACGGCGGTCAGGACGCCGATCGCCAGCTTGGCGCCGCCGACGACCCCGACGCTCATCACCATCAGGGCGTCCGCGGCCAGGGAGAGGGCTTCGGCCGAAGCGGCGTCGGCGCTGGCGTAGGCCTTGGCGTTCGGCGGCGCGCGCACGCCGAAGGCGGCTGCGGAACGACGCAGCTCGGAATGGGCGAGGTCCAGGCCCTCGATGGGTCGCGCCGCCAGGCTCCGCCCGTCGCCGGAGGACGTCCAGGGCGCAGAGGCCGCCGCGGCGATCTGGACGGGCGCCCGGTCCGCGACGTCGAAGACGAGGGTCTGGAAGACGGACCAGTTGGTGACCAGGGCCAGGATGGCGCCGATCCTGAGGGCTGCGCCGGGCGCCTCTGCGAGCCGTGCGCCGTCGGGCGCGAACAGGAGCCGCCAGCCGATCAGGGCGACATAGATGGTCAGGAGAAGGGTCAGGGCCGCGCCGAAAAGCCCCGAGCCCTGGGTCAGGGCCTCATAGCCGCCCTGGGCGTAGGCGCGCGTCTGGCAGTCGATCGTGGCCATGACGCCTTCGATCGCCCCGGCGTCCATGTAGGAGGGACACGCCTGGATCATGGGGCGGACTTCCCGGCCATGAAGGGCTCAAGCCAGGCCGACGGCGCGTCCCCCACCGCGGCCCGGAGCTGGTCCAGCCTGCGGACCGAGCGTTCCGTCCCGGCCAGGACCTGCAACGGCCCCTTGAGGCCCGAAAGGTCCAGGCGCGCCACCACGCTGTGGTCGCCGCGCTTGACCAGGAAGCAGCGCGAGGTGTCGGGAAGGGATTTCACGAGGGAGAACTCGTGCTCGGACAGGCCGAAGCCGTCGATGTACTCCTCCGGCCGGGCGCGGGCGTTGGGGAAGAAGATCTGGGTGGCGGCCTGCTCGATGATGGCCGAGGCGATGCGGCTGTCGAGGGCGTCCGAGGCGCTCTGGGTGCAGAAGCCGACCAGGCCGTTGCGCTTCCGGATGGTCTTTTCCCAGTCCTTGATCCGCCGGACGAAGACCGGGTCGTCCAGCACCTTCCAGCCCTCGTCGACCACGAAGATGGCGGGGGACCCGTCCAGCCGCTGCTCCAGCCTGTGGAAGAGGTACATCATGGCCGGCGTGCGGATCTCGGGGGAGTCCAGCAGCCGGGTCATGTCAAAGCCGAGGACGCGGGTCTCGAGGCTCAGCTGGTCCTCGGCGTTGTCGAAGAGCCAGGCGTGCTCGCCGCCCTCGCACCAGGGCCCCAGTCGGAAGGCGAGGTCGCCGGGCGTCGGGCGCCGGCCGCCCCGGAAAAGCTCGCGCAGGAAACGCAGCCGCCGGTGCGAAGGGGGCTGGGCGAAGTTTGCGTCGATGGCGTCGGCGATCACGGCGCGGTCGTCAGGCCCGAGGACGGAGCCGTCCCCGGAGAGAAGCTGGGCCAGCCATTCCGCCAGGAAGGCCCGGTTCCCGGGCTCGTCCGGCAGCATCAGGGGATTGAAGCCGGTGGGCTCGCCGGGTCGCAGGACGTCGTAGCGGCCGCCAATCGCCCGGATGAAGGGCTCGGCCCCGCGGTCCTTGTCGAAATAGGCCACTCGCGGCCGGACGCGCTCGGCCTGGGCGAGAAGGAAGGTGAGCAGCACGGTCTTGCCCGAGCCCGACGGCCCGATACAGGTGAAGTTGCCCAGGTCTCCCTGGTGGAAGTTGAAGTGGTAAGGGCCGGAGGCCGTGGTCTCTAGGACCGAGATGGCGGGGCCCCAGTGGTTGCCCTCGGCCTCGCCCGTGGGATGGTTGTGGAAGCTGGCGAGGCTGGCGAAGTTCCCCGCCGAGATCAGGCCGCGGCGGGCGATGAAACGGAACCCCCCCGGGAACTGGGCCCAGAAACTGGGCTCAAGATTGGCGTCCTCGCGCACCGCCAGGGCGCCGGCCTCGGCAAGGGCGGACTGCACGTCGGCGACGGCGTGGTCGAGGTCGGTGAGGGCGTCGGCACGCACCAGGATGGACAGGTGGTGCTCCCCGTAGGCGGTGCGGCCGGCGCCGACGTCGTCGCGGGCCTGGGCCAGCTCGCCCCGCAGGCTGAAGGCGTCGTCGTCGGCGGCCCTCAGGCGCCGCAGGGCGACCCCCATCCGGTCGAGGGAGGCCTGCCGGTCCTGGAAGGCGAAGCTCTCGGTCAGGACCATCTCGTGCGGAAGCCGCAGGACGCCGTCCAGAAGGCCGGGCGAGGTCCGGGCGGGATAGTCCTTGAGCCCGACGATGGCCCCGAAGCTCCGGTCTCCGCCATGCCCGGTCCCGTATTCGAGGGCGTCCAGCCCGAAGGTCAGGCGGCGCTGGCCGATGGCCGCCCCGATGTCCCCCGACGGGGTCAGGACGGGCCGGACCTCGCCGTTGAGGAGGAGGGAGAGGAACTCGCTGGGTTCGGAATACTGGGCCCCGCCCGGACCGTCGTAGAGGCCAAGGGTGCGGGCGCCGTAGGGCGACAGCGCCGCCGAGAAGGATTCCCGCAGGGCGTGCAGCTCCCGCAGGTCGCGGGTCATTTCCGACTGCCTCTGGCGGGGGCCCCGCAGGAGCCGCTCCACCAGGCCGGCGCGCCCCTGGGTCGGCCGCAGGACGAGGGTCAGGAAGATGTCGTTGACGAAGAGCTGGCGCGCCTCGAGCTGGTCCCGCCACCGCCTGTCCAGGTCGGCGCAGAAGGGCTCTTCCGGTGGCGGCGGGAAGCCGGGGGTCACCCGGCGCCGGACCACGTGGTGCCAGAGGGCCAGGCGAGAGGTCGCGGCGCTTCGCAGGACCGTCTCGCGCACGGACTTGCGATAGTTGAGGTCATCGTCCGAGGCGGTCTCGAACGGAAAGCCGGCGATGTGCAGCACCTGGACGAGCAGGCCCTCCCGGGTCGCCAGGGTCTGGCCGTCGACATGCCGGGCGAAGGACAGCCTGTCGCCGATGGCGGCTTCCTTGGGCGCCAGGAGGCGCGCGGCCCGGGTTGTGATGTACCGGCTCACGGCGTGTACGAGTTCCCGCCCCAGAAGCTGAAGTTCCTGACCCTGGGACAGGAACGCGCCCGGGTGATCCAGATGTCGAAGAACCGCGGCTCTCGGATTGAGCCGGCATAGCCGATCGCGTGGATCACCAGGGCCGCGCCCAGGACCCAGAACGACTTGGTGAGAAGGAACAGCTCGCCGGTCACGATGAGGTTCAGGATGGCGTAGGTGTAGGTCACGCCGCCTATCATCTGTGGCCGCGTCAGGGCGGCGAAGACCGGGTCCGAGGCCAGTCGGCTCATCCTACATGGCTCCGGCGAGGCTGCGGATGCCGGCGACGATGGAGACGGCGCCGAAGATGATGAAGGCGCCGACGATGACGATCACGCCGCGGCGCCATTCCATGCGCCCGGAGAGCATCAGGAAGCCGACGATGGCGATGGCGATGACGGCGGCGCTGGTGGCGACCGTTCCCAGGAGGGTGCCCTGGACCCAGGTCAGGGCGGCGATCAGGGGCGACGACCCGGCGGGGTCAGCCTGGGCCTGGGCGAAGGCCGGTCCGGCGAAGAGGGCGGCGGCGGCGGCCAGGGTGGCGATCTTGCGGGTCATGGTCCTACTGGGCTCCGTAGGTCGGGATGCTTGGGGCGCCGAGGCGCGAGACGATGGCCTGCACGTAGGCCCGGGTTTCCTGGAAGGGCGGCACATCCCCGTAACGCTCCACCGCCTCGGGTCCGGCGTTGTAGGCCGCCAGGGCCAGCCGGACGTCCCCGAAGCGCTTCAGCTGCCGGGCGAGGTAGCCGACGCCGCCGTCGATGTTGCCGCGCAGGTCGTCGGGGTCGACGCCGAGGTCGCGGGCGGTGCCGGGCATGAGCTGCATTACCCCGCGGGCGCCCTTGGGCGAGACCGCAGCCTGCTGGAAGCGGGACTCCTGCCAGGCCACGGCGGCCGCCAGGCGGGGATCCACCCCGTGCCGGGCCGAGGCCTCGGCGATGAGTTCGGCGATGGCGGCGGGCGCACTGGCGACCGCCGGGGTCGCCTGCGGCATGAGGGGTTGGGAGCCCTGCGAGGTGAAGACCATCGGCCCGGAATAGGTTGTCACGGAACCGTCATCCCCGATCTCGAGCACCTGGCTCCGGGCGTCGGCGACCGCGAGCCCCAGAGAGCCCAGCATGGCGCCCATGGCGATGACGGTGGTCCTCACGGGAGATCCTGCCTGCTCCGATCCCTGACCTGGAGTGGTCGTCGGCGTCGACGATATCCCGAAACGGTCAACAGATGGATTACAAACGATCGATGACATTTGGGTGACGGCGGGGGGATTCCGGTGCGTTCCGCCGGAGTTGACATCGGCCAGGACGGGCCGCCCACTTGCCGCACAAGAACGGAGGAAGGCGAATGACTGAACTGGTCCTGCGCGAGATGCGCGGCGCGGCGGTGCACCTGGTGCTCAACCGGCCGGACAAGCTGAATTCGCTGAACGTCCCGGTCTTCCAGGCGCTGGACGCCCACGTCCGGGACATCGCCGCCAGACCCGCGGGGATCGCCGCGGTGGTCCTGAGGGGCGCGGGGCGATGCTTCTCCGCAGGCCACGACCTGGGCGACATCGCCGCCGGCGAGCGGCTGCCCGAGCCCAACTACCAGTCGAAGGTGATCGAAAGGCTGGCGGCCCTTCCCCTGCCGGTGATCTCCGCCGTGCACGGCCACTGCTACACCGGGGCGCTGGAACTGGCCCTGGCGGGCGACCTGGTCCTCGCCTCCGAGAACGCGAAGTTCGCCGACACCCACGCCCGCTGGGCCCTGACCCCGGTGTGGGGCCTTAGCCAGCGCCTGCCGCGACGCGTCGGGACCAGCAAGGCCCGGGAGATGATGTTCACCTGTCGCACCTATTCCGGCCGCGAGGCCGAGGCCATGGGCCTGGCGAACGCCTGCCTGCCCGACGACGGCTTCCTCGACGGGGTCGACGCCTGGGCCGCCGAGATCGCCGCCAACTCCGCCTTCAGCCACGCGGCGAACAAGCGGCTCCTCGACCTGACCGACGGCCTCCCCCTCCCCGCCGGGCTGGCCCACGAGGTCTACCGGGGCGAAGGCGTCGGACCCGACATGCGCGAGCGGATCGCCGCCTTCGCGGCCCGCAAGGGGTGACCCCGGTGCGCGCCAGGACCGCCGTCTTCTCCGCCCTGACCCTGGCCCTGGCCGGCGCCGGTCCAGCCGCCGCGGCGCCGCCCGCGCCGGAAGGCATCGTCGTCGTCGACGGCGCCCGCTTCCAGGACTTCCGGTCCCGGGTCACCGGCCGCGACTACCGCCTCTTCATCTCGATCCCGGATGCCCCCGCCCCCAGGGCGGGGTTCCCTGTGGTCTACGTCCTGGACGGGAACTCGCACTTCTACACGGCGGTGAGCGTGGCCCGGGCGCAGTCGATGTTCGGCGAGATCCGGCCCGCCGTCGTCGTGGGGATCGGATATCCCCTGAACCGGTTCGATGAGATCCTGAAGACGCGCAACCGCGACCTGACCACGCCGATCACCGCGGAGGCCCTGGCCCGCATGCCGCCCAACCCCGGCCTGACGCCGGACAATACAGGCGGCCTCGACGCCTTCCTCGACATGATCGAGACCGAGGTGAAGCCGCGGGTCGCCGGCCTTGCGCCGGTGGATGCGTCCGACCAGACCCTGTTCGGCCACTCCCTGGGCGGCCTCGCCGTGGTGCGCGCCCTGATGACCCGGCCGGGCGACTACCGCACCTTCGCCAGCGCCAGCCCGTCCCTCTTCTGGAACGACCGCGCCGTGCTCGCCGACGAGGCGGCACTTGAGTCGAAGATCCGGTCGGGAGCGGTCGCGCCGAGGGTCCTGCTCATGGCCGGCGCCCTGGAGGGATCTTCCACGGGCTACCGGACCGGAGGCGTTCCCATGACCCAGGCCCAGGTCGACGGCCTGATCTCCGTGACGCGTATGACGGACAATCC
The DNA here is from genome assembly GCA_029977805.1 of Phenylobacterium parvum. Lineage (GTDB taxonomy): Bacteria > Pseudomonadota > Alphaproteobacteria > Caulobacterales > Caulobacteraceae > Phenylobacterium > Phenylobacterium parvum_A. The sequence goes on along the minus strand of JAPOKE010000031.1, from coordinate 2,442 downwards.
GGCGGGTCTGGGCCAGCGGCTGGCGGCGGTGAAGGGCGGGCCCGGATATCGCGTCCAGACGGTGATCTTCCCGGACGAGAGCCACCTGTCGGTGATCCCCGCCGCGATCAGCCGGGCCTTCAACTTCGCCCTGTCGGTCGACGGCGACGGGCCGCCGGCCCGCGCCCCGGCCCCGAAGCCCTAGCCCTTGGCCCCATCCAGCATCTGGGTGAATCCCGCCGGGGCGTAGGGGCCGATGCAGACTTGCTCCAGGACGCCGATGCCCGTTCGGCCCTCGTTGTCGCGGGTGCGGACGATCTGCTGGGTGTGAAGGTGCGAGGGGGCCAGGGGGTCCAGCTGGCGGGTGTCGAAGGACTCATGGCCGATGGCCAGCTCTCCCTTCCACATGCCCTGCCCCCATTCCGGATGGCTGTAGCCGAGGCCCTTCATCTGGAACTTCAGCACCGGCTCCATGCTGATGGTCCGCACGGATCCGTCATGGTCGACGAGGTCGACCTCGGCATAGCGGGCGAGGCGCGTTCCGGGATGGTAGTCGATCCTGTGCCGGGCGGTGGCCATGCGGCGGTCGCGGCCGTCCTCCACGCCGGGAACCTCCGCCTCGCTGCCATAGAGCGGCGCCGTAAGGCCCTCGCGCACCAGGGGGCGGCCCTCGGCGTCGTCGAAGAAGATGGCGTGCGAGATGTGGTCGTCCCAGAACAGCGGGGTCCAGAGGAAGAAGGCGCTGGGCGGCGTGGTGCGCGGGGCGCCCCCCGTCTCCGGCTCGCCGACATTGCGCACGCCCCACGACCGGTCCTTGGTGCCGAGGCAGACCTCGTCGTCCACCTCGATCCGGCCCTCGGGCGTCTGCACCCATCCGCTCCAGCGGCCGAACTGGTCGAAGCGGGTGGCGTCCATGACCCGGCGGGTCCCGGACCACAGGGTCTGGCGCGCCTCCTGGAGGCTGGCCGTGCGGGTCGAGAAGACGAGGTCGCAGGACAGGCCGCTCTCGTTCTCCTCCAGCACCACCCGGGTGCGGCGCATGGGCTCCAGGACTTCCAGCCGGAAGGGCCCGACGGACATGTCCGTCCTCTCGGTCGGCGCGCGGCGGGAGGCGTAGAAGCAGTACTGCCGGCCATCCGGCTTCACGACGCTGAAGGCGCCGTCGAGTATGCCCCGGTAGGGGTAGACCGCCATCCCGACGCCGAAATAGTAGGAGGCGTCCTTCGCATAGCCGTTGAACCAGGTCCGGTCGTAGACATTGCGGTCGCTGGTCGCCGGATGAGCGATCGGCTCGGGCGTCTGGTGGATCGGAAAGTCATCAAGCCGGTTGAGCATGGCGGATCTCCCTGTGTGGCGGTGAAGGGTTCAGGCGAGTCCGAGGGCCCGCTTCATGGCCTTCAGGTTGCCCCGGCAGAACTTGGTCATGCCCTCCGTCGCCGCCTCAAGCTGCGAGGCGTCCTTGGGCTGGAAGCGCACGCGCAGGACGATGGCGCAGTCGGCGGCCCCGCCCGGCTCCACCGAGACAGTGGAGAAGTAGGCGTCCATGTCCGGGCGATCGAGGGTGTAGGTGTAGTGGTGAGGCCCCTCGTCGGTCATCAGTTCCGAGACCGTCCGGCCGCCGGGCATGGTCAGGGTGCGCACCTTGCCCTTGGGGGTGACCTCGGTGGATTCCGCCTCCACCAGTCCGGCCCATTTGCGGATGCCGGAGAAGTCCCCGATCACCGCCCACACCGCCTCTGCGCCCAGCGCAACCTCTTCACGCACCACGACTTCCTGCATTTGGGCCTCCCCTGTTGTTGGGATGGACTGCAGCATATCCCGGGGCGGACCGGAAGCCGGCAATGCACGGACCGGCCGCAGCCCGGGCGGAAGCGGCGGGCGGCCCACCCGCGCTGGACGCTACTCCGTGACGTTGTGCCAGGACTCTGCGATGCCGAAGCCCTCGCGGCCGTCCATCGTGAACCGGGCGAGGCCCTCGTTGACGAAGGTGGCGCCGCCCGGGAAGGGGATCTTGGTCGGGCACATGTTGATCACCTGGCCGGAAATGCGCACCTCGCGGCCCCTGCCGGTGCGGGCGGTCATCGCGACCGACTCGTGCAGGATGGAGCCGGGCCGGAAGGTGGTCTCGACACGGACCTCCTCCAGGGTGTCCATCCCCTCCCCGTCCTGGATCCAGCCTGAGCCCAGCATGGTCCCGTCGGCCCGGCGGAAGCAGGAGCCTCCCAGCGAGACGCCGGCGCCGAAGTTCATGGAGAACCAGAAGACGAAGGGGTTGGGCGCGTCCGCCGTCGAGAGGGCCGGTCCCGGCGAGGCGGCGCCCGAGGACCCGCTGGACGATCCGCTCCAGTTGCGCGGGCCCCAGGACTTGTCCCGAACGCCGTAGCCGTCGAAGGCGAGGGTCTCGCCGCCGATCTCCAGCCGGCCCGTCGCGCGCAGGCTCTGCTCGAAGTGCCCGTGGTCGCC
>JAPOKE010000030.1:17525-21743 GCA_029977805.1 Phenylobacterium parvum | reverse complement strand
AGGCCAGCGATGCGACATAACGCAGGGGTCCCCCAAGGGGGAGGTGGACCGCGAAGCGGGACGGAGGGGGTCTCCCGGGTCGCAGACGCACCCCTGCGCCGGCGTCGCTCGCCGCGCGTCCTTCGCGCCGTCGGGCGGGCGGTCAGTCCGACCCGGGCGGCTCCAGCCAGGGCGGGCGGGCCTCGCGGGCCAGCATGTCCTCGTAGGTCGGCCTCGGCCGCACCACCGCCCACTCGGCGCCGCGCACCAGGACCTCGGGGACCAGGAGCCGGCTGTTGTACTCGCTGGACATCGAGGCGCCGTAGGCCCCGGCGCTCATGAAGGCCACCAGGTCCCCCGCCTCGAGGGGCGGCAGTTCGCGGTCCCGGGTGAAGGTGTCGCCGGTCTCGCAGACCGGTCCGACCACGTCCGCGACGGCGCTGGCGCCGGGCCTCGGCCGGACAGGCCGGAGGTCGTGGTAGGCGTCGTACATGGCCGGCCGGATCAGGTCGTTCATGGCGGCGTCGAGCACCACGAAGCGGCGGCCCTCGGGGCGCTCGTGGATGTGCAGGACCCGGGCCAGGAGGATGCCGGCGTTGGCGGCTATGACCCGGCCCGGCTCGAAGGCGAGGCCGATGTCCAGCCCGGCCGTGACCCTTGCGACCATGGCGGCGTAGGCCGCCGGCGAGGGCGGTTCCGGCTGGTTGAAATAGGGAACGCCCAGGCCGCCGCCGAGATCCAGCCGCCGGACTTCCAGGCCCCGGGCGCGGAGCCGCTCGACAAGGTCGCGCATCCGGCGGAAGGCGGCCTCCATCGGCTCCAGGGCGGTGATCTGGCTGCCGATGTGGCAGGTCAGGCCGACGGGCTGGAGCCAGGGATCCCCGGCGGCCTCCGCATAGAGCCGCTCGGCCTCCGAGAAGGAGACCCCGAACTTGTTGTCCGCGCCGCCGGTGGCGATCTTGGCGTGCCCGCCCGCCGCGACGTCGGGGTTCACCCGGAAGGCGATCCGCGCCGGCCGGCCCAGGTCCCGGGCCACCCGGGCGACCAGCCGCATCTCGGGCTCGGACTCGACGTTGATCTCGGAGATGCCCGCCTCCAGGGCGAAGGCGATCTCGGCCGCCTGCTTTCCGACCCCGGAGAAGACGATGCGGGCGGCGGGAACTCCTGCGGCCAGGGCCCGCCGGATCTCGCCTTCCGAGACGGTGTCCGCGCCGGCGCCGAGCCGGGCCAGGGTGGCCAGGACCGCCAGGTTGGGGTTGGCCTTCACCGCATAGGCGATCAGGGGCGCGCCGCCGTCCTCGCCCCTAAGGCCCGCCCCGGCGAGTGCCGACTCAAGGACCTTGAAGTGCCGCTCGAGGGTGGCGGAGGAATAGACATAGACGGGGGTGCCCACCGCCTCGGCGACCTGCGAGAGCGGGACGTCCTCGCAGGACATCTCGCCGTCCCGGAGCTCGAAATGGTTCATCTCTCGGGCGCGTCCTGGGCCTTCGGCGTCGCCGCAGGCGCGACCAGGGGCGGCAGGGGCTCGGCGTTGCGGTCCCGCGGGTCCGCGGTGCGCAGGGCCTGGCCGGGCGAGGAGCCGGCGTCGATGTCGCGCGCCTCGCCGGGGCGGGGCTCGGGGCGTTCCAGCCGGCCGAGCTTGCCGCAGGCCGAGACGGCCGGCAGGGCCAGGGTCAGGGCGAGGAGGAGCAGGCGGCGGGACCTCATGCGAGGCGCTCCCGCCAGAGGGCGACCTGCCGGCGCACCTGGTCCGGCGCCGTGCCGCCGAGGCTCGTCCGGCTGGCGGCGGAGGCCGCCGGCGTCAGGACGTCGAAGACGGCGGCCGTGATCCCCGGGCTCAGCGCCTGGAGCTCGGCGAGCGGCAGGCCGGGCAGGTCCACGCCCAGGGCCTCGGCGCGCTTCACCGCGGCGCCGGTCACGTGGTGGGCGTCGCGGAAGGGCATGTCGAGGGTCCGGACCAGCCAGTCGGCGAGGTCCGTGGCGGTGGAGAAGCCGGCGCCCGCGGCGGCGGCCATCCGCTCCGCGGAGGGCTCCAGATCCAGGATCATCCCGGTCATGGCCGCGAGGGACAGTTCCAGGGCGTCGAAGGCCTCGAAGGTCGGGACCTTGTCCTCCTGCATGTCCTTGGAATAGGCGAGCGGCAGGCCCTTCATGACCAGGGTCAGCTGGGTGAAGGACCCCATCAGGCGGCCGATCTTGGCCCGGACCAGCTCGGCGGCGTCGGGATTGCGCTTCTGCGGCATGATGGACGAGCCGGTGGAGAAGGCGTCGGACAGGCGCACGAAGCCGAACTGGGGCGTCGTCCAGATCACCAGCTCCTCGGCCAGGCGCGAGAGGTGGACGCCGCACAGGGTGGCCGCAGCCAGGGCCTCCAGGGCGAAGTCCCGGTCGGACACGCTGTCCAGGGAATTTGCCGTCGGCCGGTCGAAGCCGAGGGCGCGGGCGGTGGCCTCCCGGTCGATGGGGAAGGGGGATCCGGCCAGGGCGGCGGCGCCGAGGGGGCACTCGTTCATCCGCGCGCGGGCGTCGGCGAAGCGCCCGGCGTCGCGGCCGAACATCTCCACATAGGCCATCAGGTGGTGGCCGAAGGTCACCGGCTGGGCGGGCTGGAGGTGGGTGAAGCCCGGCATCAGGGTTCCGGCGTGCTGCTCGGCCCGGTCCAGCAGGGCGGCCTGTAGGCGCTTCAGCTGGGCGACCGTCCGGTCGCAGGCGTCCCGCACCCAGAGGCGGAAATCGAGGGCCACCTGGTCATTGCGGCTGCGGGCGGTGTGCAGGCGTCCCGCCGCCGGCCCGATCAGCTCGCGCAGCCGGGCCTCCACGTTCATGTGGATGTCCTCGAACTCCTCGCGGAAGGGGAATGTCCCGTCCCGGATCTCGGCGGCGATGGCGTCGAGCCCGGACTGGATGGCCGCCTCGTCCTGACTTGTAATCACGCCCTGCATGCGCAACATCGCCGCGTGGGCGCGGGAGCCGGCCAGGTCCTGGTCGGCGAGCCGCCTGTCGAACCCGATGGAGACGTTGATCGCCTGCATCAGGTCCGCCGGGCGCGCCGCGAACCGGCCGCCCCACATGGCCTGTCCTCCCGGGGAGGCGGCGTTCGTATCGTCAGGGGAGTCGTCGGTCATCATGAGCCAGGAAAAGGAAGCGGGATCTCCCAGGCTGGGCGTCCTGCGGATCGCCCTCTGGGGCGCCGCCCTGGTCGGCGTCGCCGGGGTTCTCTACATCATCGCCCAGTCTTCCATAACCCCCCGGGCGAAGGGGGGGCTCCAGGACCTGACGCGCGGGGAGATGTCCCGCCTTATCCTGCCGGCCGAGGCCTCGCCGGCGCCGGCCACCAGCTTCCTGGACCCCGAGGGCAAGCCGGTCCGCATCGGCGACTTCCGGGGCAAGGTGGTGGTGGTCAACCTCTGGGCCACCTGGTGCGCGCCCTGCATCCTCGAGATGCCGACCCTGGCGAAGCTCGCCGAAGCCCAGAAGGGCAAGGACGTGGTCGTGCTGGCCATCTCGATCGACCGCGAGAAGGACGCCGACAAGGCCCGCGCCTTCATCGGCAAGAATGCGCCCCTGGCCTTCTACCACGACCCCAAGTCCAGCCTGCCCTTCTCGCTCAAGCCGCCCACCGCCGCCATGCCCACCACCCTGATCTTCGGGCGTGACGGGGTGGAGCGCGCCCGCATGCTGGGCGAGGCCGACTGGGGCGGGAAGGACGCCGCGGCGGTCCTCGACCGCCTGCTCGAGGAAAAGTAGCCAGACGCGGCCGCGAAGCCGGCCCAGGGAGGATTTCCACATGACTTCGCAGGATGACCGCACCCCCGTGCTCATCGGGGTGGGGCAGGCCGCCGAGCGGCCGACCGACGCCGGCTACCGCGCCCTGTCCCCCGCCGACCTCGCCGGCGAGGCGGCCCGGGCGGCCCTGGCCGACGCGAGCGCCTCGGGCGACCTCGCCGCCGCCCTCGACGTCATCGTCGCCATCCGCCAGTTCGAGATCTCCTCGCCGGGCGCCAGGCCGCCCTTCGGCGCCTCCAACAACTTCCCCCGCTCGGTCGCGAAGCGGATCGGCGCCGACCCGGCCCGCGCCATCCTCGAGATCACCGGCGGCCAGGGGCCCCAGCGCCTCGTGGGCGAGTTCTGCGAGGCCATCTCCCGCGGCGAGGCCCGGGCGGTCCTGCTTGTCGGCTCCGAGGCCATGAACTCGCCGATGACCGTTTCCGAAGTTGGGCGAACGACAACGGGTTCCTC
>JAPOKE010000030.1:0-17515 GCA_029977805.1 Phenylobacterium parvum | reverse complement strand
CTGACCCTGAGCGCCAGGGGCGAGACCCCGGACTGGTCCGAGACCGTCGAGGGGACGCTGGAGGACCGCGGCTACGGCCTGGAGGGCATGTTCACGCCCTCGATCCTGAAGCACCGGATCACCGGCGCCATCCCCGCCTACGCCCTGTTCGAGAACGCCCGGCGCGCCCGCCTGGGCCTCGACCGGCCGACCTACGCCCGCCGGATGGGCGAGCTTTTCGCCCCCTTCACCCGGGTGGCCGCCGCCAACCCCTATTCCGCCTCGCCGATCCCTTCACCCGGATGCTGGTGGCCCGCGACCAGGTGAACCAGGCCGCTGCGGTCATCCTGACCTCGGTCGGCGGGGCCCGCGCCCTCGGGGTTCCGGAGGACCGCTTCGTCTACCTGCACGGCCAGGGCGACGCCAACGAGCTGACCATCATGGAGCGGCCCGACCTGTCGGCCAGCCCCTCCGCCATCGCCGCCGGCCGCAAGGCCCTGGAGCTCGCCGGCAAGACCGTCGACGACATGGCCGTCTTCGACTTCTATTCCTGCTTCCCCATCGCCGTGTTCAACATGATCGACGGCCTGGGCATCGCCCCCGACGACCCGCGCGGCCTGACCCTGACCGGCGGCCTGCCCTATTTCGGCGGGGCGGGGAACAACTACTCCATGCACGCCATCGCCGAGGCCGTCGCGGCCCTGCGCGCCCGGCCCGGGGCCTTTGGCTTCGTCGGCGCCAACGGCGGCATGCTGTCCAAGTATTCGGCCGGGGTCTATTCCACGACGCCCGCAGACTGGAGCCGCCCGGAGGCCCGCCGCGCCAGGATCCCCTACGACCCGGTTCCCGGGCTGGAGGTCGATGCGGCGACCGGCGAGGCGACGGTGGAGACCTACACCACCACGACCACCCGCTCGGGTCCCGTGATCGTGGTCATCGCCCGCCTGCCTGACGGCCGCCGCGTCGCCGCCAACCAGGCCTCGGAGGCCGCCTTCGCAGAACTGGCCGCCCGCGAGCCCATCGGCCGCCGGGTCCGGCTGGAGACCGACGCCGAGGGCTTCAACCGCTTCACCTTCACCGACTGAGGGCGTCGAGCTCCGCCCGCCGCGCCTGGCTCCAGGCGCTGGCGGGGCGTTCGGCGAGGCGCTCCTCGACCAGCACCCGGGCGAAACCCGCCTGGCCGCCCTTGAGGGCCGCGACCAGCAGGGTGCGCTGCCAGGCGTCCCGCTGGGCGTGGCTGCCGCCGAACACGGCCATCTGCCGCCTCACGGGCGCAAGGTGCGCCACGCTGGCCGCGAAGTCCCCTTGCGCAAAGGCCAGCACGCCCCGGGCCGCCGACAGCCCCGCCGCGCGCAGGGCCTGGGCGTTGGTGGCCGCCGGGTCCGGGTTGGCCGCCGCCTCCGCCATCCGCTCCACGAGCGCCCGGGCCCGCTCCAGCCGCCCCGCCCCGCAATGGGCCAGCACGGCGTGCAGGTCGTTGAAGGCGTACCAGGCGCCCTCGTCCCGCAGGGCCCATTCGTCCGAGAGCCGGTCCCACCGCCCGCCGGCGTCCACCCCGTCCAGCTTCAGCCGCCAGAGCAGCCCCGCCGAGTCGATCAGGGTCATGGCCAGGGGATCGGGTCCGCCGTCCCAGACCGTCGCGTCGTGCAGGGCCAGCACCCGGTCGGCCTCGCCGGTCTCCAGGCCGAAGAGGGCGTAGTGCCAGGCGGTGTGGACCTTCAGGAAGTGGTCGTGGCCCCAGTCCGCGCGACGGGCGTCCAGCAGGTCCTGCCCCGCCTGCGACCGGCCCTGCATCTCCAGGGCGTGGACCAGGGCGTGCTGGGCCCAGACATCATCCGGCGCCGCGTCCAGGGCGCGCCGGGCCGCCGCCTCCGCCGCCGGATAGTCCCCGCACTCCTCCAGGCCGAAGGCGTGCATGCCGTGCAGGTAGGCGAAGCCGGGCGCCGCACCGTCCCAGGCCCTGAGGGCCGCCGCCGGGCGGTCCCGGAGCCGGCCGGCGTCGCCGAGGAAGAAGTCCAGCTGGTGGGCGGCGTTCAGGGCGATCGGGTCGCCGGGCCAGGCCTCGAGCAGGTCGTCCAGCCGCCGGCTGGCCCCCGACCAGTCCCCCGCCGCCCAGGCCCGGATCACCGACAGGTGGGCCGCCTCCCGGGCGTCCGCCGCGACGATCCCGCCCATCCGCGCCACGCCCGCCGCCCCGGGCCCGCGCTCCGAGGACATCAGGCCGAGATAGGCGCCCAGCATCCGCCCGAGGGCGCAGTCCGGGTCCGAGGCCGCGGTCTTGAGGTGACCCATGGCCTCCGGCCGCATGGCGTAGAGGGCCGCCACGGCCTCGCCCAGGGCCTCGACCGACCGGGGGTCGCCCCGGGTTTCCAGTCCGAACCGGTCCTTCATGCGCGGGTCCCCTTCATGCCCCTGATCTTGCCACGGGCCGCGCGGCGGTCCAGAGGTTCCGCCCCGCCTCCGGAAGGTCCGACATGCCCCAGGCCCCCGCCTTTTCCGAGCAGACCCGCAGCGCCGCCCTGTCCCTCATCGCCCAGTACGGCGAGGACGCCGAGGTGATCGCCATGCTGAGGGCCGCGGAGTTCGCCGCCATGGGCGACCGCAAGGGCCTGGCCGACTGGGACGACATCATCGCCTGCGTCGCCGCCCTCCAGGCCGGGGGGACGGGCGGGGCGACCCTCAACTGAAGGCCGTTCGGCGCTTCAGTTCCCGTAGCGGAAGATCGGGTCGTCCAGGTCGATCCTCGGCAGTTCGTCCTTCTCGCGCCAGTAGTCCTGCGAATGGCGCCATTCCGGCTTGTTCCCCGCCTTGGGCAGAAGGTGGCCGCCGCGCTGCAGGTAGCCGGGATTGAAGTCCTCGGGGTCCATCCAGGGTCCGAGGGGCATGTCCTTGTCCTCGGGCCGGAGCTCGGCCGTCACCCGCTTCACGCCCTTCTTCTTCATGTGGTTCAGGAGGCGGCAGACGAAGTCGCCCAGCAGGTCCACCCGGAGCGTCCAGCTGGCCCGGAAATAGCCGAACACCCAGACCAGGTTCGGCACGCCGGTGAACATCATGCCGCGGTAGGTCACGGTCTGAGAGAAATCGAGCGGCTTGCCGTCGACGGTCATCGCGATGTCGCCCAGGACGCTGAGGTGGAAGCCCGTGGCGGTCACCACGACGTCGGCCTCGACCACCTTGCCGGACTTCAGCTTGACGCCCTCGGGCACGAAGCGGTCGATCTCGTCGGTCACCACGCTGGCGTGGCCGTCGATCACCGCCTTGAAGAGGTCGCCGTCGGGGACGAAGGCGATGCGCTGGCTCCAGGGCCGGTACTTGGGCGTGAAGTGTTCCTTCACCGCCTCGTCGCCCAGGAAGGCGCGGACCCCCGACAGGAGCTCGTTCCGCACGACCTCCGGCTCCTCGAAGGAGCGCCGGGTGAACTCTCCGCCGTCGAACAGGATCTTGCGGCGGACGATCTCGTGGATCCAGGTCTCGTCGATCTCCAGCTGCCGCAGGATGTCGGCCAGCTCGTTGGCGTTGCGGCCCGGGATGAAATAGGTGGGCGAGCGCTGCAGCATGGTGACGTGGGCGCACTTGCCGGCGATGGCGGGCACCAGGGTCGCCGCCGTCGCGCCCGACCCGATCAGCAGCACCTTCTTGCCGGTGAGGTCGAGGTCCTGGGGCCAGTTCTGCGGATGCACGATCCGGCCGGAATAGTCCTCCATCCCCTCCCAATCGGGGGTGTAGCCGACGTCATGGCGATAGTAGCCCTGGCACATCCACAGGAAGTTGCAGGTGAAGGTGACCGTCTCGTCCGTGTCGAGCCGCTGGGCCTCCACCGTCCAGGTGTTGTCCAGGCTGGACCAGGCGGTCCTGAGGATCTTGTGCCGGTAGCGGATGTGCCGGCCGATGTCGTTCTCCTCGATCACCTCGCCCATGTACTTGAGGATCTCCTCGGCGGAGGCGATCGGGGCGTTGACCCAGGGCTTGAAGCGGTAGCCGAAGGTGTAGAGGTCGCTGTCCGACCGGATGCCGGGATACTTGTGGGTGTTCCAGGTGCCGCCGAAGGTCTCCTGGGTCTCCAGGATCACATAGCTGAGGTCCGGCGTCTGGGTCTTCAGGTGGTAGGCCCCGCCGATGCCGGAGATCCCGGCCCCGACGATCAGGACGTCGAAATGCTCGGTCTTGGTGGCCGCCCCGCGGTTCAGGGTTTCCGTCGCGCTCATGGTCTTCCTCGCCTCTCCTGTCCCGGCGCCGCCTCCCCTCGAAGGGGCCGGAGGCGCCCCCGGTCCCGGGATCCCGTCCGGGTTGGGGGGAGAGGGGACAGGATCAGGTCCGGGGACGCAAGGAAAGAGTGCGGCTCCGGCGCGGCGGCCTCCTTGATCAGGATCAATTCGGCCGCCGGGGTCAGGTCCTCAGGCGGGCCCCGCAGGCCTTCTCGGCGGCGGCGACGATCCGGGCGGACAGGGCCTCGATGTCGGCCTCGGCCAGGGTCTGCTCCCGCGGCTGCACGCGCACCTCGACCGCGACGGACTTGGAGCCCGCCGGCACGCCGGGGCCCTGGTAGACGTCGAAGATGCGGGCCTCGGTGATCAGGGCCTTGTCGGCGGCGAGGATCGGCCGGACCAGGTCGCCCGCCGGCGTGGCTTCCGGGAGCAGGAAGGCGAAGTCGCGCGACAGGGGCATGAGGGGCGAGGGCTGGAAGGCCTGCCGGGTCTTCACCTCGCGGCGCTTGGGCTCCGGCACGAGGTCGAGGTGAAGCTCGAAGGCCAGGACGGGGCCGTCCACGTCCAGCGCCTTCAGCACCGCCGGATGGATCTCGCCGAACTCCGCGACGACCGTCTTCGGGCCCAGCTGGAGGCGCGCCGACCGGCCCGGGCTCCACCAGGGCGCGGACTGTCCCTGCACCGTCTGCAGGGGCGGCGCGGACAGTTCCGCCAGCAGGGCCTCGAGGTCCCCCTTCAGGGTGAACAGGGCGTCCTCGCTGCGGCCGTCCCAGCGACGGGCCGGGTGCGGCGCCAGCACGGCGGCGATGACCGCCGACTGGTCGCCGGGCTGGTCGCCCCGGTAGATGGGCCCGATCTCGAACAGGGCGGCGTCGGGATAGCCCCGCCGGGCGTTGCGGCCCACGGCCTCGATCAGGTTGGGCAGGATGGAGGGCCGCATGCAGTCCAGGTCCGCCGCGATCGGGTTGGACAGGACGAGTTCCGGCGCGCCGCCGCCGAACCGCTCGGCCGCAGCCCGCTTCATGAAGCTCCAGGTCACGGCCTCGGCGTAGCCGGAGGCGGCCAGGGCCCGGCGCGCCGTCCGCATGCGGGACTGGCGGACCGTCAGCACGCCCCCCGGGGCGGGCCGCGCCGGGGGAAGGGGCGTCGCCGGCAGGGCGTCGTAGCCGGCGATCCGCGCCACCTCCTCGACCAGGTCGGCCTTGCCCTCGACGTCCCGTCGCCAGGACGGCGGGGCCACCGTCTCGCCGTCCAGGCCGAAGCCCAGGGCCGACAGGATGCCGTCGATGCGTTCCCGGGGAATCGACAGGCCGGACAGGGCCTCGACATAGCCGCGGTCGAAGGCGAAGGGCGCGGGCCGGGCGGGCGCCTGGCCCGCCAGCACGGCCTCGGAAGCCTCCCCGCCGCAGATGTCCAGGATCAGCCGGGTGGCGAACTCCAGGCCGGGCAGCAGGCTCTCGGGGTCCACGCCCCGGGCGAAGCGGTACTGGGCGTCCGAGGCGATGCCGAGGCTGCGACCGGTCTGGGCGATGCGGATCGGCTCGAACCAGGCGCTCTCGACGAAGACGTCCGTGGTGGTCTCGGAACAGCCCGTGGACGACCCGCCCATAACCCCGCCCAGGCCGATGGCGCCCGAGGCGTCGGCGATGACGCAGGTCTCCGGGCCGGCGGCGTAGGTCTTGCCGTCCAGGGCCTCGACGCGCTCGCCCTCGCGGCCCAGCCGGGCCTCGATCCAGCCGCCGGACAGCCGGGCGGCGTCGTAGACGTGCAGGGGCCGGGCCCGGTCGAAGGTGATCAGGTTGGTGATGTCCACCAGGGCGCTGATCGGCCTCAGGCCGATGGAGATGAGCTTCCTCTGCAGCCAGTCCGGCGAAGGACCGTTGCGGACGCCCCGGATCAGGCGCCCGGCGAAGGCCGGGCAGGCGCCGCTGTCGTCCAGCCGGATCTCCACCGGGCAGGGGAAGCCCCCGGCCACGGGGGTGATGGCGGGGGTCTTGAGCCGGCCCAGGCCCGCCGCGGCCAGGTCTCGGGCGACGCCGTCCACGCCCAGCCAGTCGGGGCGGTTCGGGGTCACCTCGAAGTCGATCACGGCCTCCAGGCCGAGGGCGACGGCCGCGGGGGTCCCGACCGCAAGGCCGGCGTCCAGCTCGAGGATTCCGTCCGACTCCTCGGCGGTCTCCAGCTCGGCGGCCGAGCACAGCATGCCGTTGGAGACCACGCCGCGCACCGGCCGGGCCTCCAGCACCAGGCCGTTGGCCGGGATGCAGGCGCCGATGGGCGCATAGATGGTGGTCAGGCCGGCCCGGGCGTTGGGCGCCCCGCAGACGATCTCCTTGCGGCCGTCGACGGTGTCGACCTGGCAGACCCGGAGCCGGTCGGCGTTGGGGTGCTGGACGGCCTCGACGATGCGGGCGACCGAGAAGGCGGCGAGGCGCGCGCCGGGGTCATCGACGTGCTCGACCTCCAGGCCAGCCATGGTCATGGCCTCGACGACTTCGGCCACGGTGGCGTCGGTCTCGAGGTGCTCGCGGAGCCAGGACAGGGTGAACTTCATCGCGGTCCTCCTAGCTCAGGCCCGAGGCGGGGTTGGGGGCGGCGAAGGCCGAGAAGCCGTAGTGGGCCAGCCAGCGCCCGTCGGCGGCGAACATGTCGCGCAGGTCGGGCATGCCGTATTTCAGCACCCCGAGGCGGTCGACGCCGCAGCCAAAGGCGAAGCCCTGCCAGACATCCGGGTCGAGGCCGCAGTTCCGCAGGACGTTGGGATGCACCATCCCGCAGCCCAGGATCTCCAGCCAGTCCTCGCCCTCGCCGATGCGCACCTCGCCGCCGGAGCGGTCGCAGCGCACGTCCATCTCGGCGGAGGGCTCGGTGAAGGGGAAGTGGTGCGGCCGGAACCGGGTGGTGACGCGGTCGGTCTCGAAGAACCGGGCGACGAAGGTCTCCAGGGTCCACTTCAGGTGGCCCATGTGGATGCCCTTGTCGATCACCAGGCCCTCGATCTGGTGGAACATGGGCGTGTGGGTCTGGTCGGAGTCCTGCCGGAAGGTGCGGCCCGGGACGATGATGCGGATCGGCGGTTCCTGGCCGGTGGCGATCCAGGACGGCAGCTTCTCGCGGGTCCGGTGCATCACCCGCACCTGCACCGGCGAGGTGTGGGTGCGAAGGACCTTCCGCTCGCCGTTGGCGTCCGGCGGCAGGAAGAAGGTGTCGTGCATCTCCCGCGCCGGGTGCTTGGGCGGGAAGTTCAGGGCGGTGAAGTTGTTGAAGTCGGTCTCGATGTCCGGCCCCTCGGCGACGCCGAAGCCCATGTCGGCGAAGACGGCGACCAGCTCGTCCATCACCTGCATGGTCGGGTGCACGCCGCCCTTCCGGCGGGGCGGGGCGGGCAGGGACAGGTCCACCCGGTCCGCGGCCAGGCGGGCCTCGAGCTCGGCGGCCTCCAGCTCGGCCTTGCGGGCCTCGATGCGGGCGGCCAGCCGGTCGCGCATCTGGTTGATCTGGGGCCCGAGGACCTTGCGCTCCTCCAGGCTCACCGAGCCCAGGGTGCGGGCCAGCAGGGTGACGTTCCCCGACTTGCCCAGGATGGCGACGCGCGCCTCGTCCAGGGCGGCCAGGTCGGCGGCCCCGTCGATCCGGGCCAGGTTGTTGCTTTCCAGTTCGGCGATGTCGGTCATGAGCCTTGCTCGTCGGCGAAAGGGGCGGGTCGTTGGGGTGGTCGGAGAGGGCAGGGCGCAAGCAAAAAGCCCCCCGGACGCGCCGGGGGGCTTCTGATTGCAGCAGAGCCTTGGGGCTCCGGGCGTCAGGCCAGGGCGGCGCGAACCTTGTCGGCGATGGCCTTGAAGCCGACCGGGTCGTTGCCGGCGATATCCGCCAGCACCTTGCGGTCCATCTGGACCCCGGCCAGTTCAAGGCCGTGGATAAATCGGGCGTAGGTCATGCCCTCCAGGCGGGCCGCGGCGTTGATCCGCTGGATCCACAGGGACCGGAAGCTGCGCTTGCGCACCTTGCGGTCGCGGTAGGCGTACTGGCCGGCCTTGTCGACCGCGGCCTTGGCGGCGCGAATGGTGTTCTTGCGGCGGCCGTAGAAACCGGCGGCCTTCTCGAGCACCTTCTTGTGGCGGGCGTGGGCGGTGACGCCCCTTTTCACACGAGCCATGCGTCAGGTCCTCCGATCAAAGGCCGTAGGGCAGGAAGATGCGGATGATCTTGGCGTCGGCCTCGGTCATCACCTTCGTGCCGCGGTTCTGGCGGATGTACTTGGCGTTGTGGCTGATGAGGCGGTGGCGCTTGCCAGCCACCCCGGCCTTGAGCTTGCCGGTGGCGGTGAGCTTGAAGCGCTTCTTCGCCCCCGACTTGGTCTTCAGTTTCGGCATTTCACGTCGGAACCTTCCGGCCCCGTCCTCTGGCGTATTGATGAACCGCCCTGGCATGCCTTTGGCCAGGCGGCTCCGAAGGGGCGGGTCAGTACGCCAAAAGGGTCCCCGGGGCAAGCCCCCGGGGCGAGATCGCCCGCGGGTCCGACCTCATCCCCGAGGGCGCTTCAGCCTTCAGCACGGCGTGACAACCAGTCCCGGAGGGCGGAATCGATCCGCGTCTGCCAGCCCGGTCCGGTGGCGCGGAACTGGGCCAGGACGTCGGGTGACAGGCGAAGCGTGACCTGCCTCTTCCTGGCGTCTCCTGACGGCGGGCGCCCCCGGAGCTTTCTCTGCAGGTCCTTCGGAAGGGAATCCAGCCGAACCGCGGCGGCGGCCATGCCTTCGGTCCACTCCGGATTTTCCGGGTCAGGCCGGGAGGCTCTATCGGTGGCGGGCATGCAGTCGAACCTCTCTTGCATTGGCCTTCCTGAAACTGATCACCCGGATTCCCGCCTTGGCTTCTGCAAACACCAGGGCGTGAAGGCGGCCCGCCACGAAGCCAAGGGCGGCGTAGCGTGTCTCGGGATAGGCCCGGCGGTTGTCGATCCAGATCAGCGCCGTCTCGAAATCGAACCTCGCGGCCTGCTCAAAACCGAACCCGCGCTCGCGCCGGTTCCGCTCGCTCTTCGCGAGATCGAACTCGAGATCCATTTATTTTATGTACATACAAAAAATGCCCGTCAACCTCCCGCGCAGGAGGAGGCGCCAGCATTGGGGCGCTTTTCCGGCGTTCGCCCTACGGGCTCAGCGCCGGCGCCCGGCGGCTCGCCGAGACGGCCAGGAAGATGGCGGGGATCACCAGCAGGGCGCCCATCAGGAAGGGCCCGTTGATGTTCACCGGGAAGATGAGGCCCGCGCAGAAGGGGCCCACCACCCGGGCCAGGGCGCCGCAGGCGTTGTTCAGCCCGAGGATCTGGCCCTGCCGGTGGGGATCGGCGGTCCGGGTGATGATGGAGCCGACATTCGGGAAGGCCACGGACTGGCCGATCGCCGTCAGGCACATCAGGGCGATGGTCATGGCCGTGCCCGTCGAGAGGACCTGGAACCCCGCGCCCAGGACGGTCAGGATCATCCCGGCCGTCAGCATCCGCACCTCGCCGAAGCGTTCTGAGAGCGGTCCGGTCAGGAACATCTGGGAGGCCGCCGCCGAGACGCCCACGAAGGCGAAGCAGACCCCGATGTCCCGGGGCGTCCAGCCGAACCGCTCGCTGGCCCAGAGGCCGAAGGTGGACTCGATCCCGGTGAAGGCGAAGCCCACCAGGAAGGTCAGCAGCATGAGCCGTCCCAGGACCGGGTTGTTCACGACGTCGCCGATGGCCGACCAGCGGTTGACCCGGTGCGCCGCGCCCTCGCGACGGTGGTTGCTCTCGCGGATGAAGAGGATGATGGCCGTCACGCAGACGGCGGCCAGGCCCGAGGCCACGAAGAGGGGGATCCGGAAGCCCGCCGGGCCGGCGTCCGGATGGGCCAGCAGGCCGCCGAGGGAGGGCCCGACGATCATGCCGACATTCCAGGCCGCCCCCTGGTAGGCCATCTGCCGGGTGCGGTGCTCGGGCGGCGTGACGTCCGAGAGATAGCCCTGGATCACCGCGCCGTTGCCGGCCGCAAGGCCGCCGACCAGCCGGATCAGGAAGGCCGCAAGGATGTTCGGGGCGAAGGCCAGGGCCAGGTAGCACAGGCAGTTGCCCATGATGGTCGAGATCAGGATCGGCTTGCGCCCGTAGCGGTCGGACAGCCGCCCCCAGAAGGGCTCGCCGAAGAAGGAGCCGATCGAATAGGCCGAGAAGATCAGGGCGATCTGCCAGGCCGGCGCATCGAAGGACTTGGCGTAGAAGGGCAGCAGCGGGACGATGATCCCGAAGCCCAGCATGTTGATGAAGATGACCGCGATGAGGGCCATGGCCGCGAAGGGCGGCGTGGTGTCCTGCTTTGCGGGGGCCTCCGGCATGGCGCGGTTGTTAGGGCCGCGGGGCCGGGGGGGCAAGGGCGGGCGGCGACGAATTCCGGCGCCGCCCGGGAAGCCGTCTACTTGGGCGCCAGGATCATGATCATCTGGCGGCCCTCCATGCGGGGCTCGTACTCGACCTTGGCGACGGGCTCGAAGTCCGCCTTCACCTGCTGGAGGAGCTTCATGCCCAGCTCGGGGTGGGCGAGTTCGCGGCCGCGGAAGCGGAGCGTCACCTTGACCTTGTCGCCTTCGCCGAAGAAGCGGTGCATCGAGCGCGCCTTGACCTCGTAGTCATGGATGTCGATGTTCGGCCGCAGCTTGATCTCCTTGATCTCGACGACCTTCTGCCGCTTGCGCGCCTCGTTCTTCTTCTTCTGCTCCTGGAACTTGAACTTGCCGTAGTCCAGGATCTTGCAGACGGGCGGATCGGCGTTGGGAACGATCTCGACCAGGTCGAGACCCGCCTCCTCGGCGGCCTCAAGGGCGGCGGAGGTGGGCATGACGCCCTGCTTCTCGCCGTGCTGGTCGATCAGCAGGACCCGGGGAACGCGGATGTCTTCGTTGATGCGCGGACCGTCTTTGACGGGCGGCGCCTGCATGGGCCGGCGAATAGGCTTCTGCTCCTCGAGCTGTGGATGTGGCCGGCGCGGGCCAAGGCCCCCGCCGCGACCCGATATATGACTGTGCAGCCCCCTGCGATCAAGCAGAGCCTTGAGGCGGCAGCAGGCGGTCGGCCGCCTGCTCCACCATGGCGGCGTCCAGGCCGGCGAGGTCATCGGCCTGGACGACGATGACATGTCCCCTCGGCGCCGACAGCGTCGGGTCGGAGGCCTTGGAGAAAAGCACCACCGTCGGGGCCCCGGCGGCGGCGGCCAGGTGGAGCGGGCCGGTGTCGTTGCCGACCACCAGGGCGGCCCCTGCGCCCAACCGCGCCACCGTGGCGAAGTCGGTCCGGCCGGTCAGGTCCCGGGCCTGGGGCAGGTGCTTCTGGATCTCGCGGCCGAGGGCGCTTTCCTGGGGGCCGCCGATCACGATGACGTCGAAGCCGCGGTCGTGCATCCGCCGGGCCAGCCGTCCGTAGGCGTCGGCCGGCCAGCGCTTGTCCAGGCGGTGCGCCGAGCCGCCGGGGATCAGCAGGATGTAGGGCTTTTCCGCCCGCCGGCGGCCGTCCGTCGCGGCCGCGGCGCCGATCCAGGACAGGTCCGGGGGCGGCGCCGACAGGGGGCTCGTCTGGGCGTCGGGCCAGATCCCCGCCGACTTCAGCTGGTCGGCCTGGCGTTCCAGGGTGTGCATCTGGTCCTTGCCGGGGGTCCGGTGGGGCAGGGCGCAGCCGAAGGCGATCCCGGACCACTCCGGCGGGAAGGGCCGAAGGAGATGGAAGATGCGCTCTGAGGCGGCCGAGGTCTGCAGGTCGTAGACCCGGTCGTAGCGCGCGGCCTTGAGCCGGCGGCGAAGGGCCAGCCAGCCGCCCGGACCGTCGGGCTTCCCGTCGGTCTCCACCTCGTCGAAATAGGGGCAGGCCCGGGCCAGGGCCTCGAAGGGCGGGGTCGTCAGCAGGGTGACATGCGCCCGGGGATGCGCCTCGCGGATGCGCTTCATGGCCGCCAGGGCGAGGACGAAGTCGCCCAGCGCCGACAGCTTGATCACCAGCACCCTGCGGATCTCGCGGCTCATTCCCCGGCTTCCCGCGCGTTCAGGACCTGTTCATACACCGCAAGGGTCGCGGCGCACATGGCGTCGTTCGAGTAGAGGCGAACCGCGCGGGCCCGGGCCCTGGCGCCCATGGCCGCGAGGGCCGGGCGGCCGAGGTCCTGGGCCCCGGCCATGGCGCGGCTCCAGGCCTCGACGTCGCCCGGAGGCGCAAGCCATCCCGTCTCGCCCGGCAGGACGGTCTCGGTGGTCCCGCCATGGTCCGAGGCGATGACGGGCCGTCCCATGACCTGGGGCTCCACCGCCGCCCGGCCGAAGGACTCGGGGACAAGGGTCGGCAGGAGGGCGACGTCCGCCGCCAGGAAGGCCGCCGGCATGTCGTCGCAGTGCCCGACCAGCCGCACCCGGTCCCCCAGCCCCGCCGCCCGGACCGAGGCCTCGAGCGACCCGCGGAAGGCGGTCCGGCCCTGGTCGTCGCCGGCGAAGATCACCTGCAGGTCGCGTCCCTCCGCCGACAGGCGCGCCGCGGCGGCGATGACGGTCTCGTGGCCCTTGATCGGGGTGAGCCGCCCGGCCAGCAGGAAGGTGAGCGGGCCCTCGCCGGCCGGCGGCAGCCCCCAGGCCCGGCGCAGGGCGCCGACCCGGTCCGGGGTCACCCGGGCGGGGTCGAAGCGGTCGAGGTCCACCCCGCGGGGAATGCTGACCACCCTCTCCGGCGCGATCCCGTGCTCGGCCAGGACGTGGGCGCGGGTGAAGTCGGAATTGGCGATGACCCGGTCCACCCGGGTCATGACGGCGTTGTACCAGCGCTTCACCGGCCCCTTCGCCAGGTAGATGCCGTGGTAGGTGGCCACGGTCGGGACGCCCTCGGCCCTGGCCGCCCACAGGGCCGGGAAGGCCGGCGCCCGCGAGCGCACGTGGACCAGGCTGACCTTCCGTTCCCGGAGGACCCGGCGCAGGGCCCGTCCGGTCTGCAGCATGACCAGGGGGTTCTTGCTCTGCATGGGCAGGCGGACCAGCTCGCCCCCCGCCGCCGAAAGCTTTGCCTCCATGCGGCCGCCCGCGCTCGCCACCAGGGCCTGGCCGCCAGCCGCCGCGACGGCCCGCGCAACGTCGAGCGTGGTCTGCTCGGCGCCGCCGGTCTCCAGCTCGGGGACCACCTGCAGCAGGGTGAAGTTCGGAGGAAGGCTCACGCGGCCCTGATAGCGCAGGCGGGCGCCGGGCGCTATGCAGGGGCCATGCAGGAAACATCCGGACACCTGGAGCGCGAGGCCGGCGTCCCCCTCGCCTGGCGCGCCGTCGAGGGGCGCGGGCCCACGGTCGTCTGGCTGGGCGGCTTCCGCTCTGACATGACGGGGACCAAGGCCCAGGCCCTGGCCGACCAGGCCCTCGCGACGGGGCGGGCCTTCCTGCGGTTCGACTATTCCGGCCACGGGGAGTCGGGCGGGGACTTCACGGACGGGACCATCGGGTCCTGGCGGGCCGACGCCCTGGCGATGATCGACCGGCTCACCACGGGGGACCTCGTCCTCGTCGGCTCCTCCATGGGCGGCTGGCTGGCCTGCCTCTGCGCCCTGGCCCGTCCCGACCGGGTGAAGGGCCTCGTCCTCGTCGCCCCCGCCGCCGACTTCCCCCAGGCCCTGATGATCCCCGAGATGACGGCGCAGGACCGCGCCGCCCTGGACCGGGACGGGGTCTGGATGCGGCCCTCGGAATACGGCGACCCCTATCCCATCGCCCGCCGGTTCCTGGAGGAGTCCGCTGGCTGGAACCTCCTGCCCGGTCCGGTGGGGATCGACCTGCCGGTGCGCATCCTGCAGGGCGGCGCGGACCCGGACGTGCCCTGGCGCCACGCCCTGGCCCTCGCAGGGGCCCTGACCTCGCAGGACCTCGTCTTCAGCCTGGTCCGCGACGGCGACCACCGCCTGTCCCGGCCCCGGGACATCGACCGGCTGCTGGCCTTCGTGGACGAGCTCTGCGGCTAGCCCCCGGCGGCGAGGATGGCCGCCAGGCCCTCGCGATAGGTCGGATGGGCGGGCCGCCAGCCCAGGGCGGCCTTGGCGCGGGCGTTGGAGACGCGCTTGCTCTCGGCCCAGAACCGCCGGGCCTGCGGGGCCAGGGCGTCGAGGTCCAGCGGCGTCTCCGGCGGCGGCTCTACCCCCAGGAGGCGGCAGGCCTCCAGGGTCACGTCGGCGGCGGGCGCCGGCGCATCGTCGCAGAGGTTGAAGGCGCCGGTCCGGTCCGGCCGGGCAAGGGCGGCGGCGAGGCCGTCCGCCAGGTCGTCCACGTGGATGCGGCTGAAGACCTGCCCCGGCGCGGCCAGGCGCCGGGCGGTCCCGTCGCGCACCCGGTCCAGGGCCGAGCGGCCGGGACCGTAGATCCCCGGCAGGCGGAAGATGGCGAGGGGCCGGCCCGTCGAAGCCCAGGCCGCTTCCGCCGCGACGCGCCGCCGGGCGGTCTCGGAGGCGGGCCGCAGTTCGCTGGTCTCGCGCACCCAGCCGCCGCCCCGGTCGCCATAGACGCCGGTGGTCGAGAGGTAGCCGATCCAGCCGGGTCCGGACCCGGCCTCCAGGTGCGGGGCGAGGGCGGCGAAGCCGGGGCAGAGGCCGGTCTCGGGGTCCGGGGCGGCGGTCACGAGGAGGGCGTCGGCGCGTCGCAGCGCCGTCGCCAGGGCGTCGTCCGCCTGCACGGACACCGTCTCGACCCTGTCGCGCCAGGGGTCAGGCAGGGGGGTGCGCACCGTCGCGGTGACCCTTACGTCACCCGTCGTCCGTGCGGCGAGGGCGCGGGCCGAGTAGCCGAAGCCGAAGACGAGGAGTCTCACCCTTCGCCCAGCAGGTCCTTCAGGACCGCCCGGGCCCCGTCGGCGAGGTCAGGCCGGGCGAGGGCGTAGGCGACATTGGCCCGCAGGAGCCCCAGCTTGTCGCCGCAGTCGTAGGTGGTCCCCTCGTACTCCAGGGCGTGGAAGGCCTGGTCGGCCATCAGGTCGGCCATGGCGTCGGTCAGCTGGATCTCGCCGCCGGCGCCCTTCCGGTGCCGGGCCAGCCGCTCGAAGATCTCGGGCTGGAGGATGTAGCGCCCGGAGATGAAGAGGTTGGACGGCTCGGTCCCCGGCGCGGGCTTCTCGACCATGCCGGTCATCCGGTTCAGCCGGCCGGCCTGTCCGTCGAGGGCGACGATGCCGTACTTGTGGGCCTGGCCCTCCGGCGCCGGCTCGACGACGACGATGTTGCCGCCGACCGCATCGAAGGCCGCCGTCGCCTGGGCCAGGGCGCCGGGCTCCGCCATCATCAGCATGTCCGGCAGCATGACCGCGAAGGGCTCGTCGCCGATGATGTCGCGGGCGCACCAGACGGCGTGGCCGAGGCCCAGGGGCGCCATCTGGCGCACGAAGCTCATCTCGCCGGGCCTGGGCAGGTCGCGGCGGATGTCGGCCAGGACGTCGAGCTTGCCCTTGGCCTCCAGCTGGGCCTCGAGCTCCACGTGGTGGTCGAAATAGTCCTCGATGGCGCCCTTGCCGCGGCCGGTGACGAAGACGAAGTGCTCGATGCCCGCCGCCCGGCCCTCCTCGATGATGTAGGACAGGATCGGCCGGTCGACGACGTTCAGCATTTCCTTGGGCGTGACCTTGGCGCCGGGCAGCACCCGCGTGCCCAGCCCCGCCACCGGCAGCACCGCCTTGCGCACCTTGCCTGACATGGACGCCTCCGTTTCCGGCCCCTCCCTTAGTCGAGGGCGGCGGTTCCTTCCAGAACGATCACGGCGCGGCCGCCGATCCAGGTCCCGTCCGCCTCGGCGGAGACGGTGACCCGGCCGGCCCGGCCGAGGGCGACGCCCTGGCGCGCGACATAGCGCGGCGGCAGGCGCCCGGCGGCGATCAGCCACTGGGCGAGGCCGGCGTTGAGGCTGCCCGTCACCGGGTCCTCGATGAGGACCCCGTCGGAGAAGAAGGCCCGGACCTCCAGCGCGGCGGGCCCGCCGGGCGGGTGCAGGGCCGCCACCCCCAGCTTGAGGTCGCCGAAGCGGGCCGGGTCGGGCCGCACGGCCAGCACCCGCTCGACGCTGTCCAGCAGGACGGCGCACCAGCCCGGCCCGTTGTCGATCCACTGGTGGTCCAGGATGGCCGCCTCCGGCAGGCCCATGGCGTCGCGGATCTGCGCCAGGACCTCCGGCTCGACGGGGCCCGTGCGCCGCAGCGGCGGGGCGGCGAAGGCGAGGTCCTCGCCGTCCATCCGCACGGGCACCAGGCCCACGCCGCACTCCTGCACCACCCGGCCCGCCACCTGCGGCTGGCCGCCGGCCTGCAGCCAGGCGCGGCATGAGCCCAGGGTCGGGTGGCCGGCGAAGGGCAGCTCGCCCCCGGGGGTGAAGATCCGCACCCGGTAGTCGGCGCGCGCGTCGGCCGGCGGCAGGAGGAAGGTGGTCTCCGACAGGTTCGTCCAGCGCGCGAAGGCGGCCATCTGCGCGTCGGACAGGCCCTGCGCGTCGTGCACCACCGCCAGCGGATTGCCGCTCAGGGGCCCGGTGGCGAAGACGTCGACCTGCTGGAAACGGCGGAGGGTCATGGGCGTTGGCGGGCGGCCAGCCGTTCGGCGACGAGGGCGGCGGCGGCGGGGTCGTGGTGCGGGTCCTGCGGATCGGCGAGGCCGTGGGCGACGCCGGCCATGTCGGCGAGGGGCCGGTTCTGGCTCATCTTCCACTTGCCGCGGATCCGGGTGATCTCGACCTCCAGGCCGACGATGGCCCGAAGCTGGGCGGCCAGGAAGTCCGCCGGGGCTTCGGATGCGGCCCAGGGCCGGGCGCGCGCAGCCTCCTGCGCGTCGGTCAGGTCGGCGACCTGGCCGGCCAGCCAGTCCGCCCCGGCATGCAGGCGAAGCCGCCCCTGGACCTGCACCATCTCGTAGTTCCAGGTCGGGACCACCTTTCCCGTCTCGGCCTTGGAGGGATACCAGCCCGGCGTGACGTAGGCGTCGGCGCCCTGGAAGATGACCAGGGCGTCCATGCCCTCGGCCAGGGCGGCGACGTGCGGGTTGGCGCGGGCCATGTGGGCGGCGAGGACGGGCCGGCCCTCCGCCTCCCGGCGCAGGAAGGGCAGGGGCGAGGCCATGGGCCCCTCAGGCCCGGCGGTGACGAGCAGGCCGAGGGGGCGGCGCGCCAGAAGATCCCAAAGGACCTCCGGCCGGACCTCCTCGAAGACTTCGGGCAGGTACATGGCCCGGCCGCCTATTCCACCGTCACCGACTTGGCGAGGTTGCGGGGCTGGTCGACGTCGGCGCCCTTCTGGACGGCGACATAGTACGCCAGCATCTGGATGGGGA
>JAPOKE010000002.1 GCA_029977805.1 Phenylobacterium parvum | reverse complement strand
CCCGGCCCCCTGATGGGGAGGAATTGGGGGAGCGGGAATCGAAAAGGGCGCGGGGCCCTTCGGCGCCGCGCCCTTCGAATCCGTTGCTGCAGGAGGACCTAGTCTTCCTTGGGCGTGATGACCTGGCGGCCCTTGTACATGCCGGTCTTCAGGTCGACGTGGTGCGGGCGCTTCAGCTCGCCGGTTTCCTTGTCCTCGACGTAGCTGTTGGCCCCCAGGGCGTGGTGCGAGCGGCGCATGTTGCGGCGCGAGGGGGAGGTTTTTCGCTTCGGAACGGCCACGGGAGACTCTCTCTGGCGGACAGGGGAAGGACGGCCGCGGAAACCGGAGCGCGTCGGGGTGCGCGCTTATGCCTCAATCGCCGTGGGGATTCAAGCGGGGCCGGGAACGGGTCAGACGAGGCGGCTGCGATCCTTGGCGGCGCCGATGAAGCTGGTGAACAGGGGGTGGGGGTCGAAGGGCCGGCTCTTCAGCTCCGGATGGAACTGGACGCCGACGAACCAGGGATGGTCGGCGCGCTCGCAGATCTCGGGCAGGACGCCGTCGGGGGACAGGCCGGTGAAGGCCAGGCCCGTGGCCTCGATGGCCTCCCGGTAGCGGATGTTGACCTCGTAGCGGTGGCGGTGGCGCTCGCTGATGTGCTCGGAGCCATAGATGGCCGCCACGCGGGACCCCGGCTTCAGCACCGCCTCGTAGGCGCCAAGGCGCATTGTGCCGCCGAGGTCATCGCCCTCGCCCCGGGTCTCGCGTTCGTTGCCGCGGCTCCACTCGGTCATCAGGCCCACCACGGGCTGGGCGCTGGGGCCGAACTCGGTGGAGGAGGCCTCGGTGAGGCCGGCCAGGTTCCGGGCCGCCTCGATCATGGCCATCTGCATGCCGAAGCAGATGCCGAAATAGGGAATCTGACGCTCGCGCGCGAAGCGGATGGCGCGGATCATCCCGTTGGCGCCCCGCTCGCCGAAGGCGCCGGGGACCAGGACCCCGTGCACGCCCGCGAGGCGCTCGGCGATCAGGGCCTCGTCCCGCTCGAAGGCCTCGCCCTCGATCCAGTCCAGGCGGACGCGGACATTGCTGGCCAGGCCGCCGTGGATGAGGGCCTCGACCAGCGACTTGTAGGCGTCGGTCAGGCCCGTGTACTTGCCGACGATGGCGATGGTGACCTCGCCGTCCGGATGGGCGAGGCGGTCAGAGACCCGCCGCCAGCCGGACAGGTCCGGCTCGGGCGCGGTCCCCAGGAGGCCGAAGACGTCCAGCACTTCCCGGTCCAGGCCCTGCTCGTGATAGTCCAGCGGCACGGCGTAGATGTTGGGCGAGTCCATCGCCTGGATGACCGCGCCCTCCCGGACATTGCAGAACTGGCCGATCTTGCGGCGCTCGGCGGGCGGGATGGGCTGCTCGCAGCGGCAGAGCAGGATGTCGGGCTGGATGCCGATGGACCTCAGCTCCTTCACGGAATGCTGGGTCGGCTTGGTCTTCATCTCCCCGGCCGTCTTCACGTAGGGCAGCAGGGTGAGGTGGATGTAGCAGGCCATGCCGCGGGGCAGCTCCTGGCCGAGCTGGCGGATGGCCTCGAAGAAGGGCAGGCCCTCGATGTCGCCCACCGTGCCGCCGATCTCCACGAGCACGAAGTCGACGCCCTCGCCCGGGTCGGACAGGACGAACTGCTTGATCTCGTCGGTGACGTGCGGGATCACCTGGACCGTCGCGCCGAGATAGTCGCCGCGGCGCTCCTTCTCGATGATGGTCTTGTAGATCTGGCCGGTGGTGATGTTGTCGCCGCGGGCGGCGTTGACGCCGGTGAAGCGCTCGTAGTGGCCCAGGTCGAGGTCGGTTTCCGCGCCGTCCTCGGTCACGAAGACCTCGCCGTGCTGGTAGGGGCTCATCGTCCCCGGATCGACGTTGAGGTAGGGATCGAGCTTACGCAGGCGCACCCGGTAGCCGCGCGCCTGGAGGAGCGCGCCGAGGGCGGCGGAGGCGAGACCTTTTCCCAGGGAGGAGACCACGCCCCCGGTGATGAAGATGTACCGGGTCATGGGGCTCCAGTTAGCCGCGATTCGCCCGCGCTTGGAGGCGGGCGAGGTCCCTCACCTGTGGATGAACTCTACTTGCCCGCAGGCGCCGGCTGGGCGGGCGCAGGCTGAGCCGGGGCCGGCTGGGCGCCGCCGAAGGGATCAGCGAGGCTGGGCCGCGGCGCCTCGAAGGGCGAAGGCGCGGCCGGGGCCGGCGCTCCGGCGGGGGGCGCTGCGGGCGCCTGGCGGGCCTTGAGCGCCTCGGGAGAGAGGGACTCCACCTTCACCCGGTCGACCACGGAGCTGGCCGCCTTCTCGCGGCCGGTGACCAGGGTCAGGGCCAGGCTGAGAACGAAGAAGGCCGTGCCGAGGATCCAGGTGGTCCGCGTCAGGAGGTCGCCGGCGCCCCGCGCGGTCATGAAGCCGGTCGGCCCGCCGCCCATGCCGAGGGCCCCGCCCTCCGAGCGCTGGAGCAGGACGACCGCCGCAAGGCAGACGCTGACGATGATGTGCAGGGTGAGCAGGAGCCCGAGCATGGAGGAACCGCAGGATCAGGCCGGGGTCGGCCGGGAAGTCGGCTCATCTAGCATCGGCGGGGGCCGGTTTCCAGTCCGGCGCCGCGAAAGCGCGAACCGGCGCGGATCCGCCGGGGAGGCTCAGGCGCCGGCGAGGATGCCGAGGAAGTCCTGGGCCTTGAGGGAGGCGCCGCCGACCAGGGCCCCGCCGACCTCCGCCGCCGACAGGATCTCCGCCGCATTGGAGGGCTTGACCGAGCCGCCGTAGAGGATGGGCGCCCGGGCGCCCGCCGGGCCCAGGACCGAGACCAGCTCGGCGCGGACGGCGGCGTGGACCTCCTCGATCTGGGCGATGGTGGGGGTCAGGCCCGTGCCGATGGCCCAGACGGGCTCGTAGGCCAGGGAGAAGGCGCGCCCGGCCAGGGCGGCCGGGAGGGAGCCCCTCACCTGCCCGGTCACGACCGCCAGGGCCCGGCCGGCCTCGCGCTCGGCCAGGGTCTCGCCGACGCAGACGATGGGCTCGAGCCCGGCGCGCAGGGCGGCCTCGACCTTGGCGGCGACGAGGGCGTCGGTCTCGCCGTAGCCGGCGCGGCGCTCGGAATGGCCGAGGATGACCAGGGCGGCCCCGGCGTCGGCCAGCATCTCGGCGGAGACATCGCCCGTGAAGGCCCCGGAGACCTCGGCGCGGCAGTCCTGCCCGCCCACCAGGACGGGCGTCCCGGCGAGGGCGCGCGCCATGCGCTCGACCAGGGTGGCCGGCGGGCAGAGGCCGACCCGGGCGGAGGTCGCGCCGAGGCCTGACGCCACGGCCCGGGCCTCGTCCAGGGCGGCGCCCAGGCCATTCATCTTCCAGTTGCCCACGACCAGCTTCGCCGCCATCGCCCGTCTCCTGCGCGTCCATCCCGGATTTCCGGCCGGATACGACACGCCGGGGCGGCTGTCACCCGCGGGATGGCGTCCGGGCCCGGCTTGCTCCACCCGCTCCCGACCCTCTATACCCGCCGGTGCAATGCGCCCGGTTCGCGGGCCTGGAAGGATTTCATGCTCGCCGTCATCCGCGCCTTCGCAAAGTCCTGGGTCGCCGCCGTCCTGATCGGCCTGCTGATCGTCAGTTTCGCCGTGTTCGGCGTGAGCGACGTCTTCCGGACCCGGGCGAAGAACGAGGTGGTGCACGCGGGCTCGCGGGTGATCACCCCGGCCGAGTTCCGGACGGAGTGGGACCGGGCCAAGCAGAATGTCGAGCAGCAGTCCGGCCAGCAGATCAGCAATGAGCTGGCGGTGGAGAACCGGCTCGACGTGCGGGTCCTGGAAATGCTGGCCGACCGGGAGGCCATGGCGGCCCTGATCGACAAGATCGGCATCCGCCCGGCCGACGCCCTGGTGACCCGCGAGATCCAGCAGATCCCGGCCTTCTTCGATCCCATCTCGGGCCGCTTCGACAAGCGGCTCTACCAGGAGGCCCTGGGGCGGGCCAACCTGACCCCCGCCCGGTTCGAGCGCAGCGTGCGCGACGACATCGCCCAGGCGCACCTGGCCTCGGGGGTCGTGGACGGCCTGCGTCCGCCGCGGGCCTATGGCGCGCTCGCCGTGATCTTCGCCCAGGAGGCGCGGGACGTCTCGGTCTTCGCCGTCGGCCCCGCCGCCGTCACGCCGCCCTCACCGCCCACCGACGCCCAGCTGACCGAGTTCATGAAGGCCAATTCCGAGCGCCTGATGCGGCCGGAATTCCGGGTTCTGAGCGTGGTGCGGTTCAGCTCGGCCCAGTTCGCCGGGCAGGTGAAGGTGACCGAGGCCGACATCCGCAAGCAGTTCGACTTCCGCAAGGACTCGCTGAACCGGCCGGAGACGCGCTCGCTGGTGCAGATCCCGGCCAAGGACGCCAACAGCGCCCGCGGCCTGGCCGACCGGCTCGGCAAGGGCGAGGACGCCGCCGCCGTCGCCCGCTCCGCCGGGGTGGACCCGGTCCTCTACGCCGACAAGCCGCGCACGGCGGTCGTCGACGCGAAGGTGGGCGAGGCGGCCTTCGGCATGGCCAGCGGCGAGGTCCGCGTGGTGCAGGGCGACCTGGGCCTGGCCGTGGTCAAGGTCACCGGGATTACACCGGGGCGGGTCGTGACGCTGGAGGAGGCCCGGCCCATGCTCGAGGCCGAGGCCCGCAAGACCGTCGCCGCCGAGAAGGTCTACGAGATCAGCCAGGCCTATGACGACGCCCACGCGGGCGGGGCCAACCTGGACGAGGCGGCCGCGAAGGCCGGGGTCCCGGTGACCACCCTCGGCCCGGTCGCGGAACAGGGCTTCGACCCCACCGGCCGGCCCGTGACCGGCCTGTCCGCGCGGCTCGTCCAGACCGCCTTCCGCCTGCCCGAGGGCGGCGAGAGCCAGATCGAGGACGAAGGCCAGGGCGAGTCCTTCGTCGTCCGCGTCGACAAGATCATCCCCCGCGCCCTGCCGCCCCTGGCGGAGATCCGCCAGCCCCTCGCCCGGGCCTGGATGAGCCAGGAGATGGCGCGGCGCCTGCGGGCCAAGGCCGATGAACTCGCCGGCCGGGTGCGCAAGGGCGAGGACCTCGCCGCCGTGGCCGCCAGCATCGGCGCGCGTCCCGAGCGCATTCCCGGCCTGACCCGCCAGGGCGCCGGCCAGGGCGGCCCGCTGTCCCAGGAGGGCTTCGCCCAGGCCTTCAGCGCCGGCAAGGGCGGCGTCTTCGTCGCCCAGGCCGCGAACGCCTTCGCCCTCGTCGTCGGCAAGGTCGATGCGATCACGCCGCCGGCCGTCGCCGACAACGCCCGGGCCGTCGAGCAGGTCCGGCCCCAGCTGGGCATGACCCTGTTCGAGGAAATCGGCGCGCGCATGCCGCGCTACGCCCGGGCCATCCTCAAGGTGCGCACCGATCCGGCCCTGGCGCGCCAGACCCTCGGCGTCGAACCGCCCAAGACGGACGGCGCGAAGGACGGCGCGGCCAAGGGCGGGAAAGAGGCCGCCGGCAAGTGAAGCTCGAACCCGGCTTCCCCGCCTTCGCCGAGGCCTACGCCGCCGGCCGGGCCCAGGTGGTCTGGACGCGGCTGATCGACGACCTCGAGAACCCGGTCTCGGCCTACCTGAAGATCGGCAACGGCCACCCCTACGCCTTCCTCTTCGAAAGCGTCGAGGGCGGAGCCTGGCGCGGCCGCTACTCGGTCATCGCCCTGAAGCCCGATCTGGTCTGGCGCTGCCGGGGCGACGCCGCGGAGGTCGCCGAAGGCGAGGACATCGCCGCCGGCCGCTTCACCCCCCAGCCGGGCGGCGCCCTAGATTCCCTGCGTGACCTGGTGTCGGCCTCGCGCCTCGAGCTGCCGCCGGGCCTGCCGCCCATGACCGCCGGGGTCTTCGGCGCGGTGGGCTACGACATGATCCGCCTGGTCGAGCGCCTTCCCGGCGTGAACCCCGACACGATGGGCCTGCCAGACGCCGTGATGATCCGTCCCTCCGTGGTCGCCGTCTTCGACGGCATCGCGCAGGAGATCCTGCTGGCCACCACCGTCCGGCCCTCGGGGACAGGCGCCGAAGCGGCCTGGGCCGCCGCCGGCGCGCGGCTCGAGGCCGTCCGGTCGGACCTGGCGCGGCCGACGCCCCTGCCGACGGGCTCCGCCACGCCGGAGCCGGACCGTTTCACAACGCCTGTCAGCCGCGAGGACTACCGGACCGTCGTGGACCGGGCCAAGGCCTACATCGCCGCCGGCGACATCTTCCAGGTGGTGCCCAGCCACAGGTTCCGCGCGCCCTTCCCGCACGACCCCTTCGCCCTCTACCGGTCGCTCAGGCGGACCAATCCCTCGCCCTTCCTGTTCTACCTGAACTTCGGCGACTTCCAGCTGGCGGGCTCCTCGCCCGAGATCCTGGTCCGCCTGCGCGACGGCAAGATCACCATCCGGCCCATCGCCGGGACCCGCCCGCGCGGCGCGACGCCGGAGGAGGACCTCGCCCTCGAGGCCGAGCTCATCGCCGACCCCAAGGAGCGGGCCGAGCACCTCATGCTGCTGGACCTCGGCCGCAATGACGTCGGCCGGGTGGCCATGCTGAACGCCGCCGGCGCCAACGCCCCCGCCCCGCAGGCGGCGGGTCCGCACGTGCGGGTCACCGCCAGCTTCTTCGTCGAGCGCTACAGCCACGTCATGCACCTGGTCTCGAACGTCGAGGGCGACGCCCCGGACGGCCTCGACCCCGTCGACGTGCTGATGGCCGCCCTTCCCGCAGGCACGCTGTCCGGCGCGCCCAAGGTGCGGGCCATGCAGATCATCGACGAACTCGAGATCGAGAAGCGCGGCATCGCCTACGCCGGGGCCGTGGGCTATTTCGGGGCGGACGGGTCGGTGGACACCTGCATCGTCCTGCGCACCGCCTGCTTCAAGGACGGGATCATGCACATCCAGGCCGGCGGCGGTGTCGTGGCCGACAGCGACGCCGACGCCGAGTACGACGAGACTTTGCACAAGGCCCGGGCCCTCCGCCGGGCGGCCGAGGAGGCCTGGCGCTTCGTCTGACCGGACTGGTGCGGATTCGCCGCCTGCGCGATAACCCGCAGTGACCGGCGTCAAACTTCAAACCCACTTCCACGCCGCATTCGCCCGGGTCATGCCCCGGCGTTGTCCGCAAGTCCCCTGACGGAGCCCTCCATGAGAAGCCTCACCGCTGTCGCCCTCCTCGCGGCCCTCGCCGCGCCCGCCGTCGCCGCCGCCGACCCCATCCCCGCAGGCGTCGCCTCGATGATCGAGGCCGCCGCCAAGGACCCGGCCAAGCTCAAGGTGGTGGCCGACATCGCCAAGCAGACCAACCCCGCTTCCGCCGCCGAGATCGACGCGCGGGTGGCCGAGATCAACGCCGCCGCCGAGGCGGCTCGGATCGAGAAGCTGTCCAGCCAGACCTTCCTCGAAGGCTGGACCGGCCAGGGCGAGGCCGGGGGCTTCGTCTCCACCGGCAACGCCGAGGAATCCGGCCTGGCCCTGGGGCTTGGCCTCAAGAAGGAGTCGCTCAAGTGGCGGCACCGGGTCGACGCCATCGCCGACTACCGCGAGACCGAGGGCGTCAAGACCAAGGAGCGCTACTTCGCCGGCTACGAGGGCAACTACAAGATCACCGACAGGCTCTACGCCGTCGGCGCCCTGAGCTGGGAGAAGGACGTCTTCGCCGGCATCGACCGCCGGTTCGCCGAGTCCCTCGGTGTCGGTTACCGGGTGATCGACCAGAAGACCCTGCACCTCGATGTCGACGCCAGCGTCGCCGCCCGGCAGACCGAATATGTCCGCCCGCAGGTCTCCATTCCGGAGAAGGACTACAGCGAGTCCACCATCGGGGGACGCCTGGGCGGCCGGCTGGTCTGGGACATCAACGAGAACACCTCGCTCTCGGAAGTCGCCGTCGCCTACATCGACAGCCGCAGCAACACGCTGGAATCGACCACCGCCCTGACCACCCGGCTGTCGGGCTCGCTGGCGGCGCGCCTGTCCTTCAACATCCGCAACGAGTCCGACCCGCCCGTCGGCCGCGAGCAGACCGACACCACCACGCGCGCCTCGCTGGTCTATTCCTTCTGAGGAACCGGAAACCTCCGCCCGACCCCCGCCCAGGCGGCTTCAGGGGGTCGGGGCGAGGATGACGGCGGCGGCGAGGGCCAGGGCGGTGGCGGCCGCGAACGCCGCGGCGGCCAGGGCCGCCCAGGTTCCGTCACGGCGCCGAGGAGTCTCGAGCAGGGCCTTGGCGCGGGCCATTTCGTCGGGGCTGACCGCCCCCGGTCGGGAATCATCCTGATCCATGCCCCAGCGTGTCTCCGGCGGGCCGGCATGACAATCAGGCTTTCCCTCCGGCCCCGGTTTCACTAGGGACAGGTCCATGATCCTGATGATCGATAACTACGACAGCTTCACCTACAACCTGGTTCATTACCTGAACGAACTGGGGGCGGAGACGCGCGTCCACCGTAATGACGACCTGAGCGTCGAGGCGGCCCTCGCCCTGAAGCCCGACGCCGTCCTCCTTTCACCGGGCCCCTGTTCGCCGGACGAGGCGGGGATCTGCCTGGGACTCCTGCAGCGGGCGCCCGATCACCTGCCGATCCTGGGCGTCTGCCTGGGACACCAGTCGATCGGCCAGGCCTTTGGCGGCCGGGTGGTCCGGGCCAAGGCCCTGATGCACGGCAAGACCAGCGCGATCCGTCATTCGGGCAAGGGGGTCTTCGCTGACCTGCCCAATCCCTTCACCGCCACCCGCTACCACAGCCTTGCCGTTGAACAGGCCAGCCTGCCGGACTGCCTGGAGGTGACGGCCTGGACCGACGACGGCGAGATCATGGGCCTGCAGCACCGCTCGCGGCCGGTCCACGGCGTCCAGTTCCACCCGGAGTCCATCGCCACCGAGGGCGGCCACAAGCTGCTGGGCAACTTCCTGGAACTCGCGGCCCGGGCCCGTGTCTGAGACCTTCCGCCCGCTGCTGGGCCGGCTCGCCGCCGGACAGGTGCTCGACGCCGCCGAGGCCGAGGCCTTCTTCACCGCCTGCCTGAAGGGCGAACCCTCGCCCGCCCAGGTGGGCGCGGCCCTGACGGCCCTTCGCATGCGCGGCGAGACCCCCGGCGAGATCGCCGCAGGCGCCCGCGCCATGCGCGCCGCCGCCGTGCGGCTTGAAGTCCCATTCCCCACCCTGGACGTCTGCGGCACGGGCGGCGACGGCCTGCACACCCTGAACGTCTCGACCGCCGTGGCCTTCGTGGCGGCGGGCGGCGGCCTGAAGGTGGCCAAGCATGGCAACCGCGCCCTGTCCTCGAAGTCCGGGACGGCCGACGTCCTCGCCGCCCTGGGGGTGGAGATCGCCGCCCATCCCGACCGACAGCTGAAGGCGCTGGAGGAGGCCGGGGTCTGCTTCCTCTTCGCCCAGGCCCATCACGGCGCGATGCGCCATGTCTCCCCGATCCGCGCCGAACTGGGCTTCCGGACCCTGTTCAACCTGCTGGGTCCCCTGACCAACCCCGCCGGCGCCCGCCGCCAGGTGCTGGGCGTGTTCGACGCCGCCTGGCTCGAACCCCTCGCCGAGGTCCTGCGCGACCTGGGCTCGGAGCGCGCCTGGGTGGTGCACGGCCAGGGCATGGACGAGCTGACCACCACCGGCGAGACCGAGGTGGTGGAGCTGAAGGACGGCGCCCTGCGGCGCTTCACCGTGCGCCCGTCGGAAGCCGGTATCCCCGAGGGCCGGCTGGAGGACCTCGTCGGGGGCGACCCCCAGCACAACGCCGAGGCCCTGCGCGCGCTGCTTTCCGGCGCCCCGGGCGCCTACCGGCACATCGTCCTGCTCAACGCCGCAGCGGCCTTCCTCGTCGGGGACCGGGTCCGCACCCTGGCCGAGGGCGTCCGCCTCGCCGGCCAGGTGATCGACGACGGCCGGGCGCTCGCCGCCCTGGACGCCCTCGTCCGGATCTCGAACGGCCGATGACCGACATCCTCGCCCGGATCGCCGACTACAAGCGCGCCGACGTCGCCGGGCGCAAGGCCGCCCGGTCGCAGGCGCAGGTCGAGGCGGCTGCAGCGATCGCATCCCCGCCCCGGGGCTTCGCCGCCGCCCTCGAGGCCGCCTCCGGCCCCGGGCGACTGGCCCTGATCGCCGAGATCAAGAAGGCCTCGCCGTCCAAGGGGCTCATCCGCGCCGACTTCGACCCGCCCGTCCTGGCCCGCGCCTATGCCGAGGGCGGCGCGGCCTGCCTGTCGGTGCT
This sequence comes from Phenylobacterium parvum, assembly GCA_029977805.1. Lineage (GTDB taxonomy): Bacteria > Pseudomonadota > Alphaproteobacteria > Caulobacterales > Caulobacteraceae > Phenylobacterium > Phenylobacterium parvum_A. The sequence goes on along the minus strand of JAPOKE010000002.1, from coordinate 42,682 downwards.
GACCGACGGCCCGAGCTTCCAGGGGGACGACGCCTACCTCGTCGCGGCGCGGGCGGCGACCGCCCTGCCCTGCCTGCGCAAGGACTTCCTGGTCGATCCCTGGCAGGTGGCCGAATCCCGGGCCCTCGGCGCCGACGCCATCCTCGTGATTCTGGCCATGGTCGACGATGGCCTCGCCGCCGAACTCATGTCGGAGGCCGGCCGGCTGGGCATGGACGCCCTCGTCGAGGTGCACGACGAGGACGAGATGCGCCGGGCCGCAGTTCTCGGGGCGCGCCTCGTCGGGGTGAACAACCGCGACCTGCGGACCTTCGTGACCGACCTCGCCGTCACGGAAAGACTGGCCACCCAGGTCCCTGAAAACGCTCGACTTGTCACCGAGAGCGGGATCTTCAGCCGGCAGGACGCCGAGCGTCTCTCGCGGGCGGGAGCGACGGCCATGCTGGTGGGCGAAAGCCTGATGCGCCAGGACGACGTCGCCGCGGCGACCCGGGCCCTCCTCGGCGCCTGAGCCCCGCCCGGCGCCAGGGCGCTTGACATTCCGGGAGAACACCAGAAGAACATCCGCAGAAGTTGTTGCTTTGTTCCCTGGAGGGGGCTCCGGACATGCTGACGCGCAAGCAGCACGAGCTGCTCATGTTCATCCACGAACGCATCAAGGAGACCGGCGTCTCGCCCTCCTTCGACGAGATGAAGGACGCCCTGGACCTGGCGTCCAAGTCCGGCATCCACCGGCTGATCACGGCGCTTGAGGAACGGGGCTTCCTGCGCCGTCTCCCGCACAGGGCCCGGGCCCTCGAGGTGGTCAAGCTGCCCCAGCAGGCCACGGCCTCGGCGCCGCCCAAGGGGCGAGGTCCGGCCCGCCTTTCCGTCGTCGAGCCCAGCGCACCGCCGCCCCCGGCGCCGCCCTTCGCCGCAAACGACACCCGCGAACTGCCGGTCCTGGGCCGGATCGCCGCCGGCACGCCCATCGAGGCCATCCAGCAGGAGCGCGACCGCATGCCCGTGCCCGAGGCCATCCTGGGCGCAGGCGAGCATTTCGTCCTGGAGGTCCAGGGCGACTCCATGATCAACGCCGGCATCCTCGACGGTGACCGGGTGATCATCCGCCGCACCGACTCGGCCAATTCCGGCGACATCGTCGTCGCCCTGGTCATGGGCGAGGAAGCCACCCTGAAGCGCCTTCGCCGCAAGGGCGCCTCCATCGCCCTGGAGGCGGCCAATCCCGCCTACGAGACCCGGATCTTCGGTCCGGATCAGGTGGCGGTGCAGGGCAAGCTGGTCGGCCTGATCCGCGCCTATCACTGAGGCCAGGGGGCGGACCAGGGGCGCTCGCCCCTGAGGGGCTGGGCCCAGAGGGCGTCCCAGCCGCCATCCGCCCGCCGCCACAACTCCACCGAACCGCCGCGCGCGAAGTCCGCCTCATCGAGGATGATGGGCGCCGCGCAGGCTGAGCCGGGCCGGGGCGCCCGCAGGATCACGACTTCCGCGCGCGCGCAGGCGATGCTGAACTCCCGGGCGAGGACGCTTGGGCGGCGTGTCCAGATCACAGCTGCCGGCAGCCCTCCCCGGACGGGCTGGCAGGCATGGGGCCCACAGTCGGCAGTCGCAACGGGCGCGTCCTGGCCCTCCGGCGCCAGGACGAGGCCCCGGCGGCGCGCCCAGATCTCCGCCCCGAACCGGCGGACATCCGGTCTCAGGAAGACAGCGGCGTCCCCGGCGCGAACGGCCGCAGAGGCGGCGTCGTGGGCCACCCAGAGGTCCGGCGGCGGCAGGCGGGGCGCGAGGTTGACGGCGAGGGCCAGGGGCAGGCCCAGCCAGCGCAGCGGGCCGCGCCAGAGGCAGCAGAAGAGCAGGCCCAGGAAGGCCGCCGGGAGGGCCCAGGGCGGGGCGCTGGCGACGACCCGCTCGGCCCCGGGCAGGCCCGCGAAGGTCGAGGCCGTGGCGTTCAGGGCGTCGATGCCCAGGCCGGCGGCGGACAGGGGCAGGTCCGCCAGGCCGAGGGGCGACAGGACGACCCCGAGGGCCAGGGCCGGCATGAGGAGAAGGGTCGAGACCGGCTCGGCCAGGAGGTTTGCGGGCAAGCCGTAGAGGGCGACGCGGTTGAAGTGCTGCAGGGCGAAGGGGCCGGTGGCGAGGCCCGCCACGAAGGAGATCATCATGCCGGCGACAAGGGCGGCGCCCGCCCCCTGGAGGAGCCTGACCGCCAGGGGCGCCGAGATCTCCCGCACGGGCCGGGGCCAGGCCTCGGCCAGGGCGACGAGGGCCGCGGTGGCGGCGAAGGACATCTGGAAGCCGGGCTGGGTCACGGACTCCGGCCTGAGGACCAGCAGGAGGGCGGCGGCGAAGGCCAGGGTCCGCAGGCTGATCGCGCGCCGGTCGGTCAGGATGGCCCCGAAGGCGGCGCAGGCGGTGACGGCGGCCCGCACGGCGGGGTCCGGCGCCCCGGAGAGGAGGAGATAGGCCAGAACCGCAGCCATGCCGGCGCCCGCCGCCAGCTTGCGCCCGGCAAGCCTCAGGGCGAGGGCCGGCGCCGCCGCGACCGCCAGGCGGACGAGGCCGAAGACGAAGCCGCCGACGATCGCCATGTGAAGGCCAGAGATCGAGATGATGTGGGCCAGCCCCGCGGCGCGGAGGGCCTCGACCTGGGCCGGCGGGACGAAGGCCTCGCAGCCGGTGGTCATGGCGGCGGCGAGACCGCCGCGGTCGGGTCCCATGCGGGCGACCAGCCGCCGGGTCAGGTCCCAGCGGAAGGCGTTGACCCGCATCTCAAGCCTTAGGCGCCAGGGCAGTCCGGACGCGTCGGCCGGAAGGGTCCGCCCCCCGCCCAGGGCGAGGCCGACGCCCCCGACGCCGTCGAAGAAGGCGTCCCGGGCGAAGTCGTAGGCCCCCGGGGCGCTGGGCGGCGGCGGCGGGTTCAGGAGGGCGGTAACGAAGAGGCGGGTCCCGGGCGCGGGCGGCGGCGCCTCGCCCCGGAGGGGGAGACGCAGGCGCAGGGGAGTCGCGGCGGGGGCAAGCCCCGAGACCGAGACGGGCGCCAGCAGCACCCGGGCGCCGCCCTGCCCCGGGCTGGCGACATCCAGCACCCAGGCCTCGACCTGCCGGACCTGCCCGCCCGGGGGCATGACGGGCGCCCGCACCTGGCCGGTCCGGCCGCGGGCGAGGCCAAAGCCGGCGAGAAGGCAGGCAAGGAAGACGAGGCCCAGGGCCAGAATTGGTCGCCGGCTCGCCGCGCGGGCCAGGAGGACGAGGGCGCCGGCGGCGCAGAGGCCCGCGACGCCGACTGCGGCCAGGGGCTCCCGCGGGAGGGAGAAGTAGATCGCCGCGCCGCAGCCCAGGCCGACCGGGACCCAGAGGCCCGCCCGGCCCGCCTGGAGGGCGGCCTGGCGCGCCAGCCAGGACCGGACGCGGCCGAGACTAGGACCGCCGGCAAGGCCCATGCTAAGAGGCGGCCCGCCGCCGGTCGCGGCCCCTTCAGTCATCTGCCCCGGGATCCCCATGAGCGAACGTCAGGTCGTCACGCGCATCGCGCCCTCGCCGACCGGCTCCATGCATATCGGCACGGCGCGCACCGCCCTCTTCAACTGGCTCTACGCCCGGCGCACCGGCGGCAAGTACCTCCTGCGCATCGAGGACACCGACCGGGAGCGGTCGACGGACGCCGCCGTGAAGGTGATCCTGGACGGCCTGACCTGGCTGGGGCTGGAGCCGGACGAGACCCCCGTCTTCCAGTTCGCCCGCGCCGACCGGCACCGCGAGGTCGCCCTCGACCTGCTGTCCCGGGGCAGCGCCTACCGGGACTACATGACGCCGGACGAACTGGCCGAGGAAAGGGAGCGGGCGCGGGCCGAGGGCCGCGTGGTCCGCTCGCCCTGGCGCGACCATGACGGCCCCGTCGATCCCGGCCGCCCGCACGTCATCCGCCTGCGGGCGCCACAGGAGGGCGAGACCCGGATCGACGACCAGGTGAAGGGCGAGGTGGTCTTCCGCAATGTCGACCTGGACGACCTGATCCTGCTGCGCACGGACGGCACGCCGACCTACAACCTCGCCGTCGTGGTCGACGACCACGACATGGGCGTCACCCACGTCATCCGGGGCGACGACCACCTGAACAACGCCGCCCGGCAGACGCACATCTACCAGGCCATGGGATGGGACACGCCGGTCTGGGCTCATCTGCCCATGATCCACGGCCCTGACGGCAAGAAATTGTCCAAGCGGCACGGCGCCCAGGCGGTCAGCGAATTCGACGACATGGGCTACCTGCCCGAGGCCCTGCGCAACTACCTGGCCAAGCTGGGCTGGGGCCACGGGGACGACGAGATCTTCTCGGACGCCCAGGCCTCGTCCTGGTTCGACATCCGCGACGTGGTGGGCGCGCCCGCCCGCCTGGACTGGGACAAGCTCAACCACCTGAACAACCACTACATCCGGCTGGCGGACCCGGCCCGGCTGGCCGACCTGGTCGAGAAGGTGCTCGCGAGCCGCGACTGGCCGGTCCATGACGGCGACCGGGAGATCCTGCTTCGCACCCTGCCCCTCGTCCGCGAAGGGGCCCGCACCGTCCTGGACCTGGCGGACGCCGCGGTCTTCGCCCTGAAGCGCCGCCCCCTCGACCTGCCCGAGAAGGCCCGCGGCCTGCTGACGGAAGAGACGCAGGGCCGACTGGGCCGGCTGGCGACGCGGCTGGCGGGCGCGGAATGGACCGTCCCTTCCCTCGAGGCGGAAATCCGCGCCTTCGCCGAGGCCGAAGGGGTCGGGATCGGCAAGTTCGGGCCGGCCCTGAGGGCTGTGCTCTCGGGCGGATCGCCCGCGCCGGACCTTGCGGGCGCCCTGGTTTCGATCGGCCAGGCGGAAAGCCTGGCCCGGATACAGGATGCGCTTCCTAACTGAATGTTAGGCGGTATAAGGCTTCAAACGACATGTTCAATTTCTTCCAGAACGAGGGGATGTGATGGGGGACACGGCCAAGATCAGCGTCGCAGGGACGACCGTCGAGCTTCCGGTGCTTCGGGGCACGGACGGCCCGGCCGTCGTCGATGTCCGCAAGCTCTATGCGGAGGCGGACGTCTTCACCTACGACCCCGGCTTCACCTCGACGGCGTCGTGCGAGAGCAAGATCACCTTCATCGACGGCGACAAGGGCGTGCTGCTCCACCGCGGCTATCCCATCGACCAGCTGGCCGAGAAGTCGACCTTCCTCGAGGTCTGCTACCTGCTCCTGAACGGCGACCTGCCGAACGCCAAGGAGTATGAGACCTTCCAGAACACGATCACGAACCACACCATGGTCCATGATCAGTTCGACCGCTTCTTCAATGGCTTCCGGCGTGATGCTCACCCGATGGCCATCATGGTCGGAGCCGTCGGCGCCCTGTCGGCCTTCTATTACGACAGCGCCAACATCGACGATCCGCAGCAGCGGATGATCTCGTCGCACCGGCTGATCGCCAAGATGCCGACCATCGCGGCGCGGGCCTTCAAGTACTTCCGCGGCCAGCCCTTCGTCTATCCGCGCAACGAGCTCTCCTACTCGGAGAACTTCCTGCGCATGTGCTTCTCGGTGCCCGCCGAGGACTGGAAGCCGAACCCGGTCCTGACCCGGGCCATGGACCGCATCTTCATCCTGCACGCCGACCACGAGCAGAACGCCTCCACCTCCACGGTGCGCCTGGCGGGCTCCTCGGGCGCCAACCCCTTCGCCTGCATCGCCGCCGGCATCGCCTGCCTCTGGGGCCCCAGCCACGGCGGGGCGAACGAAGAGGCGCTGAACATGCTGGCCGAGATCGGGACGGTCGACCGCATCCCGGAATACGTCCAGGGCGTGAAGGACCGGAAGTACCGGCTGATGGGCTTCGGCCACCGGGTCTACAAGAACTACGACCCGCGCGCGAAGGTCATGCAGCAGACCTGCCACGAGGTCCTGGCCGAGGTCGGCCACTCCGACGACCCCCTGCTGAAGGTGGCCATGAAGCTCGAGAAGATTGCCCTGGAGGACGATTATTTTGTTCAGCGCAAGCTCTACCCGAACGTCGACTTCTACTCGGGCATCACCCTGCGCGCCCTCGGCTTCCCGCCGGAGATGTTCACCGTGCTGTTCGCCCTGGCGCGGACGGTGGGCTGGATCTCGCAGTGGAAGGAAATGATCGAGGATCCGTCGCAGAAGATCGGCCGCCCGCGGCAGATCTACACCGGCGCCCCGGTCCGGGACTACGTGCCGCTCGACAAGCGCGGCTGATCCCCCGACAGCACTTCTGAAACGACCCGCGCGGCGGTCTCCGAGGGATCGGGGCCGCCGCGTCCCATTTTGTCGAGGGCCGCGTCCTGGGCCGCGACCTGGGCGCGGCGCAGGTCGGGATCGCGCAGGCGGCGGTCGAGCTCGGCGGCGAGGCGCGGCCCGGTGCAGTCGCCCTGGATCAATTCCGGAGCGACGAAGTCCCGCGCCGCGATGTTGAACAGCACCACCCACTTCGTGCGGATGATCAGGCTGGCGAGGAAGTGGGTCACCGCGCCCAGCCGATAGACCACGACCATGGGAACCCCGGCCTGCGCGACCTCAAGGGTAACGGTTCCGGAGCAGGCCAGGGCGAGGTCCGAGGCCTTCATCGCCTCCAGCTTCTCCGCTTCGCCCTCGACCACATGAACCCGGAAGGGCCAGCCAGCCACGGCCGCCTTCACGCGCGCCGCCACGGCGTCCGCCAGGGGCAGGACGACCTGCAGGCCCGGATGGTCCGCCTTGAGGCGCCGGATGGCGTCCTCGAAGGGCGGCAGGAGGCGGTCGACCTCCCCCGGCCGGCTTCCGGGAAGGACCAGCAGCACCGGCGCCTGCGGCGCGATCCCATGCCGCGCGCGGAAGGCGGCGGGGTCACAGGCCGAGAAATCCAGGTGCAGGGCCGGGTTGCCCACGAAGGTGGTCGGCAGGCCCCATTCCTCGAAATAGGGCGGCTCGAAGCTGTTGATGACCAGGAGATGGTCGACAAGACCCGCAAGCGCCCGGGCCCGGCCCGGCCGGGTGGCCCAGACCTGGGGGGCGACGTACTTCACGAGGCGGACCTGCGGGGCGAGGCGGCGAATGGCCCGGGCCGCCAGCCAGCTGAAGCCCCAGGAGTCGATCAGGACCACGAGGTCGGCGCCTTCCCGGACCACGGCCTTCGCCGTCTCCTCGGCCCTGCGCCGCACGCGCGGGATGGCCAGGAGGCCCTCCAACAGGCCGAAGACCGAGATCTCGGACATGTCGAAGAGACTGCTGACGCCCGCCTCGGCCATGCGGGGGCCGCCGACGCCGATGAGTCGAAGGTCCTGCCCCAGGCGCGACCTGAGAGCCAAGGCGAGGCCGGCGCCGCGGTCGTCGCCCGACGGCTCGCCCGCGACCAACATGATGACAGGCGCCCGATCGGTCACGACGGCCCGACCCCGACAACGAAGAGGCCAAGTTCGTCCGCCAGGGCGATCACCGCCTCGCGCTCGAGCACCAACGTCCGGCCCGCCTCTCCGGCGATGCCCGCCAGGCCCGCCTGCGCGGCGCCGCGAACAGTGGCGGGACCAAGGGTCGGCAGGTCGACCCGCGTCTCCTGGATGGGCTTGGGCGCCTTGGCCAGGACGCCGCGACGTCGTCCAGGCTCGCCCCGGAGGGCGGGCGCCACCTCATCCGCCACGCGCCGGAGCATGGCGTCCGTGCCCTCCTGGGCCTCGACGGCCAGGACGAGACCGTCGCAGACCACAGCGCCCTGGCCGATGTCCAGTTCGCCGATCCGGCGGGCGATTTCGAGGGCGCGGCGCACGTCCGCCAGTTGGTCGGCGGAGGGCGCGTGACGACCCAGGGGCCCCGCCCCCAGGACGAGGTCGCTGCGCGCCTCATGGGCGCCCTCAATGGCGAAGCCTTCCTTGCGGAACTCGTCCAGGACGGCGCGCAGCAGGGCGTCGTCACCCTTGCGCGCCTCCAGCACCAGGCGGGGCAGCATGGCCATGCCGCGGAAGTCCGGCTTGAGGGCGGCGAAGTCGGGACGGGCGACATTGCCCGCCAGGCAGACCGCCTCGCAGCCCGCGGCCTTGAGGACCCGGATGCAGCGCCCCACCTCGGCCAGCCCGACGACCTCGCCGGGAAAGGCCTCCATGGACGGATCGGCGAATCCGCGCAGGCGGACCACGAACAGGGGCCTGCCGGTCTCCTGGCAGTGCCGGGCGATCTGGAGGGGAAGGTCGCCCCCGCCGGCGATCAGGCCGAGCCGCCCCGGCATGGCGGTCAGTCCTCCCGGGCGGGGAGGCAGATCGGACGATTGGCCTCGTCGGCGCGGATGAAGTCGATCACCTCGAGGACGGGGGCGCTGTGGCCATAGAGGGCCAGGGTGTCGTCGATCCGCTCCTGGAAGCTGCCCTCGCGGGCGAAGAGCAGGCGATAGGCGGCGCGCAGGTGGCTGATGGTCTCGCGGCTGAAGTCCCGGCGCTTGAGGCCGACCAGGTTCAGCCCCTCGAGGTGGGCGTGGTTGCCCCAGACCAGGCCATAGGGGATGACGTCCTTGGTCACCGCCGCCAGGCCGCCGATGAAGGCGAAGCGGCCGACCCGGCAGTGCTGGTGCACGGCGGCGAGACCCGAGACCATGACATGGTCGCCGATCTCCACATGACCGCCGAGGGTCGCCGAATGGGCGAGGATCACGTTGTCGCCCACCGTGCAGTCGTGGCCCACATGGCTGGTGGCCATGAACATGCCGTCATTGCCGACCCGCGTCACGCCGCCGCCATTGGCGGTGCCGATGTGCATGGTCACGTGTTCCCAGATCTGGTTGCGCTCGCCGATCACCAGTTCGGTGGGTTCGCCCCGGTAGCCGGTGTGGTGCGGCGGGCCGCCCAGGTTGGAGAAGTTGCGGACCAGGCAGTCGGCGCCGATCGTGGTCCGGTTCTCGATCACCACATGGGCGAGGATCCGGGTCCGGGCGCCGATCCGGGCGTGCTCGCCGATCAGGCTGTAGGGCCCGACGCTGACGCCCTCGTCGAGCTGGGCGCCCGGGGCCACGATGGCGGTGGGATGGATGTCGACGGTCATTGCGGGGTCTCCACCAGCATGGCGGCGAACTCCGCCTCGGCGGCGACCTTGTCGCCCACCATGGCGCGCCCCTCGAACTTGAAGAGCCCGCCCCGGGCCCTGGCGACCCGCACGTTGAGTTTCAGGAGATCGCCCGGCCGGACGGGATGCCGGAACCGGCAGTTGTCCACCGAGGCGAAGAGGATGGTCTTACCGCGCGGGTCGACATCCAGGGTCTTGGACATCAGGACGGCGCCGGTCTGGGCCATGGCCTCGACGATCAGGACGCCCGGCATCACCGGATAGTCCGGGAAATGGCCCTGGAAGAAGGACTCGTTGATGCTGACCGCCTTGATCCCGGTGATGGACTCGCCCGGCACGTAGTCCTCGGCCCGGTCGACCAGCAGGAAGGGGTAGCGGTGCGGGATGCGGGCGAGGATCTCGCCGATCTCGATGGCTGTGGTCGCTTCGGTCATCAGTCCCCTCCCCTGCGGCGACGGCCGGCCGAGCGGGAGACCCAGGCCACCTCGCGCAGCCAGCGCTGGACGGGCTGGGCGGGGAAACCGCTCCAGGTCTCGCCGGCCGGCACGTTCTTCAGGACGCCGCCCGAGGCGCCGATACGCGCCCCGTCGCCGATGGTGATGTGGTCGGCCACGCCGGCGCGCCCGCCGAACTGGCAGCCATCGCCGATGGTGACGCTTCCCGAGATCCCCGCCTGCCCGGCCAGGACGCAGTTGCGCCCGATCCGGACATTGTGGGCGATCTGCACCAGGTTATCGATCTTGGTGTTCTCGCCGATGACCGTGTCGTCATAGGCGCCGCGGTCGATGGTGGTGCAGGCCCCGATGGTGACGCCGTCCTGCAGGATCACCCGGCCCAGCTGGGGAATGTCGATCAGGCCGCCGGCGCCGGCGGTCGCGCCGAAGCCCGGCTCGCCGATCACCGATCCCGACAGGATCTTCACCCGGTCGCCGACAAGGGCGAAGCCCAGGGTGACGTTGGACCCGACCTGGCAGTTCCGGCCAATGGCCACGCCCGGGCCGATCACCGTGTTCGGGCCGATCACCGTGCCCGAGCCGATGGCCGCCCCCTGCCCCACCACGACGCCGGGACCCAGCCGGACCCCCGGCTCGAGACGCGCCTCGGGTGAGATGGCGGCGGCCCCCACATGACTCCGCGGCGCATGCAGGGCGGCGGCCAGGAGGGCGTAGGCGCCGTGGGGGTTGCGGTGAACCAGGGCAAGGCAGCCTTCCGGCAGGTCGCCGGCCAGGTCCTCCGTCACGAAGCAGGCGCTGGGCGGCGCCGCCCGGAGGTCCTCCAGGAAGGCCCTGGAGGTGACGAAGGCCACGGCGCCCGGCCCGCCCCGGGAGGCGATGGCCACCCGGTCGACCACGATCTCGCCGGCGCCGTCCGGGCAGGTCGCCCCGGTCAGCCGGCGGATCGCCTCGAGGCCAAGGGGGCCCGTCGACTCAAAGAAGCGGGGATCCGGCATGGGGATCATCCTTCTTCGACTGGCCCCGGGACGCCCGTCCTCAGGGCTTCTTCGCGGGCTGGGCGGGCGCCGCCGGCGCGGCCGCCTGGTCGAGGCGCTCACGGTCGAAGGCGAACTGGGTGATCTTGGCGTTGAGGCCGGTGATCACGGACGGGGTGATGTCCATGGCCGGGTTGGCGAGGATCACGGAGTCGCGCTGCAGCAGCAGGCTGCACTTGGACTGCTGGTAGGCGCCGCGGATCACCGGCTCCAGCTCCTGGCCGACGCGGGCCAGGGCCTTCTGCTGGGTCGCCTGGAGCTCGCGCTCGCGCAGCTGGGCCTTGCGCTGGAGGGCGGCCGCACGGACCTGGAGGCTGGCGTTCTTCTGGTCGAAGGCCCCCTGGTCCAGGGTCGCCTTCTGGGCGTCCAGGGCCTTGGCCTCGTTCTGCAGGGTGTTCTGCTCGGCGGTCAGCTCGGTCTGCACCTGCTGGGTGATCTGCTGGAGGCGGGTCTGGACATACTTGCCGACCGTCGAGGACCCGATGGCGCCGTCGAGCGAAAGGATGCAGACGCCGGTCAGGGCCGGGCCATGGTTCACCGGCGGCGGCGCCGGAGGCGTCTGGGCCTGGACCGGGGCGGAAGCCAGCAGGACGGCCGCAGAGGCGGCGAGGAGAGCGGTCTTTTTCATGTGCTTGATCTCAGAACTTTGTGGTTTGCGAGAAGCGGAAGGTCTCGACCCGGTCGTAGTCCTCGCGCTGGAGGATGTGGCTGAAGTCGAAGCGGATGGGTCCCATGGGTGAGCGCCAGAACACCGACAGACCCGCGGAGGCGCGGAGCGACAGGTCGTCATAGATGCCGGGGATCGGCAGGCCGTCGGTCCCGACCTTCATGGAGTCGTCGAGGATGCCCAGGGTGCCGACGTCCGTGAACAGGGAGGCGCGGATGCCATACTGCTGCGGGATGAAGGTCGGGACGGTGAGCTCCGCGGACCCGATGGCGAAGGCCTGGCCGCCGAGGGCGTCGGACCGGCCGTAGCTGGTGTCCCGCGGACCGATGCCTGCGACGCGGAAGCCCCGGAAGCTGTTGCCGCCCTTGTAGAAGCGGTCATTGATCCGGACCACGTCGTCGCCCCAGCCGGTGATGTAGCCGGCGCTGCCGGACAGGCTGAGGACGAAGTCCTTGTTGAAGCCGTGGTACCAGCCGCCCTCGAGCTCGGAGCGCAGATACTTCACGTCCCCGCCCAGACCGGCGAAGTCCTGGGCTGCGCTGACATAGTAGCCCCGGGTCGGGCGCACCGGGTCGTTCCGGTGGTCCAGGGTGACCTGGTAGCCGAGGAGAGAGGTGGTGTAGCGGCCGCGCTGGTCGCAGAGGGTCTGGGAGACCTGCTGCTGGGAGGGGTCGCAGTAATAGTCCGGCACCTGGACGTCATCCTCGCGGAGGACGTAGCGCATGGTCATGAAGGCGTTGGCCGTCAGCGGGAAGCCGATGCGGACATTGGTGCCGAGCGAGGTGGTCTTGTAGGACGAGTAGTCCGACAGGTCGTAGACGAAGTAGTAGAGGTCCACGCCCGCCCGGAGGTTGCGGTCCAGGAACCGCGGCTCGGTGAACGAGAAGTCCAGCTGCTTGCGGTAGGAGCCCCAGGAGACCCGCGCCCGGGCGTCCTGGCCCCGGCCCCGGAAGTTCCTCTGGGTGATGCCGAGGTCGATCATCAGCTGGTCGACGGAAGAATAGCCGGCGCTGAAGGTCAGCTCGCCCGTCGGCTGCTCCTCGACCTTGACCAGGAGGTCGGTGCGGTCAGGACTGGCGGTGGGCGTCTCCTCGATGGTGACGTCCTTGAAGAAACCCAGGGCCTTGAGGTTGTTCTTGGAGCGGTCGACCAGGGCCCTGTTGTAGGCGTCGCCCTCGACGAGGTTGAGCTCGCGGCGGATGACCGGGTCCAGGGTCTGGGTGTTGCCGACGATGTCGATGCGGTTGACGTAGACCCGCGGCCCCTCGTTGACCTGGAACACGACGTCCACCGTCCGTGTCTTCGGGTCGGCGACATAGCGGGGGCGCACGTCAACGGCCGCGAAGCCCGCCGCACCGGCGGCGAAGGTCAGGGCGTCCGTGGCGGACTCGATGCGCTCGTCCTCGTAGAGGTCGCCGCTGCGGATGGGCACGAGCTGGGTCAGGACGGCGGTGTCGAGCTTCTTGAGCTCGGTCTCGACGGAGATCTTGCCGAACTTGTACTCGGGCCCCTCCTCGAGGGTGTAGGTCACGGCGAAGCCATTGCGCGCCGGAGACAGCTCGGCGATCGCGGAAATGACGCGGAAATCATAGAAGCCGCGGTTCCGGTAGTGCTTGCGCAGCTGCTCCTTGTCGTACTCCAGCCGGTCCGGGTCGTAGTTGGCGTTGCTGGAGAAGAAGCGGTACCAGGCCGACTCCTCGGTCACGACCACGTCGCGCAGGTCATTGTCCGAGAACTCGACATTGCCCAGGAAGTTCACACCGAGGACGCCGCTCTTCTGGCCCTCGTCGATCTCGAAGATCAGGTCGACGCGCTTCTGGGGAAGCTCGACGATCTTCGGGGTCACCGTGGCCGAGATGCGGCCTGAACGGCGGTAGAGCTCGATGATCCGCTGGATGTCCGACTGGACCTTGGCGCGGGTGAAGATGCCGCGGGGCCGGACCGTGATCTCGTCCCGCAGCTTGTCTTCCTTGAGGCCCGAGTTCCCCTCGAAAACCACCCGGTTGATGATCGGGTTCTCCACCACCTGGATGGTCAGGTCGCCCCCGGAAAGCCCGACCTTCACGTCGGAGAAGAGGTCCGTCCGGAACAGGGCCTTCAGGGCCAGGTCGATCCGCGCAGGGTCCACCGTGTCGCCGACGCCGATGGGCAGGTAGGACAGGATGGTGGACTGCTCGATCCGCTCATTGCCGGACACGATGATGCGCTGGACCGTCCCCTGCTGGGGACCCGCCGCCTGGGCGAGGGCCGGCAGGGGCGCCAGGGTCGCGCCTCCGGCCATCAGGATGGCCAGTCCGGAAACGAGGGCGGCGCTGCGGGCGCGTCGAGTTTGCATGGTCTGGGCCATCACCGGAGAAAAGCGCGGGATCAGGAGAACAATCCGCCGAAGAACTGGAACACCTGCAGTCGCTGCAGGTCATTCCAGGTGGCGAACAACATCAAAGCCAGCACCAGCGCAAGGCCCACCCGGTATCCAAAGGCCTGGACATTGGCGGCCAGCGGCCTTCGGGCCACGGCCTCGTAGGCGTAGAACACGAGGTGCCCCCCGTCGAGGACGGGGATGGGCAGGAGATTCATGAATCCGACGCCCACCGACAGGACCGCCGCCAGGGCGACGAGGTTGGCGCCGGCGTAGAGCACCTTGCGCCCGAGATCCGGGGCGGCCTCGGCGCCCGCCTTGGCGATCTGGCCCGACATCTGGGCGATGCCGAGGGGGCCGTTGAGCTGTTCGGCGGACATCTGGCCGGTGACCATGCGGCCCATGGCGTAGACGCTGGTCGCCAGGACCCGCCAGGTCCGGTCGACGCCCTTGGCGACCGCCTCGAGGGGACCATAGGCCTGCCGGATGACCTCGCCCGTGGGGCCAAGGCCGAGCCGGCCGACGCGCGGGGCGCCGGGCTGTCCCTCCATCCGCCGCCACTCCGGCGTCGCCGTGAGGCGGACGGTCGCGCCATTGCGCTCGAGGACAAAGTCCGTGGGCGCGCCGCCCCGGACCTGGATGACCTCGATCAGGTCCTGGAAGGAGCCGATGCTCCGCCCGGCGGCCTGGACCACGCGGTCGCCCTTCTGGAAGCCCGCCGCCTCCGCGACGCTGCCCGGCTCCACCGCCCCGATTCGGGGCGCGAGGGTGCGCTCGCCAAAGGTCATGAAGAGGGCGGCGAAGAGGACGATGGCGAGCAGGAAGTTGGCGGCCGGCCCGGCGATCGTGACGAAGGCCCGCTGCCAGACCGGCTTGAAATGATAGTTCCGGGCCAGGGCCTCGGGACCGCTGCGGGCGAGGATCTCGGCCTTCATGGCCTGGAGCCCGGCGGCGTCCGGCACGCTGGCGGCGTTGTGGTCGCCGGCGAACATGACGTAGCCGCCCAGCGGGATCCATCCGATCCGCCATTCCACGCCCGAGCGGTCGCGCCGCGAGAAGATGGCGCGCCCGAAGCCGATCGAGAATCGCTCCACCGCGACCCCGCAGCTTCGTGCGGCGAGGAAGTGCCCCAGCTCATGGATGGTCACCACGAGGGACAGGACGAGGATGAAGGGCGCGAGGTGCCAGGCGAGGTCGAGGATCACACCCATGTTCAGGCGGCTCCCCGGGCGCGACGGGCCTCGACGGCGACGGCGGCGAGCCGGCGGCCCGCGCGGTCGACCCGGCGGGCCTGCTCGAGGATGTCGTCAGGCGAATTGTGGTCCGGCATGTCGTCTCCCAGCTGCTCAGAGCCTGCCTTATCCAGGGTTTCCGACACGATTGCGGCAATATCGAGATAGCCGATACGCCGGTCAAGGAAGGCCTCGACGGCGACCTCGTTGGCGGCGTTGAGGAGTCCAGGCGCCGGGCCGCCGGCGCGCAGGGCCTGGCGGGCGAGGCCCAGCGCCGGGAAACGGGCCGGGTCCGGCGGCTCGAAGGTCAGTCGCCCCAGCTGGCCGAGGTCGAGGCGCGGCGCCGGCCAGGCGATCCGGTCCGGCCAGGCGAAGGCGACGGCGATCGGGGTGCGCATGTCGGGCGGGCCGAGCTGGGCGAGGCTGGAGCCGTCGGCGTACTCGACCAGGCTGTGGAGGATCGATTCCGGGTGCACCACCACCTCGATCCGGTCGGCCTCCACGCCGAAGAGGAAGGCCGCCTCGATCATCTCAAGGCCCTTGTTCATCATGGTGGCGGAATCCACGGAGATCTTCCGCCCCATGTCCCAGTTGGGATGGGCGACGGCCTCCTCCGGCGTCGCCGCGGCCATGCGCTCGGCGGACCAGGTGCGGAACGGGCCGCCCGAGGCCGTCAGGACAAGCCGCGCCACGCTCGCGGCGTGCTGCGGGTCGAGGGCCTGGAAGATGGCCGAATGCTCGGAATCGACCGGGATGACCGCGCCCCCGGACATCCGCGCCCGGCGCAGCAGGGCCGGCCCGGCGCAGACCAGGCTTTCCTTGTTGGCCAGGGCCACCACGGCGCCGGCGTCGACGGCCGCCAGGGTCGGAGCGAGCCCGGCAAAGCCGACGATGGCGGACATGACCCAGTCGGCCGGCATGGCGGCGGCGGCGGCGACCGCGGCCTCCCCCGCCTCCACGGCGATCCCGGTCCCCGAAAGGCGGTCACGGAGTTCGGGGGCCGCGGCCGGGTCGGCGATCACGGCGACCTGCGGCCGCCAGGCCAGGGCCTGCTCGGCCAGCAGGGCGGCGTTGCGCCCTCCCGTCAGGGCCCGGATCTGAACAGCCGGCCCGGCGACGGACAGTAGGTCCAGGGTGGACACACCGACCGAGCCCGTGGATCCGAGGATGGAGACCGTCCGGGACAGGCTCAATGGCCCCATCCCAGGTGGTTCACCAGCCGGAAGACCGACAGGATCACGACCACGAACATCAGGCCGTCCACCCGGTCGAGCAGGCCGCCGTGGCCCGGGATGAGGTCGCCGGAATCCTTCACCCCGAAGCGGCGCTTCAGCATGGATTCCCAGAGGTCGCCGGCCATGCCGGCCAGGCCGCCGCAGAGACCCGCGACCGCTGCGGCCCAGGGGTTGAGGCTGAAGACCGGCAGGGCCGCCAGGGCCACTGCGGCGAGGGCTGCGGCGGCGAGGCCGCCGAGGAAGCCCGACCAGGTCTTGTTGGGCGAGAAGCGGGGCCAGAGCTTGGGGCCGCCGACCATGTTGCCCACGGCGTAGGCGGCGATGTCCGCCGCCCAGGCGACGGCGAAGGTCATGAAGATCCACCAGCGCCCCTGGGGCATGGACCTGAGCCAGATGAAGCAGACAGCCGCCGCGCCGATGTAGAACACCCCCAGGGCGGCGTTGCCGGGACGCTCGGAGACGCCCCGCGCCACCACCGCCGCCAGGGCGCCGCCGACCGCCAGGACGCCCCAGGCGATGAACATGCTGTCCCTCTGGGCGAAGAAGACCGCGGTCAGGACAGCGGCGCAGACGGCCGTGGAGACCCGGGCCTTGGCGGAGGGCGCGGTCATCCCGCCCCACTCGACGCACAGCATGGAGACGGCGGCGACCACCATCAGCAGGAAGGGCCAGGCCGGCTGGCCCGGGCCCATCTCGAACCAGACGGCCGCAAGGGCGGCGGGCAGGAGCACCGCCGCGGACGCCGCCCGGACGCCGAGATTGTTCCAGTCGAACGCCCTAGCCGGCGACAAGGACGTCATCAGAGACGGCTCCACCGAAGCGGCGGTCACGGGCGCGGAAGGCGGCGATGGCGGCGGCGAGGCTGGCCTCGTCGTAGTCGGGCCAGAGGACGTCCTGGAAGACCAGTTCGGCGTAGGCCGCTTCCCAGAGCAGGAAGTTGGAGAGCCGCTGCTCGCCCGAGGGCCGGACGATCAGGTCGGCGGGCGGAAGACCCGCCGTGGACAGGCCGCCGGCGAAGACCTTCTCGTCGATCGAGGCCGGGTCCAGCCGCCCCTCGGCGGCGGCCTCGGCAAGCCGCCGGGCGGCGTCGGCGATGTCGGCCTGCCCGCCATAGTTGAAGGCGACCTGGAGGAAGAACCGGTCGTTCCCCGCCGTGCGCCGCTCGGCCTCGTCGAGCAGTGCGACGACGTCCGGCGCAAGGCCCTGGCGCCGGCCGAGGGCGCGGACCCGCACCCCTTCGCGTTCAAGCCGCTTGAGGTCGGCGTCGAAATAGCGCTTCGGCAGGGCCATCAGCTCGCTGACCTCGGCGGCCGGCCGGCTCCAGTTCTCCGTGGAGAAGCCGAAGACGGTGAGCCAGCGGACGCCCAGGCCCGGGGCGGCGGCGACCGTCCGCTTGAGGGCCTCGACGCCGGCCCGGTGCCCGAGGGTGCGCGGCAGGCCGCGCTTCTGGGCCCAGCGGCCATTGCCATCCATGACGATCGCGACATGCAGGGGCGCCTGCGGGCCGCCCGGTCCGGGCGCCGGCTCCGATCGCTCTCGGGATGTCCTCGACCTCGCGGCCATGTCGCCTCCGACCGCCCCCGGCCTAGACCTGCATGATCTCTTGTTCCTTGGTTTTCAAGGCTTCGTCGACCCTCTTCACGGCCTCGTCGGTCATCTTCTGGACCTCGGATTCCATGCGCTTCTGCTCGTCCTGGCTGATGACCGAATCCTTCTCGGCCTTCTTCAGGTCGTCATTGGCCTCGCGGCGGACGTTGCGGATCGCAATGCGCTGCTGCTCGGCGTACTTGGCGGCGATCTTGGCCAGGTCCCGGCGGCGTTCCTCGGTGAGGGGCGGGATCGGGATCCGCAGGGTCTGGCCCTCGACCACAGGGTTCAGGCCGAGGCCGGAGGCGCGGATGGCCTTCTCCACCGAGACCACGACGCCGCGGTCCCAGACGCTGACGCTGATCGAGCGCGGCTCCGGCACGGTGATGGCCGCGACCTGGTTGATCGGGGTGGTCGCGCCATAGGCCTCCACCATGATCTGGTCCAGGAGGTTGGCAGAGGCCCGGCCGGTGCGCAGGCTGGCGAATTCCTCCTTCAGGGCGGAGACCGCCTTGTCCATGCGGTCGCGGTAGCGGGACAGTTGGGGCTTTTCGGCAGGCATGACGGGTTCCCGTTCTGCGGTCAGTTGATGGTGGTGAAGACGCCCTGGCCGGTGAGGACCTTCATGAAGTTGCCCGGCTCGCGGATCGAGAAGACCACGATGGGGATCTGGTTGTCGCGCATCAGGGCGATGGCCGAGGCGTCCATGACCTTCAGGTCCTGGGCCAGCACGTCGTGGTAGCTCAGGGATTCATAGCGCCGGGCGGCAGGGTCCTTCTTGGGGTCGGCGGTGTAGACCCCGTCGACGCTGGTTCCCTTGAACAGGGCGTCGCAGCCCATTTCGGCGGACCGCAGGGCGGCGGGCGTGTCGGTGGTGAAGAAGGGGGCGCCGAGGCCGGCGGCGAAGATCACCACCCTGCCCTTCTCCAGGTGCCGGAGGGCCCGGCGGCGGATGTAGGGCTCGCAGACCGCGTCCATGGGAATGGCCGACTGCACCCGGGTGTCGACGCCGGCCTTCTCGAGGGCGCCCTGGAGGGCGAGGGCGTTCATCACCGTGGCCAGCATGCCCATGTAGTCGGCGCTGGCGCGCTCCATGCCGCGGCCGGCAAGCGACACGCCCCGGAAGATGTTGCCCCCGCCGACGACGAGGCAGAGCTCAACGCCGGCGTCGACCACCTCCTTGATGTCGGCCGCCACCCTGTCGAGGGTCGCGGTGTCGATGCCGAAGAGGGAGTCCCCCATCAGCACCTCTCCGGACATCTTCAGGAGGATCTTCCGGAAGCGGGGCTTGGGCGCGCTCATGGGCCAATCCGTCAGGCTGGGCCCGTCCTGGGTGGGCGGGGAATCTCGGGCGAGTTTACATAAAACGAGGGCGTGGCGCGCGTTGAACGCACCACGCCCCCGAAAGACAGGCGGTGGAAGGCTGGATCAGCCCTGGCCGGTCATGGAGGCGACCTCGGCGGCGAAGTCGTCCACCTTCTTCTCGACGCCCTCGCCCAGGGCGAAGCGCACGAAGCCCTTCACCGCGACGGGGGAACCGGTCTCCTTGGCCGTCTCGGCCACCAGCTGCTCGATGGTCTGGTCCGGGTTCATGACGAAGGCCTGCTTCAGCAGGACCACTTCCTCGAAGAACTTGCGGATCCGGCCCTCGACCATCTTCTCGACCACGCCGGCCGGCTTGCCGGAGGCGAGGGCCTGCTCGGTGAAGATGGCCTTCTCGCGCTCGACGGCGGCCGGGTCCAGGTCGTCGGTCGACAGGGAGAGCGGGTTGGTGGCCGCCACGTGCATGGCGATCTTCCGGCCCATCTCCGCCAGCTTGGCCTGGTCGCCCTTGCCCTCGACGGCCACGAGCACGCCGATCTTGCCGAGGTCCGGCACGATGGCGGAGTGGACATAGGAGGCCACGGCGCCTTCCGGCACCACGAAGCGGTGCGCCCGGCGCAGGTTCATGTTCTCGCCGATGGTGGCGATCAGGTTGGTGACCATGTCGGCGACGGTCTCGCCGCCGGCGGTCTTCGCCGCGGCCACGGCCTCGACGCCGTCCTGGTCCAGGGCGATGCCGGCGATCTCCTTGGCGGCCTTCTGGAACAGCTCGTTCCGGGCCACGAAGTCGGTCTCGGCGTTCAGCTCGACGACGACGCCGGTCATGCCCGCGCCGTCCTTGCGGACAGCCGCGCCCACCAGGCCCTCGGCGGCCGCCCGGTCGGACTTCTTGGCCGCCTTGGACAGGCCCTTGGTCCGCAGCCAGTCGATGGCGAGGTCGATGTCGCCTTCGTTCTCCTGCAGGGCCTTCTTGCAGTCCATCATGCCCGCGCCGGACTTCTCGCGCAGTTCCTTCACAAGGGCAGCAGTGATCTCCGCCATCGGGAGCTCCTTCGGTCAGGGGTGGCGCCCGCCCCGGGGGGACGGGCGCAATTCAGGTCGGATCAGGCTTCGGCGGCAGCTTCCGCGGCGGCCTCGGCGGCGACCACGGGTTCGACCGGCTCGGCGGAGGCGCCGAGGTCGACGCCCGAGGCGGCGGCGCCGGCGGCGAGGCCGTCGAGGACCGCATCGGCCATCAGGTCGCAGTAGAGCTGGATGGCGCGGGCGGCGTCGTCATTGCCCGGGATCGGGTAGGTGATGCCGTCGGGATCGCAGTTGGTGTCGAGGATGGCGACCACCGGGATGCCCAGCTTGCGGGCTTCCTGGATGGCGATGGCCTCCTTGTTGGTGTCGATCACGAACATCAGGTCGGGGATGCCGCCCATGTCCTTGATGCCGCCGAGGGACAGCTCAAGCTTGTCGCGCTCGCGGGTGAGCTGCAGCAGCTCCTTCTTGGTGCGGTTGCCCTCGCCGCCTTCCAGAACGCCCTCGAGTTCACGCAGGCGGTTGATGGAGCCGGAGACGGTGCGCCAGTTGGTCAGGGTGCCGCCGAGCCAGCGGTGGTTGACGTAGTACTGGGCGCAGCGGCGGGCGGCCTGGGCGATCGGGTCGGAGGCCTGGCGCTTGGTGCCCACGAAGAGCACGCGACCGCCGCCGGCGGCGACCTCGCGCACCTTGACCAGGGCCTGGTGCAGCAGGGGGATCGACTGCGACAGGTCGATGATGTGGATGTTCGAGCGGCTGCCGAAGATGTAGCGGTCCATCTTCGGGTTCCAGCGGTGCGTCTGGTGACCGAAGTGGGCGCCGGCCTCAAGCAGCTGACGCATGGAGAAATCGGGAAGCGCCATGGCGTAGTGTCCTCTTCTTCCGGTTGACCTCCGCAGGCAAACCCCCCGGACGGGGGACCGGAACGGCGCCGCCGGGATGTCTCCCCGGCTCCACCGAACACCTGCGTGTGGAATGGCGCGGGCTTTAGGCCGTGACGGGCGAAAAGGCAAGTCCCGCCCGCCCTCCGGCGGGAGAGGAGCCTTGCCTAGACGTCCTCGACGAACACCACGCCGGGCGCCGTCTTCAGGGCGCCGCGCACGGCGGGGCCCAGGTCGAAGCGGCCGGGAAGCCGGACCTCGATCTCCCGCCCGCCCTCGACCGGGGCGACCAGGACCACCTCCCCGCCCCGTCCCTGCGGCGCGGCGGTGAGGCGGGCCTTGAGGGCCTCGATGGCGAGGCTGCGGGGCGAGACGTGGACGCGCAGGCCGGCCACGGCGTTCTCGATCGCGGTCTCCACGGGTTCGGCGTCATCGCCGAAGAAGCGGACCTCGCCGTCCCGGGCCTTGGCCCGGACCTTCAGGGAGATGGCCCGGCCGGGCTCGAGCAGGTCGCGGCAGCGGCGCAGGGACTCCGGCGGGAACAGGACCTCATACTCGCCCGAGGGATCGGACAGGGTCACGAAGGCGAACTTGTCGCCGCTGGCCTGGGAGGCCCGCTCCTGGCGACGCCGCACCACGCCGGCCATGCGGAAGGCCTCGGCGCCCGCCTCGGCCTTGGGAATGACCTCGGTCAGGAGGTCGGTCCGCCGCCGGCGCAGGGCCGGCAGGAGGTCCTCGAGGGGATGGCCCGAGAGATAGAAGCCCACGGCCGCCAGCTCCTCGTCGAGCCGGCGGGTCGGGGACCAGGATTCGCACCTGGGCAGGCGGGGCCTCTGGGCCTCCACCTGGTCGCCGCCGAACAGGGAGCCCTGCGAAGAGGCCCGCTCCTCGGCGACGCTGTGGCCGTAGCCGGCCAGCATCTCGGAGGCCTCGACCAGCTGGGCCCGGTCGCAGCCCAGGCTGTCGAAGGCGCCGGCCCGGGCGAGGGTCTCCAGGGTGCGCCGGTTGACCTGGCGCGGATCGACCCGCTCGACGAAGTCGAAGATGTCCCGGAAGGGCCCGCCGGCCGAGCGGACCTCGACCAGGTGCTCCATTGCCTGGAGGCCGACATTGCGGATGCCGCCCAGGGCGTAGAGCACCTCGCCGTCGCCCACCTCGAAGTCCGCGCCCGAGCGGTTCACGTCCGGCGGCCGGACCGTCACCCCGAAGCGGCGGGCGTCCTGGTAGAAGACGGCCAGCTTGTCGGTGTTCGAGATGTCCAGGCTCATGGAGGCGGCGAAGAACTCGACCGGGGCGTTGGCCTTCAGCCAGGCGGTCTGGTAGCCGATCAGGGCGTAGGGGGCGGCGTGGCCCTTGTTGAAGCCATAGCCCGAGAACTTGGCCATCAGCTCGAAGAGGGTGTCGGCCAGCTCGGGATCCACCCCGCGCTCGGCGGCGCCGGAGAGGAAGCGGGCCCTCTGCTGGTCCATCTCCTCCTTCTTCTTCTTGCCCATGGCCCGCCGGAGAAGGTCGGCCTCGCCCAGCGAATAGCCCGCCATGATGCGGGCGATGTTCATCACCTGCTCCTGGTAGACGATGACCCCGTAGGTCTCGGTCAGGACCGGCTCAAGAAGGGGGTGGTAGACGTTCAGGGGCTTCCGGCCGGCCTTGGTGTCGACATAGGCCGGGATCGAGTCCATTGGGCCAGGCCGGTAGAGCGAGATCAGCGCGGTGACCTCCTCGATCGAGCCCGGACGCAGCTGGCGAAGGGTGTCGCGCATCCCCTGGCCTTCCAGCTGGAAGACCCCCACCGTCTGGCCCGAGGCCATCAGCTCGTAGGTCGCCGCATCGTCGAGGGCCAGGCCCTCGAGGGGGAAGTCCGCCCCGCGCCGCGCCAGGTGCTTCATGGCCCGGTCGATGACCGTCAGGGTCTTCAGGCCAAGGAAGTCGAACTTCACCAGGCCCGCGCTCTCGACCCACTTCATGTTGAACTGGGTGGCCGGGAGCTCGGACCGCGGGTCGCGATAAAGGGGCGAAAGCTCGGTCAGGGGCCGGTCCGCGATCACCACCCCGGCGGCGTGGGTCGAGGCGTTGCGGTAGAGCCCCTCCAGCCGGAGGGCGATCTCGAGCAGCCGGGCGACGGACTCGTCCTCCTCCCGCGCCTGTTGCAGGCGGGGCTCCAGCTCGATGGCCCGGGCCAGGGTGACGGGGTTGGCGGGGTTGGCCGGGACCATCTTGGCCAGGCGGTCCACCTGCCCGAGGGGCATCTGCAGCACCCGGCCGACATCGCGCAGGACGGCCCGCGCCTGCAGTGTGCCGAAGGTGATGATCTGGGCCACCCGGTCGCGCCCGTAACGCTGCTGGACGTAGGCGATCCCCCCCCCCCGCCGCTCCTGGCAGAAGTCGATGTCGAAGTCGGGCATGGAGACCCGCTCGGGGTTCAGGAAGCGCTCGAAGACCAGGCCATAGCGGAGGGGATCGAGACCGGTGATCAGGAGGGACCAGGCGACGAGCGAGCTGGCGCCGGAGCCCCGGCCCGGACCCACCGGGATCCCCTGGGACACGGCCCACTTCATGAAGTCGGAGACGATCAGGAAGTAGCCCGAGAAACCCATGTTCTGGATGACCGAGATCTCCTGCTCCAGCCGCGCCTCGTAGGCCTCGACGGGATGGGCCGGCGCGTTGGCCGCCAGGCGGGCCCTGAGGCCCTCCCGGGCCTGGCTGGCCAGTTCCTCGTCCTCGGTGCGTCCCTCGGAGGTCGGGAAGCGGGGCAGGATGGGGTCGCGCTTGCGCACCATGAAGGCGCAGCGACGGGCGATGTCGATGGTGTTGTCGCAGGCCTCGGGAAGGTCCGCGAACAGGGCGCGCATGTCGGCGGCCGGCTTGAACCAGTGCTCCGGCGTCACGCGGCGCCGGTCCTCCTGGCCGATGAAGGCGCCGTCGGCGATGCAGAGCAGGGCCTCGTGGGCGGCGTAGAGGTCGGCGGTCGGGAAGTAGACGTCGTTGGTCGCCACCAGGGGCAGGTCGTGGGCGTAGGCGTAGGCCACGAGGCCGGGCTCCGCCGCCGCCTGGCTGACGAGGCCATGCCTCTGGAGCTCGATGTAGAACCTGTCGCCGAAGGCCGCCGCCATGGCCGCCAGTGCGGCCTCGCCCTCCGCCGTCCGGCCCGCCGCGAAGAGGGGGTCGACCGGCCCGTCGGCGCCCCCGGACAGGAGGATCAGGCCCTCGGCGCGGGCGGCGACCTCCGGCCAGGGCACGGAGGGTTCTTCAAGCCCGTCCGCCTCCAGGAAGGCCATGGACGAGAGGGCGGAAAGATTGAGGTAGCCCGCCTCGGACTGCGCCAGGAGGACGATTGTCGGAGTGCGCGCCCATCGCTCGGGCGCCTTGCCGCCGATGCCACGGACAGGAAGGGCGCAGCCGATGATCGGCTGGATCCCGGCGTCCTTGGCGGTGACGGAGAATTCGAGGGCGCCGAAGAGGTTGGCCCGGTCGGCGATGGCGACGGCCGGCATGCCCTGCCCCGCCGCGATCCGCCCGAGCGCATCGGCCTTGGCCGCGCCCTCCAGGAGGGAATAGGCGGACCGCACGCGCAGGTGGATGAAGCCGTCGTCGAGCGCCATTGGTCCTTCCCGTCCCTCTCCGCAGGCTGCGGAACGCCGGCCCTCAGGCCGCGAGGACTGCGACCTGGCACATCATCCACACAAAGCCGGCCACGGACAGAAAGGCCAGCGATTCCCTTGCAAGTCGAGCCATGTCTCGATCTCCCACCTTGTTCGTGAAATGTTCCTATTCCGGTTTTGTTCTCATCGCAAGGGGGAAAAACGCACGCGGGGTCAGGCCGGGACGATGCGGCCCTGGCGCAGGGTGAGCACCCGGTCCATCCGGCCCGCGAGCTCCAGGTTGTGGGTGGCGATCAGGGCGGCTGTCCCCTGCCCCCGCACCATGGCGCGCAGGTTGTCGAAGACCGCGGCCGAGGTCTCCGGGTCGAGGTTCCCGGTGGGCTCGTCGGCAAGGAGGATGCGCGGACGGTTGGCCAGGGCCCGGGCCACGGCCACCCTCTGCTGCTCGCCGCCGGAGAGCTGGGCCGGCTGGTGCTCCTGGCGTTCCGCGAGCCCGAGCTCTGCCAGGAGGGCCGCGGCGCGCTCCCGGGCGGCGGCGGGGGTCCGGCCCGCCATGAGCTGGGGCAGCATGACGTTCTCGATGGCGGTGAATTCGGGCGAGAGGTGGTGGGCCTGGTAGACGAAACCGATCGCCGCCAGCCGGACGGCCGTCCGCAGGGCGTCGGAAAGGTCCGTGCAGTCCCTCCCCTCGACAAGCACCCGGCCGGAAGTCGGACGCTCCAGGAGCCCCGCGGCGTGCAGGAGGGAAGACTTGCCGGACCCGGATGGCCCCACCAGGCCCACGATCTCGCCCGCCGAGAGGTCCAGCTCGGCGCCATCGAGGACGTGCAGGAGCCTGTCGCCGGACCGGTAGGTCCGGTGCAGGTCGCGCAGGGACAGGACGGGGCCGTCACTCATAGCGGAGGGCCTCCACCGGATCGAGGCGGCTGGCGCGCCAGGCGGGCGGCAGGGTGGCCAGGAAGGAGGCCGCCAGGGACCAGCCCAGGATCAGGCCGACCTCGCCCCAGTCGATCCGCGCCGGGATGCGCGACAGGTAATAGACGTCCGAGGCGAAGACCCGGGCCCCGGTCACCCACTCCACCGCCTGCTGGATCGGGCCGATGTAGGTGCAGAACACCACGCCCAGGAGAAGGCCGGTGAGGGCCCCGGCCACGCCCACCGCCGCCCCGGCCATGAAGAAGATCCGCAGGATGGCCCCCTGCCCCGCCCCCATGGTGCGGAGGATGGCGATGTCCCGGCCCTTGTTCTTCACCAGCATGATCAGGCCGGAGATGATGTTGGCCGCCGCGATCAGGACCAGCATCATCAGGATCAGGCGCATGACGTTCCGCTCGACCTTGAGGGCGCCCCAGAAGGCGGCGTTGCGCTCGGTCCAGTCCGAGACGGAGGCGGCCGGCCCGGCGAGGGCGGCGACCTGCCCCTTGATCTCCGAGGCCCGGTCCGGGTTCGCCAGCCGCAGCTCGATGAAGTCCGGCGCGCCCTCCCGGCCGAAGAACAGGCCGGCCTGCGCGATCGGCATGTAGAGGAAGGTCTGGTCGTACTCGCTCATGCCGACGCTGAAGACGCCCGAGACGATGAAGGTCTTGCGTTGCGGGGCGTCGCCGAAGGCCGTCGCGGCGCCCGTGGGCGAGATGAGGGTGATGGGATCGCCGGGGCGCAGGCCGAGGCTGGCCGCCAGGCGCTCGCCGACCAGGACGCGGTCGCCGCCGTACTCGCCCTCTCCCCAGCCCTCCAGCCCGCCGGGGCTGATGTTGTCGGAGACCAGGCGCGTGGCGGCGAGGTCGGCGCGCGAGATGCCTCGGACGATGGCGCCCGAGACCTGCCCGTCGCCCACGGCCATGACCTGCCCCTCGATCACCGGCGCCGCCTGGACCACCCCAGGGATACGGGAGAGGCGCCCGGCGAGGCCGGCGGGATCGACTCCCGAGGCGGGGGCCGCAGTGACGAAGACGTGGCCGTTGAAGCCCAGGATGCGCGACAGGAGCTCGGCCCGGAAGCCGTTCATGACGCTCATGACGATGATCAGCACCGCCACCGCCAGGGCGATCCCGATGTAGGCGATGACGCCGATCAGGGCGACGCCGCCCTCGCGGCGGCGGGAACGAAGGTAGCGGCCGGCGACCATCCGCTCCCAGCGGCTGAAGGGACCTGCAGGGCGGACTTCCGGCATTTCGGCGGCGAGGGTGTCGGACATGGGCTCGGAACTGGTCGGGACCCGCCCGCTATGCCCCGGTTCGCCGGCGAAAAGAAGGCCGCCCGGGAGCTGGGCGGCCTTCTCCATCTCGGGGAACGCTCCGGCCGCAGCCGGCGAGTCCATCAGTGCGCCCTGCGCCGACGCCTGTCGCGGGGCCCCGGCGCACGGCCGAGGGACTTGCAGCCGGGCGCCCGCTTGCTGGGCGAACCTGCGGCGCGGCGCCCGGTGAATGGGCGTCTCGCGGCCTCAGCCGATCCGGCGGAGGGGCGTGACCGGGATGACCTGGAAGTGGAGCAGGAGGAACAGGATCGCGAAGATCACCGCAGAGACGACGGTGGTCAGCAGGAACTTCTCCTTCAGGCGCGGATTGACCGGCGAGGCCGGGTCCCCGCCGCCGGGCGGCTTGATGCCCGCCTCGGCGTGCGACTTCGAGCCCAGGGGCAGGACGGCGAAGAGCACGGTCCACCAGAGGGTCAGGTAGATCGCAATGCCGGTGATCGGGCTCACGCGTGGCCGCCCTTCGGCGATTCCATCAGCTCGACCAGGACCCCGCCCATGTTCTTCGGGTGGACGAAGATCACCGGGGTGCCGTGGGCGCCGATCCGCGGCACGCCATTGTTCAGGACCGTTGCGCCCTTGGCCGCCATGTCGTCCCGGGCGGCGAGGATGTCCTCGACCTCGAAGCAGACATGATGCTGGCCGCCCGACGGGTTCTTCGCGAGGAAGCCGTGCAGGGGCGAGGCCTCGCCCAGGGGCTCGATCAGCTCGATCTGGCTGTTGGGAAGGTCGACGAAGCAGACGTTGACGCCCTGCTCCGGCATGGCCTTGACCGCCGAGATCTGCGTGGCGCCGAGGACGTCGCGATAGAGCTTCACGGACTCGGCGATGGAGGGGGTGGCGACCCCCACATGGTTCAGTCTTCCGATCATGCGTGAGGCATACACCGGCGCCGCGCCGGCGTCATCCATGACCCCGGGTCACTGGGTGAAGAGGGCCGCGCCGCCATCGCGCAGGTGGCTGCGGGCGGCGGCGGGCTCAAAGACCGCGCCGTTGGCCAGAAGGACTTCGATGCGCTCCGCCGGGAGCCCGAACCCGGCGAGGACTTCCCGGGTATGCTCTCCCGCGTCAGGAACCGGGAAGCGGAAGCCCCCCGGCGTCCGCGAGAAGTCGGCGTAGCTGCGCACCCCGACCGCCTCGCCCAGCCGGCCGTGGCGCCAGGCCTCGAAGACCCGGTTCTCCGCCAGCCAGGCGTCGTCGTAGGCCTCGTAGCCGCGGACGCAGGGCGCGCAGGGAACCCCGGCGGCCCCCAGCAGGGCCAGGGCCTCCTCCCGCCCCCGCGCGGCGAGGCATTCCGCCAGGCGTCCGGCGAGGGGGCCTTCGGGGGGCGCCGCGAGGGCCTCCCCGGGATCGCCGGGGACGCCAAGCGCCTCCAGCAGTGCCGAGGCCTCGGCGGTCGTCTCCGCCGCCACCCCGATCCAGCCGTCCCGGCAGGCGTAGTAGCGATGGGCGGGGCTCAGGCCCAGGCAGTCGACGCCGCCCGAGGGCGCCGGCGGGCGTCCCGGATAGCTGACCACCTCCCCCAGCTGGAAGGTCAGGCTCTGGGCCAGGAGGCTGGTGATGACCTCCTGCCCCTCGCCGGTGCGCCGGCGGGCGTTGAGGGCCGAGATGATCCCGAAGGCCACGATCCCCGCCGTCGCCACGTCATTGACGGCGATGGTGTGCAGGACCGGCTCGGCGTCGCCGCCCTGGGCGGCCATCATCCCGCCTTCCGCCTGCAGGAGGGGATCAAACCCCGGCAGGGGCGCCCTGGGTCCGGCGTCCCCGTAGGCGTTGACCGAGCAGGAGATGATCCGGGGATTGACCGCCTTCAGGGCCTCGTAGTCGACCCCGAGCCGCTTGCGGACGCCGAACCGGTAGTTGTCGAGCACCACGTCGGACTGCCGGACCAGGTCGAGGAACATCTCCTTCGCACCCGGCTGCTTGAGGTCGACGCCAAGGCCGCGCTTGCCGCGGTTGCAGGCCAGGAAGGGTCCGCCATCCGAGCGGAAGGGATCGCCTTCCGGCGACTCGATCTTGATGACGTCGGCGCCGAGGTTGGCCAGCACCGCCCCGGCCAGGGCGCCGGCGATGACCGAGCCCATGTCGAGGACACGGACGCCCTCGAGGGGCCGGCTCGATGCTGGACCGGGAACGGCGGGGGCCGGCGGCGTCCAGGCCGGCAACCCGCCGGCCAGGGGCAGGCTGCGGACCGAGGCCGGGGTCGCCGAGAGCCGGGCGGGCGGTCCCGGCATGGCCAGCCGCCCCCGCACCGGGTCGTCGAACTCGAGGCGCAGCCCGGCATGCCGGACCGCAT
This sequence comes from Phenylobacterium parvum, assembly GCA_029977805.1. Lineage (GTDB taxonomy): Bacteria > Pseudomonadota > Alphaproteobacteria > Caulobacterales > Caulobacteraceae > Phenylobacterium > Phenylobacterium parvum_A. The sequence continues at coordinate 13,673 of JAPOKE010000002.1, read as the reverse complement.
CGCCCGCGAACCAGTCCGTCCGGTTCCCCACCGGGGCGCAGGGCACGCCGGCGTCGGCGAGCAGCCCAAGCCAGTGGGAGCGCGGCCTGGTGAGGAAGACCTCGCAGAGCACCTCGTTGGCGAGGACGGGATTGAGGGCCAGGACTTCCCAGTGGGCGCCGAGGCCGAGGGCGTCGATGGCCTTGCGGTAGAAGGGCATGAAGAGGGTGGCGAGGAAGAACCAGTCGCCATCGCCGCACTGGTAGAGCCGATAGCTGGGCGAGGCCCCCTGGGGGGCGCCGCGCGGCAGGCGGGGCTGGTCGAGCACCATGACCACGCCGCCGACCTCCGAGACGCCGTGCAGGCCGCTGACGGTCACCGCCTGCCCCTGCCCGGAGGCCCCGCGTTCGTAGAGTGCGGCGCCGATGGCCCCCGCCGCCATCACGGCCTGGCCATACCATCCCAGGGGCAGGATCAGGTGGACCGGGCTGTCGCCATAGGCGCCCTGCCGGAAGGCGATGCCCGACACGGCCGCCAGCAGGCTGTGCCGGGCCGGCAGGCCGCTCCAGCGCCCCCTTGTCCCGTAGGGCGGCATCCAGACATGGACGAGATGATCCGCCCCGTCGCGCAGGCTAGCGGCGTCGAGGCCGAGGGCCTCCAGTTCGCCGGGGGCGTGGTCGAAGACGGCGACGTCCGCGGCGCGCGCCAGTTCCCGGGCCCGGGCGAGGTCCGCCGGGTCGGCGAGGTCCAGCGCAACGACCGTCTTGTTGCGGTTCCAGGCGGGATAGCCAGGATGGTCCCTGAGCCGGTCTCCGCCTGGCGGCTCGACCTTGACCACTTCGGCCTCGAAGTCTCCCAGCAGCATGCAGGCCATGGGCCCGGCGACGCCCTGGGTGAAATCGGCGATGCGCACGCCCCTGTAGGCAGACATGCTCCCTCCCCCCTTTTCTTGTCGCAAGGGTCGGCGAAAGCGGCGGGGCTGGCAAGCCGCCGGGTCGGGTTCAGAGCCGGAGAAGCGTGGCCTGCACGACGGGACGGCGACCCCAGACACGCTGGGCGGCCTTCTTCAGGGCCCGCGACATGGCCGCCTCGACCTCGCCGTCGATCTCGCGCTGGTCGCCGTCGAGGCGACGCACGGCGGCCTCGGCGGCGTCGGCCAGGTCGTCCAGGATGTCCTCCAGGGGACGCTCCGGATCGCCGGGCAGGCCAATGGCCCGCACCTGGGGACCGGAGGCGATCCGGCCCCGGCCATCGAGCACGAGGGCCACGTGCAGCACCCCGCTGACGGCCGCATGGCGACGTTCGCGCAGGGGCTCGCCGTCCTCCGGCGACATGAACCCGCCGTCGAGGTGGATGCGCCCTGCGGGGACCTCGTCGATGACCCCGGCGCGGCCGGGCGCCAGGCGGACCATGTCCCCGTTCCGGGGGGCCACGGTCTGCGGGACCTGCAGGTCGCGGGCGAAGGCGGCGTGCTCCAGCAGGTGGCGGCGCTCGCCGTGGGTCGGCACGGCCACCTGGGGGCGGGCCCAGGCGTACATGTCGGCCAGCTCGTCCCGGCAGGGATGGCCCGAGACGTGGATGCCCGGATGTTCGCGGTCCGTGATCAGGCGCACGCCGCGCTCGGACAGCCGGTCCTGCATGTTGCGGATGGCGATCTCGTTGCCGGGGATCACCCGGCTGGAGAAGATCACGCTGTCCCCCGCCCCCAGGCGGATGTGCGGGTGCGAGCCGTCGGCGATGCGCGAGAGGGCGGCGCGGGGCTCGCCCTGGCTGCCGGTGCAGAGCAGCAGGACCTGGTCCGGCGGCAGGTGGGAGGCCTGGGCCTCGGAGATGAAGCCCTGGGAGTCCACGTCCATGCCGACATGGCGCGCCGCGGCGGCCATGCGGATCATCGAGCGTCCGACCAGGCAGACCTTCCGCCCCGCCGCCCGGGCGGCGTGGATGGCGGTCTCCATGCGCGCGACATTGGAGGCGAAGCAGGCCACCGCGACGCGGCCGGTCTGGGCGGCGACGACGCGGACCAGCTCGTCGCGGACATCAGCCTCCGAGCCCGCCCGGCCCTCCACGAAGACGTTGGTGGAGTCGCAGACCATGGCCAGGACGCCCTCGTCCCCGAGCCGGCGCAGGGCGGCGGCGTCCGTCACCTCGCCCAGCAGGGGATCGGGATCGATCTTCCAGTCGCCGGTGTGCAGCACCACCCCGAGGGGCGTGCGGATGACCAGGCCGTTGGGCTCGGGGATGGAGTGGGTCAGGGTGACCATCTCGACGTCGAAGGGCCCCAGGACCACCCGGCCGCCGAGGGGCACCTCGTTGAGCTCGACCTCATCCTCGAGGTTCCGCTCCCGCAGCTTCTCGCGCAGGAGGAAGGCGGTGAAGGGGGTGGCGTAGAGGGGCGCCCGAAGCCTCGGCCAGAGCCAGGCGACGGCGCCGATGTGGTCCTCGTGGGCGTGGGTCAGGACGATGCCGAGGATGTCGTCGGCATGTTCCTCGATGAAGGCCGGATCCGGCAGGATCACGTCCACGCCCGGGGTGTCCTGGCCGCCGAAGGTGACGCCGAGGTCCGCGACGATCCAGCGCCGGCGGTCGGGGGGGCCGTACCCGTAGAGGTTGAAGTTCATGCCGATCTCGCCCGACCCGCCCAGGGGCAGGAAGACGAGTTCGTCGTCCGGACGCGGACCGGCCATCTAGCGCGCCTCCGTGTTTCGGCGGTGGATCTCGAGCATGCCCCGGATGGTCAGGTCGGAATCGAAGTGGTCGATGGCGGCGGTCGCCCCGTGGAACAGCGAGGCCACCCCGCCGGTCGCCACGACGGTCATGGGCCGGCCCCACTCGGCGCGGATCCGGGCGATCAGGCCCTCGATCAGGGCGATGTAGCCCCAGAAGACCCCCGCCTGCATGGCGCCGACGGTGTCGCGCCCGATGGTCTTGTCCGGCCTGCGGATGGCCACCCTGGGCAGCTTGGCGGCCGCGGCGTGCAGGGCCTCCATGGACAGGTTGATTCCCGGCGCGATGACCCCGCCCTCGAATCCGCCATCTGCGGCGATGACGTCGAAGGTCGTGGCCGTCCCGGAGTCGATGACGATCAGGTCCCCCGGATAGACCACATGGGCGCCAATGGCGTTGACCAGGCGGTCGGCCCCGGCCTCGGACGGCTTCTCCAGGCGCACGGGAATGCCGAGGTCGACATTCTCGCCGATCACCAGGGGCTCCACCTTGAGGTAGCGACGCGCCAGGTTGCGCAGGTTGAAGATCGACTGGGGCACGACGCTGGAGATGATGCAGGCGTCCAGCATGTCGAACCGCAGCCCGCCCATGGCCAGGAGCTGGTAGAGCCAGACCGCGTACTCGTCCCCGGTCCGCGTGGACTGGGTGGCGGTGCGCCACTGGGCGATCCAGTCGCTTCCGTCATGGACGGCGAAGAGGGTGTTGGTGTTGCCCTGCTCGATGGCCAGAAGCATCAGCTCTCTCCGAAAAAGACGTCGCCGGCGGTGATCCGGACCGCCTCGCCCGTGTCCAGGCGCAGGCGCAGGGCGCCGTCGGGCTCCAGGACCTCGGCGATCCCGGACAGGGTGCGGTCAGGCAGCCGCGCGGTGCAGGCGCCGCCAAGGCCGTCGGCCAGGCGGGTCCAGGCGCGCCCCACGGGGGCGAAGCCTTCCCGGCTCCAGGTCTCCCGCCAGGCCTCGAAGCGGCCGGCGAGGACAGTGAGGAAGTCGCCCGGCGCCACCAGGCCAAAGCCGGGCAGGTCCGCCAGGGCGCTCGCCGGGCGCTCCACCTGGTCCCGGGGCGGGGCGGAGGCGAGGTTCACCCCCATGCCCACCGCCAGCCAGAGCCCGCCGCCGGGCCGCGCGCCGGATTCCACGAGGATGCCCGCCGCCTTGCCCCCGACGACCTGGAGGTCATTGGGCCAGCGCAGGCGCGCGACCTCCGCGCCCGCCAGGGCGTTGACGGTCTCCGCCAGGGCGACGGCGGCGACGAAGGAAACCTGGGCCGCCTCGGCGGGCGGCAGGTCGACGGGGATCAGGAGGGTGGCGGCGAGGTTGCCGCCCCCGCCCCGCCAGGGCCGTCCGCGACGCCCCCGGCCAGCGGTCTGCTCAAGGGCGTGGATCCAGACGGGTCCGAAGTCGCCGGCCTCCGCCCGACGCCGGGCCTCGGCGTTGGTCGAGTCGAGGACGGCGTGACATTCGATGCGCGGGACGCCCACCTAGCCCAGGCCAAGGGCGGCGGCCGCCGCCTTCGCATAGTGGTCGATCAGGGGCATGAGGCCGAGGACGACCGGGAAGGTGAAGGCCGCGGCGCCCACCGCGATGGCCCCGGCCTCGACGGGCGGGCGGTCCGTCTCGCCGGGGGCGGGGTCGAACCACATCACCTTGACGAGACGCAGATAGTAGAAGGCCGCGATGACGCTGCCGACCAGGGCCGCGACGGCGGACCAGAGCAGGATGGGATCGCCGGCGTTCACCGCCGCCATGAAGACGTAGTACTTGCCCCAGAAGCCGGCGAAGGGCGGCAGGCCCAGGCCGGACAGGGCGAAGACCGTCAGGGCGAGGCTGAGCCAGGGACGCTGCTGGAAGAGCCCGGCCATGTCGTCGAGGGTCTCGAGGGGCCGGCCGTTGCGCGACAGGGCCGCGAGGCAGGCGAAGAAGCCGATCACCGCCACGGTGTAGAGGGCCATGAAGACCAGCATGGCCTGGACGCCCTGGGCCGTGCCGGCGGCGAGGCCGAGTACGGCGTAGCCGACATTGGCGATGGAGGAATAGGCCCACAGGCGCTTCAGGTTGGTCTGGGCGAGGCCCGCGAAGGCGCCCACCGCGACGGAGGCCAGGGCGATGAGGATCAGCACCTGCCGCCACTGGTCGGCGGCCAGGGGGAAGGCCTCGGCCAGGACCCGGGCGAAGAGGAGCATGGCCGCCAGCTTCGGCGCGCCGGCGAAGAAGGCGACGACGGGCGTCGGCGCGCCCTCGTAGACGTCGGGGGTCCACATGTGGAAGGGCGCGGCCGAGACCTTGAAGGCCAGTCCGCAGACCATGAAGATCAGGCCGAACAGGACGCCCGTCCCGGCCTCGCCCTTCACCGCGGCGGCGATCTCGTCGAAGCCGATGGCCCCGGAGAAGCCGTAGACCAGCGAGGCCCCGTAGAGCAGGAGGCCCGAGGACAGGGCCCCGAGCACGAAGTACTTCAGGCCGGCCTCGGAGGCCTTGGCGTCGTCCCTCTGGAGCGCCGCAAGGACGTACAGGGCCAGGGACTGCAGCTCGACGCCGATGTAGAGGCTGAGGAGGTCCCCTGCCCCCGCCATCATGCCCATGCCGAGGGCGGCGAGGAGGATGAGGACCGGGAACTCGAAGTGGCGGATGCCGCGGCGCTCGAACCAGGCCTGGCCCAGGGGAATGGCGACCAGGCTGCCGAGGCAGATCACCACCTGGGCGAAGACCGAGGCGGCGTCGGCCGTCAGGGCGCCCGAGAAGGCCTGGCCCTGGGGCCCGGTCACGGCGGCGACGGCGGAGGCCGCCAGGGCGGCCATGGCGCCCAGGCCCACCAGGCGTTCCGGCCGCGGCAGGTAGGCGCCGACGACCAGGAGAAGGAGCGCAGCGCCTGCGAGGATCAGCAGGGGCGTTGCAAGGGCGAGGTCAGTGGCGAACATGGCGGTTTCCTTCGGCCTCCGTCAGTTGCCGACCGCAGTGCGGAAGGCGTCCAGAAGACCGTCGACCGAACTGGCGGTGACGTTGAAGACGAGGCCCGGCTGGAAGCCCAGCCAGAGGGTGGCGATCACCAGCGGGAGGAAGATCAGGATCTCGCGCAGGTCCACGTCGGTGATGTCGGCGAGGGCCGGGTTGGTCATCTCGCCGAACACGACGCGCCGGTAGAGGGTGAGGGCGTAGACCGCCGAGAGGATGACGCCGGTGGTGGCGATGACCGCCGTCCAGGTCGAGCTGAAGTAGACCCCTGTCAGCGTCATGATCTCGCCGATGAAGCCCGAGGTCCCCGGCAGGCCGACATTGCCCATGGTGAAGAGCAGGAAGATGGCGGCGTAGAGCGGCATGCGGTTCACCAGGCCGCCGAACACCGAGATCTCGTGCGTATGCATCCGGTCGTAGACGACGCCGACGCAGAGGAAGAGGGCCCCGGAGATCACCCCGTGGCTCAGCATCTGGAAGATGGCCCCCTGCACGCCGAGCACGTCGAAGGAGAAGATTCCCATGGTCACGAAGCCCATGTGGGCCACCGAGGAATAGGCGATCAGCTTCTTGATGTCGGTCTGACGGAAGGCGACCAGCGAGGTGTAGACGATGGCGATGGCCGACAGGGCGAAGACCAGGGGCGCAAAGGCCTGGGAGGCGTCCGGGAACATCGGCAGGCTGAAGCGCAGGAAGCCGTAGCCCCCCATCTTCAGCAGGATGCCCGCCAGGATGACCGAGCCGGCCGTCGGCGCCTCGACGTGGGCGTCGGGAAGCCAGGTGTGCACCGGCCACATGGGCATCTTCACCGCGAAGGAGGCGAAGAAGGCCAGCCAGAGCCAGGTCTGCATCCAGGGCTCGAAGCGGAAGGTCATGAGGTCGGGGATGGAGCTGGTGCCCGCCGCGCCGATCATGGCCAGGACCGCCGCCAGCATCAGGACCGAGCCGAGCAGGGTGTAGAGGAAGAACTTGAAGGCCGCGTAGACCCGCCGCTTGCCGCCCCAGATCCCGATGATCAGGAACATGGGCGCCAGGCCGAACTCGAAGAAGACGTAGAAGAGCACCAGGTCGAGGGCGCAGAAGACGCCGATGACCAGGGCCTCGAGCAGCAGGAAGGCGACCATGTAGGAGGTCACCCTCTGCTCCACCGACTTCCAGGAGGCGGCGATGCACAGTGGGGTCAGGAAGGCGGTCAGGAGGACGAACAGGACGGAAACGCCGTCGACGCCCATCCGGTAGTGAAGCCCTGCGAACCAGGGGATGTCCTCGACGAACTGGAAGCCGCCGTTCGCCGTGTCGAACCGAAGGGTCAGGAGGACCGAAAGGCCGAGGGTCGCCAGGCTGGCGCCGAAGGCGATCCAGCGCGCCAGGTCATCACCCCGGGGCGAAGCCGTACGCCCGGCGCGCAGGGCCAGGATCAGGGCCGCGCCGAGGACGGGGGCGAAGGTGATGAGGGAGAGGATGCCGGTCATTGTCTCGCCTCCCTCAAGCCCGCCAGGCCCAAAGGGCGAAGGTCAGGAGACCCGCCACCCCGAGCAGCATGACGAAGGCGTAGTGGTACAGATAGCCGGTCTGAAGCCGGCCTGTCCGGCGGCCCAGGGCGTAGGACGCCGCCGAGACGCCGTCCGGGCCGAGGCCGTCGATGATCTTCTGGTCCCCGACCTTCCAGAACAGGTCGCCCAGCAGCTTGGCCGCCCGGACGAAGGTGGCCTGGTAGAGCTCGTCGAAGAACCACTTGTTGTAGAGGAAGGACCAGACGATCCCCCGGCGCGCCGCGATCCGGGCGCCGAGGCCCTCGCGGGCGATGTAGACGTACCAGGCGGCGGCGAAGCCGATGGCGGAGACCACCAGGGGCGCCCAGAGCACCCAGGCGGGGGCGTGGTGGGCGTGCTCCAGCACCTTGTTGGCCGGGGCGTTGAAGATGGCGCCGCGCCAGAATTCGTTGCGCTCCTCGCCGACGAACTTCTCGACGAAGACATAGCCGGCGGCGATCGCGCCGACGGACAGGGCGAGGATCGGGCCGAGCATGGAGGCCGGGCTCTCGTGCGGCGTATGGGCGCCGTGGCCGTGCCCGTGATCGCCGTGCCCGTGATCGCCGTGGGCGTGCTCTTCATGGGCGTGGCTGGCGTGCGCGTGGTCGTCATGCGCGGCGTCGTGATGGCCATGCGCGCCCTCCCCGGCCCACTTCGGGGTCCCGTGGAAGGTCATGAAGGCCAGGCGCCAGGAGTAGAAGGCCGTCAGGCCGGCGGCGATCAGGCTGACCATGAAGGCGAAGGCCGCGACGCCGCCGTGCGAGGTGGCCGCCGCCCAGGCGGACTCGATGATGGTGTCCTTCGAGTAGAAGCCCGCCAGGCCCAGGTGCAGGCTCGGGATGCCGAAGCCGGTGATGGCCAGGGTCCCGATGGTCATGACCGCGTAGGTCACCGGCAGGTAGCGCCACAGGCCGCCCATGCGCCGCATGTCCTGCTCGTGGTGCATGCCGTGGATCACGGAGCCGGCGCCCAGGAACAGCAGGGCCTTGAAGAAGGCGTGGGTGAAGAGGTGGAACATGGCCGCCTGGTAGGCGCCCACGCCGGCGGCGAAGAACATGTAGCCGAGCTGCGAGCAGGTCGAGTAGGCGATGACCCGCTTGATGTCGTTCTGCGCGAGGCCGACGGTCGCGGCGAAGAGGGCCGTGACCGCGCCGATCAGGGTGACGATGTCGCGGGCGACCGGCGCCGCCTCGAACATGGGCGACAGCAGGCAGACCATGTAGACGCCGGCCGTCACCATGGTGGCGGCGTGGATGAGGGCCGAGACCGGGGTCGGGCCCTCCATGGCGTCGGGAAGCCAGGTGTGCAGGAAGAACTGGGCGGACTTGCCCATGGCGCCGATGAACAGCAGGCCCGCAGCCAGGTCGATGGCCGACCAGTCGTAGCCGATGAAGCGCCACTTGGAGCCGGCGATCTCGTCAATGTGCGAGAAGACCTCGGCGAACTGGATGGAACCGAACATCCAGAAGACGGTCATGATGCCGAGGGCGAAGCCGAAGTCGCCGACCCGGTTGACCACGAAGGCCTTGATGGCGGCGGCGTTGGCGCTGTCCTTGTGGTGCCAGAAGCCGATCAGCAGGTAGGAGGCCAGGCCCACGCCCTCCCAGCCGAAGAACAGCTGCATGAAGTCGGCGGCGGTCACCAGGGCCAGCATGGCGAAGGTGAACAGGGACAGGTAGGCGAAGAAGCGCGGCCGGGACGGGTCCTCGGCCATGTAGCCCCAGCTGTAGACGTGGACGAGGGCCGAGACGCTGGTCACGACGACCAGCATGACGGCGGACAGGCCGTCGAGGCGGATGGACCAGTTCGAGATGAACTCGCCCACGTGGATGAAGGGGGCGATCGTCAGGGTGAAGGGCTCGAGCCCGCCCCAGGTCCACTGGGCGAAGACCACCCAGGACAGGACGGCGGACAGGAGCAGGAGACCCGTCGTCACCGCCTGCGAGGCCAGGGCCCCGATGCGGGAGCCGAAGAGGCCGGCGATGAGGGCTCCGGCCAGGGGGCCGAAGACGATCAGGGGAAGAAGGGCTTGCGCGGTCATCTCGGGAAATCAGCCCTTCATCACGGAGGCGTCGTCCACGGCGATGTCCCCGCGGTTTCGGAAGAAGGTCACCAGGATGGCCAGGCCGACGGCGGCCTCGGCGGCGGCCACGGTCAGGATGAACATGGCGTAGATCTGGCCGATGGCGTTGTGCAGGAAGGCCGAGAAGGCGACGAAGTTGATGTTCACCGCCAGGAGGATCAGCTCGATCGACATCAGGATGACGATGATGTTCTTGCGGTTCACGAAGATGCCGAAGACGCCGATCGTGAACAGGATGGCGGCGACCGCCAGGTAGTGGGACAGACCGATGATCATTCCTGGATCCCCTCGCCCGGCTTGGCTGAGACGACGCGCATGCCGGTGGCCGGCGTACGGGCCACCTGGTCGGCGATGACCTGCCGCTTGACCCCGGGCTTGTGGCGCAGGGTCAGGACGATGGCGCCGATCATGGCCACCAGCAGGACCAGGCCCGCCGCCTGGAAGAAGTAGACGTAGTCGGTGTAGAGCACCCGCCCGATCGCCTCGGCGTTCGGCGCGTCGGGGGTCGCTGCGAGCGGCCCCTCGGAAGCGCCCGCCGCGCCGCGGTTGGCCACCACCGCCGAGACGGCGACCATCTCGAAGGCGAGGATGCCCGCCACGGCCGCGCCCAGGGGCATGGACCGGGCGAAGCCCTGACGGAGGGCGGCGAAGTCCACGTCCAGCATCATGACGACGAAGAGGAAGAGGACGGCGACCGCGCCGACGTAGACGACCACCAGCAGCATGGCCAGGAACTCCGCCCCCATGAGGACGAAGAGGCCCGCCGCCGAGAAGAAGGCGAGGATGAGGAAGAGGACCGAGTGCACGGGGTTCCGGGCGGAAACCACGCCGAACCCCGCCGCGATCGTCACCGCCGCCAGCAGATAGAATGCGATTGCCTGCAAGGCCACCGGGTTCAGCCCCTCTTCTTGGACCGCCGCGTCCCGGAGGAACCGGCGGGGTTTCAGTGCGTTCGGAATCGCCGCCCGGGTCTACCGGTAGGGCGCGTCCAGTTCCAGATTCTTGGCGATCTCCCGCTCCCAACGGTCCCCGTTATCGAGCAGGCGTTCCTTGTCGTAGTAGAGCTCCTCGCGGGTCTCGACCGCGAATTCGATGTTCGGTCCCTCGACGATGGCGTCCACCGGGCAGGCCTCCTGGCACAGGCCGCAGTAGATGCACTTGACCATGTCGATGTCGTAGCGGGTCGTCCGGCGGCTGCCGTCCTCGCGGGGCTCGGCCTCGATCGTGATGGCCTGGGCCGGGCAGATGGCCTCGCAGAGCTTGCAGGCGATGCAGCGCTCCTCGCCGCTGGGATAGCGCCGCAGGGCGTGTTCGCCGCGGAAGCGGGGCGACTGGGGCCCGCGCTCGTAGGGATAGATGACGGTCGCCTTGGGCCGGACCATGTAGACCATGGCCATGCCGAAGGCGCCGATGAAGTCGGAAAGGGCCGCGCCCCGGACCGCCTGGGAAATGCGCTTCAGCATGCCGTCCTACTTTCCCCTGCACTCATAGCCGGACAGACGCCGGTCATTGCCGCCCGACCTGAGGGCCAGCTCCTTGCCCTGCGCCGTGCACTGCGCGCGCAGCTGGCGAAGGGAGTCATAGGTCGCCACGTCGCCATCCGGCGTGCTGCCGGACGTGGAGGCGCATCCCGCCGCGAGCAGGAGCCCCAGCCCCAGGAAGGAGATGGCCGCCATCCTCATGCGCCCGGGTGTCCCAGGACGCGCCAGCCGGCCACCAGCACGACCGCCACCAGGGAGATGGGCAGGAAGACCTTCCAGCCCAGCCGCATCAGCTGGTCGTAGCGGTAACGCGGGGCACGATGGCCTTCACCATGGCGAACAGGAAGAAGAAGAAAATGATCTTCAGGAACAGCCACATGAAGCCGTAGAAGCTCTGGGCCGTGGGCGACCACTCGCGCACGAAGGCGAGGTCCACCGGCGCCTGCCACCCGCCGAAGAACAGGATCGAGATCATGGCGCACATCAGGACGATGTTGGCCAGTTCGCCGATCATGAAGAGCAGGAAGGGCGAGGAGGAGTACTCGACCTGGTAGCCGGCCACGAGCTCGGACTCGGCCTCGGGCAGGTCGAAGGGCGGCCGGTTGGTCTCGGCCAGGGCCGAGATGAAGAAGATCACCGACATGGGAACCATGACCAGGGCGATGGGCAGGTTCTGCAAGCCGCCGCCGAAGACGTTCCAGTTCCAGAAGCCGCCCGCCTGCTTCTCGACGATCTGGTTCAGGTTCATCGTGCCCGCCAGCAGGATCACCGTGATGATCACGAAGCCGATGGAGACCTCGTAGGACACCATCTGCGCCGCCGACCGGAGGCTGCCGAGGAAGGGATACTTCGAGTTCGACGCCCAGCCGCCCATGATGATGCCGTAGACGCCCAGGGACGAGATGGCGAAGAGGTAGAGCACCCCGACATTGATGTCAGAGACGACCCAGCCGGGGGCCAGGGGGATGACCGCCCAGCCCACCAGGGCCAGGGCGAAGGTCAGGACGGGGGCCAGGAGGAAGACCGTCTTGTCCGCCCCGTCAGGGATGACGATCTCCTTCAGGATGAACTTGATCAGGTCGGCGAAGGACTGGAGCAGGCCAAAGGGGCCCACCACGTTCGGGCCCTTCCGCATCTGGACGCCGGCCCAGATCTTGCGGTCGCCGTACATGAAGAAGGCGAGCGACATCAGCAGCCAGCCGAGCACGGCCAGGATCTGCAGGACGGTGATCAGGGTCCAGCCGCCCGGCGTGGCCCAGAAGGATTGCGCCGCGTCCATGCCCTACTCCGCCGCCAGTTTCGCCGGGCCGGCCGCCAGGGCGGCGCACTCGGCCATGGTCACGCTGGCGCGCGCGACCGGGTTGGTGAGATGGAAGGCCTTCACCGCGCTGGCGAGCGGCGCGTCGCCGAGGTCGCCCGGCGCGCCGATGGCCGACAGGTCCGCCTGCCCCTTAGGCGCCCAGTCGATCTGGCCGAAGGTGGGATGCTCGGCGAAGAGCCGGGCGCGCAGCTGGTCGAGGGTGTCGTACGGCAGGGTCTTGCCGAGGCGTTCGGAGAGGGCGCGCAGGATGGTCCAGTCCTCACGGGCCTCGCCCTTCGGGAAGACCGCCCTCTGGCCCATCTGCACCCTGCCCTCGAGGTTGACGTAGAGGCCGTCCTTCTCGGTGTAGGCGGCGCCGGGCAGGATCAGGTCCGCCGCATGGGCGCCGGCGTCGCCGTGCGAGCCGAGGTAGATGCGGAAGGCGTCGGAAGCCGAGAGGTCGATTTCGTCGGCGCCCAGCAGGAAGAGCACGTCCAGCGCGCCCTTCGCCGTCATGGCCCGGGCGTCCAGGCCGCCCTCGCCGGGGATGAAGCCCATGTCCAGGCCGCCGACCCGGGAGGCTGCGGTGTGGAGGACGTTCCAGCTCATGCCGAAGGCCTTCGCCGCCTGGGCGGCCGCATGGGCCACGGCCGCGCCGTTCGGACCCGACAGGGCGCCCGCGCCGATGACGAGGGCCGGAGCCTTGGCTCCCTTCAGCACCTTGGCGAAGCCCGAGCGGGACTTGGCGAGGGTCGCGAGGGCCGCAGCCGTGTCGCCGAGGTGCTCGAATTCGTAGGTCAGGTCCGCGGCCTCGCCGACCAGGCCGACCTGCAGCGCGCCGGCCAGCCAGCGACGACGCAGGCGGGCGTTCAGGACGGGCGCCTCGAAGCGGGGGTTGGTCCCCACCAGGAGGACGACGTCGGCCTCTTCAAGCCCGGCGATGGCGGCGTTGAACAGCCAGGATTCCCGGGGTCCGGCGCCAAGGGCCATGCCATCCTGGCGGCAGTCGGTGTTGGCGGAGCCCAGGGCGCGGAAGAGGTCGAGGGTCGCCTTCATGGACTCGGCGTCCTGAAGGTCGCCGGCAATGGCGCCGACCCGGCCGGGCGCAGCGGCCGACAGGCGGGCCGCCGCGAGGTCGAGGGCTTCCTTCCAGGAGGCCGGCCGCAGGCGGCCGTTCTCGCGGATGTAGGGCGTATCGAGGCGCTGGCGCGACAGGCCGTCCACGGCGAAGCGGGTCTTGTCGGAGATCCACTCCTCGTTGACGTCCTCGTTGATGCGGGGAAGCACCCGCAGGACCGCCGGGCCGCGGCTGTCGACCCGGATGGCCGCGCCCATGGCGTCCATCACGTCGACGGTCTCGGTCTTCTTCAGCTCCCAGGGCCGGGCGTTGAAGGCATAGGGCTTGGAGGTCAGGGCGCCGACCGGGCAGAGGTCAATGACGTTCCCGGAAAGCTCGGAGGTGACGGCGCTGCCCAGATAGGTCGTGATTTCAACGTCTTCGCCGCGCGAGATGAGGCCGATCTCGGGGACCCCGGCGACCTCGGTGATGAAGCGGACGCAGCGGGTGCACTGGATGCACCGGGTCATGACCGTATTGATGAGGGGCCCCATGGCCTTTTCCTCGAC
>JAPOKE010000029.1 GCA_029977805.1 Phenylobacterium parvum | reverse complement strand
GGGTGTCCATGCCGAGGTCGCGCCGCGGCGGATCCGCCTTCTCTCCGCGCCCGACCTTGGCGCGATAGTCGTCCCACTTGCGCGTGTACTCGGCGGCCTCGATCCAGGCGGCGCGGTAGCCTGCGACATTGCCCATCCGGGTAGAGGGCGCCCTCCCGCGGGAACCATAGACTCTCTTGGGGTTCTCGCCGCAGGCCATCTTCAGGGTGTAGGGCGCGCCCGGGAACTTCATGCCCTGGACGGTCCGCGAGGGCACGTTGCGCAGGGTCACGCCGCGTCCGCCGATCAGGTTGCCGGACCCCGGCAGGACCTGGACCGTGGTGACGCCGCCGATCCGCGCCGTATTGAAGCCCGGGTCCTGGGGCCAGACCGAGTGCTCGGCCCAGACCTGGGGCGTGGTCGGGCTGGTCAGTTCATTGCCGTCGGAATGCGCCGCCACCGAGGGCGAGGCGTAGACGCCGAGGTGGGAGTGGGTGTCGATCAGGCCCGGGGTCACCCACTTGCCGCGGCCATCCACCACCTGGACGCCTTCGGGCGCCGCGACGCCTTCGCCGATGGAGACGATCTTCCCATCCCGGACGACCACGGTCGCGTTCTCGAGCGCCTGGCCGGTCCCGGTGTAGGCGCGGGCGCCGACGATGGCGAAGGGCGCCGAGGGCAGGGGGCGGTAGGTGGAGGGGAAGGTGTCCGGCCGGGATGCGGGATCCAGGCCCGCCGGCAGGCTGCGCGCCGCCTGGGGCTTGCCGTCGCTCTTCCCGGCGGGCCCTGGCGCTGTGGTTGCACAGGCGGACAGGGCCAATGCGGCGAGGCTGGCCGCAAGCACTCCGGATTTCAACATGTCCCCACCCCCGGGTGAACTTCAGGACGGCCTTTCAATCACGGGCCGCCCGCCGCGCCAAGCCGGAAGGCGCTTGCCATTTTCCCGGGGTCCTTTAGTCACCCGGGCGCTATGTCCGACGACCTTACAGAAGGCCAGACCGCCGTCGTGCCCGACGGCTTCGTGATCAACCTCTGGCAGCGGGGCTTCGGCCGCACGGTCGGGCCGTTCTATTCGTCCCGGGACCCGGCGACCAACAACGAGGTCATGGCCTTCCGGGTCGAGGAACACCACGCCAACGGCATGAACAACTGCCATGGCGGCATGCTCATGAGCTTCGCCGACATGGCCTGGGGCCGGGTGATCTCCAACCAGCGCGAAGTGGGCTGGGTCACGGTGCGCCTGGTCACCGACTTCATGGCGCCGGGCCTGATGGGCGACTGGGTCGAGGGGACCAGCGAGATCATCGCCGAGGACGGCGACATCTTCACCGTGGCGGGCCGCATCTGGTCGGGCGACCGGACGCTCATGACCGGCACCGGCGTTTACAAGGGAATCCGGTCTATCCGCCGCAAGGCGGGCTACCGGGAGGCTCAGGAGTAGAAAATGGCCATCGATCCGGCGATCAAGGAAGGCGCGCCCGTCGGGTATTACGACGATCGTCCCATCCACACGGAGCCGGGGGCCCTGCCCCCCGAGGTCCAGGCGCCGCTGGCTCCCTTCCGGGGGCGCGAGCCCGACACCCCGGAATGGTTCCGCGACGCTATCGCCCAGGCCCCCGAGCGGACCTTCGTGGAGTCCCTAGGCGCCCGGATCGAGACCCTCATCTGGGGCGAGCTCGGCAAGCCCGGCCTGCTCCTGGTGCACGGCAACTCGGCCCACGCGGACTGGTGGAGCTTCATCGCCCCCTACCTGGCCCAGGACTTCCGGGTGGCCTCCATGTCCCTGGCCGGCATGGGCGCCTCGGACTGGCGCGAGACCTACGCCTTCCAGGACTTCGCCGCCGATGCCGAGGCCGTCGCCCGCGCCGCGGGCCTTTATGCGGCCGGCAAGCCCATCTACATCGGGCACTCCTTCGGCGGATCGCAGGTTTTCTTCGCCGCGGCCAGCCATCCCGAGCGCATGCGCGCGGCCATCCTGGTCGACACCGGCTTCGGCGGCCCCCCGCCGGATTCCCCCGAGGGCAAGCGGATGGCGGAGCGCGTGGCCGAGCAGGCGCGGAACATCCCGACCGGTGACCGGGCCCAGAGGGTCTACGCCACCCTGGAGGAGGCGCTTTCGCGCTTCCGCCTCATGCCGCCCCAGGCCGCCGGCAACCTCTTCATCGCCGACTTCATCGCCCGCCGGTCCCTCAAGGAGGTGACGGATGCGGACGGGAAGACGGGCTGGAGCTGGCGGTTCGATCCCAACATGTGGGCCAAGCTCGACCGCAGCGTCATGAGCGGCCTCATGGACGGCGGCCCGCCGAAGGTCGAGATCCCGCTCGTCCACATCTACGGCGACCGGTCGGCGATCATCAGCCGCCGGAAGGAGGGCGGTCCCTCGCCCCTGCCGGCCCACACCCTGGAAATCGCCATTCCGGACTCGGCCCACCACATCATGATCGACCAGCCCTTGGCGCTCATCTCGGCCCTGCGCGGCCTTCTGGCCGTCTGGCCCGTGACGGCGGACCGGGCCTGAGGCGCGCGCCGGGCTTGAGCGGCGCGGCGCGAGCGTGTAACCCCTGACAAGACCCCGGGTCCGAACAAGAGAGTCCCCAATGGCTTCCGAATACCACCGCGGCGAGATGGACATCAGCGAGCAGGTCGCCACCTACGACGTCTTCATGCTGATGACCAAGTGGGGCTCCCTCGCGGTCGCCGCCCTCCTCGTCCTCCTGACGGTCTGGTTCTGCACCCCGGCGGGTTTCATCCCCGGGTTCATCTCCGCCGTCGTCGTGACGATCGTCGGCGTGCTCGTCCTGCGCGAAAAGCCCGGCGCGGGCCACTAGTCCCGGGCTAACCGCCGTCCGGTTTCCGGGCGGGCAATGGGAGGGCCAGTCCAGACCATGGCCGTCATCGCCGTCATCCGCGAATCCCATCCCGGGGAGACCCGGGTCGCCGCCACCCCTGAGACCGTCCGCAAGCTCATCGCCGCCGGCTTTGAGGTGGCGGTCGAGTCCGGAGCCGGCGTCCGGGCCGCCTGCCTCGACGCCGACTACGCCGCCGCGGGCGCGCGCATGTGCGTCTCGGCCTCCGAGGCCGTGTCCGGGGCGGACATCCTGTTTGGCGTCCGCGCGCCGTCCGCCGAGGCCCTCGGCGCGCTCCGGTCCGGGGCCATCGTCGCCGCCTCCCTCAATCCGCACCAGGATCGCGCCGGCCTCGAGGCCCTCGCCGCCCGGGGCGTCGACGCCTACGCCCTCGAGTTCATCCCCCGCATCACCCGCGCCCAGGTGATGGACGTCCTGTCCTCCCAGGCCAACCTGGCGGGCTACCGCGCCGTGATCGAGGCAAGCGCCGCCTATGGCCGCGCCCTTCCGATGATGATGACCGCCGCCGGCACCATCGCCGCCGCCAAGGTCTTCGTCATGGGCGTCGGGGTCGCCGGCCTGCAGGCTATCGCCACCGCCCGCCGCCTCGGGGCCGTGGTCACCGCCACCGACGTCCGGCCCGCCACCAAGGAGCAGGTGGAATCCCTTGGCGCCAAGTTCATCGCGGTCGAGGATGATGAGTTCCGCAACGCCCAGACCGCCGGCGGCTACGCCAAGGAAATGAGCGCCGAGTACCAGGCCAAGCAGGCTGAGCTCGTCACCGGCCACATTGGCAAGCAGGACATCGTCATCACCACCGCCCTGATCCCGGGCCGGCCGGCGCCGCGCCTGGTCACGGCGGCCCAGGTCGCCGCCATGAAGGCGGGGTCGGTCATCGTCGACCTCGCGGTGGAACAGGGCGGCAATGTCGAGGGCGCCAAGGCTGGCGAGACCGTCGAAACCGCCAACGGCGTGAAGATCCTGGGCATTCCCAACCTGCCCGGACGTGTGGCGGCGGACGCCTCGGCCCTCTTCGCCCGCAACCTCCTGGCCTTCTCGGGCCTGCTCCTCGACAAGGAGGGGGCGCTCGCCCCCGACCGCGAGGACGAGATTCTCAAGGCCGCCCTGGTCGTCAGCGGCGGAAAGATCGTGCACCCGGCCCTCGCCGGGTCCTGACGGAGGCGCCCATGGACGTCGATCCCACAGTCTTCAGGCTGGCCATCTTCGTCCTGGCCATCTTCGTCGGCTACTACGTCGTCTGGAGCGTCACCCCGGCCCTCCACACCCCCCTGATGGCCGTGACCAACGCGGTCTCGTCGGTGATCATCGTCGGGGCGCTCCTCGCCGCTGCGGCCCAGGCCGCCCCCGGCGCCGGCTCCGGCGCGGTCATGATCTCCAAGGGCGCGGGCGCCCTGGCCGCGGCCCTGGCCGCCGTAAACATCTTCGGGGGCTTCCTGGTCACCCAGCGGATGCTGGCCATGTACAAGAAGAAGGACCCGGCCAAGAAGGACGCCTCGAAGTGAGCGCCAACCTCGCCGCCATCCTCTACCTCGCCTCGGGGGTCCTCTTCATCCTCGCCCTGCGCGGCCTGTCCAGCCCGGTGACCAGCCAGGCGGGCAACCGCAACGGCATGATCGGCATGGCGCTGGCGGTGGGCGTGACCCTCGTCACCCTGTTCAGCCAGGGCAAGCTCGACGCCCTGACCGTGGGGCTGATCCTCGCCGGCGTCGGCGTCGGCGGCGTGATCGGCGCCGTGATCGCCCGCCGGGTCGCCATGACCTCCATGCCCCAGCTGGTCGCCGCCTTCCACAGCCTGGTGGGCCTCGCCGCCTGCCTGGTGGCCGTGGCCGCCATCTACACGCCCGGCGCCTACGGCATCGGCGCGCCCGGCGCCATCCATGGCGGATCCCTCGTCGAGCTCGCCCTTGGCCTCGCCATCGGCGCCGTGACCTTCACGGGCTCGGTCATCGCCTTCGCCAAGCTGAACGGCAACATGTCCGGCGCGCCCATCCTCCTGCCGGCGCGGCATGTGCTGAACATCCTGATCGGGCTCGCCCTGGTCGGGCTGGTCGGGGTACTGGTGGTCAGCGGCGGCTCAGCCCTGTGGGCGTTCTGGGCCATCTTCGCCCTGGCCCTCATCCTGGGGATCACGCTGATCATCCCGATCGGCGGCGCGGACATGCCGGTCGTCGTGTCCATGCTGAACAGCTATTCGGGCTGGGCGGCGGCGGCCCTGGGCTTCACCCTCGAGAACGTCACCCTGATCATCACGGGGGCCCTGGTGGGCTCGTCCGGCGCGATCCTGTCCTACATCATGTGCAAGGCGATGAACCGCAGCTTCGTCTCGGTCATCCTCGGCGGCTTCGGCGCCGACGACGGCGCCGCGGCGGCGGGCGGGCGCGTCGAGACCCGGCCGGTCAAGCAGGGTTCCGCCGACGATGCGGCCTTCATCATGAAGAACGCCTCCAAGGTGATCATCGTCCCCGGCTACGGCATGGCCGTCAGCCAGGCCCAGCACGCCCTTCGCGAGATGGCCGACAAGCTGAAGGAGGAGGGCGTCGACGTGAAGTACGCCATCCATCCCGTCGCCGGCCGCATGCCAGGCCACATGAACGTCCTGCTGGCCGAGGCCAACGTGCCCTATGACGAGGTCTTCGAGCTCGAGGACATCAACGCCGAGTTCCCGACCGCCGACGTGGCCTTCGTCATCGGCGCCAACGACGTGACCAACCCGGCCGCCAAGACCGACAAGTCCAGCGCGATCTACGGCATGCCCATCCTGGACGTGGAGAAGGCCCGTACGGTCCTCTTCGTGAAGCGCGGCATGAGCTCGGGCTACGCCGGCGTCGAGAACGAACTCTTCTTCCGCGACAACACGATGATGCTCTTCGGCGACGCCAAGAAGATGGTCGAGGGCATACTCAAGTCGCTCTGAGCCCGGCCGGGAACGCCATCTTGCCCCATGCCCAAGGCAGGTTCATGCTCCCTCCCATAACCAGGGAGGCAAGCCATGCGCAGTATCGTGAGCGGGCTGTTGCTCGCGTCGGTTGCTTTCGTTTCAGCGTGCTCCGGGCCCAAGGCGCCGGAGGGGCCGGCGGCGCCGGTCGCCTTCTCCATTCCCCTCGAACCCAACACCAACGGCGTCCTGGAGTCCCGCTCGGGCCGCATAACCGTGGGCGGCGGGGCCAAGGCCTACTCGGCGGATGTCGCCCTGACGCCCAGCTGGTGGGTGGCCGGCGACGGCTTCAAGGTGGTCTGGTTCTCCGGCATGAGCCAGACCAAGCGCTACTTCCAGTTCAGCGGGGAGACGCCCGGCGAAGCGGCCCGGCCCAAGCTCCTGAAGTCGCCCGAGGAGGCCGTCCGGGAGGTGAAGGTCGCCTTCGACGGCGCGGCGCCCGTCTCGGTCAAGCCGGAGGCGACGCGTGCGGTGTTCAAGCCGCCGCCGGGGGCCAAGGCCGTGACGTCGGTGGAGATCGCCTTCGGCCCGGCGGACGCCCCTGTGACCTACAGCTGGAAGTAGTGGCCCCGGCCTTCCGGGGGGTGGGGTCGTGAGGGGCGAGTGGGTCGACATCGGCGGCCGGCGCCTGCGCGTCGTCCGCTCGGGGCCCTGGGAGGGCGGCGCCGGCGAGGGGCCGCTCGTCCTGATGGAATGCGGCGCCTTTGGCTGCGCCGCCGACTGGCACCTGGTCCAGGAAGCCCTGGCTGGTCTCGGCGTCCGTAGCCTCGCCTATGACCGCGCGGGCCTCGGCCTGTCGGACGCAGGGCCGGACCCCCGGGACGGCAGAGCCATCGCCGACGACATGGAGGCCCTGCTCGGCCGCCTGGGCGATCCTTCCCGCCTTGTGCTCGCCGGCCATTCCATGGCGGGCCTGTTCCTGCGCATCCTCGCTCCCCGGGTCCGGGACCGGCTGGACGGCCTGGTTCTCGTCGATGCGGTGACCCCCGAGGCCGTGGAGCACCCCGCCGCCGCGCGGATGATCGGCGGCTTCCGGGGCGCCATGTTCGTGCTCGACCGGGTCGCGGACCTCGGCGTCATGCGTCCCTGGGCCCTGGTGGCGGGCGACCGCATCGGCCTGCCCCCGGAGATCTCACGCGAGAAGCGCCGGATCTACGCCTCGGCCTCGCACGCCCGGACCGCCGCGCGGGAGGTCCAGCAGTGGCTCGTCACCGCCGATCAGGGACGGGCCCTGGGCCCCTTTGACCCGGCCCTGCCGGTCGCCGTGGTCACGGCGGGGTCCGTGCCCCTGCCCCCGGACCTGCAGGCGATCCAGAACGCCCCGGCCCTCGCCTCGCAGGCGGGGCGTGTCGACCGGGTGGAGGGCGCGCTCCACGCCAGTCTCCTGGGCCCGAAGTACTCCGGACGCATCGTCGAGGGCGTGCGGCACGTCCTGTCGGTCAGCCGGTAAGGCCGGACTCCGACCTCACGGCGCCGCAGGCCGCCGCAAGCCGGCCGAGGGCGAGGGGGCGAAGGCGGACGCCGGATCCCGGCGCGCCGGCGAGATGGACCCCGTCCCGGCGCTCCACGGCGGGAAGTCCGCCGCGGAAGGCCGGCGGCACCGCCGCCAGCCTGGCCCGCGAAGTGGACGCCAGCCGGGCGATCCGGCCGGCCAGGCGCGTCACGGTCACCGGCCCGTCGGCGTCCACCTCGAAGCGCCCGTCGAAGACGCCGGTCTCGCCCGCCGCCAGCACGAGGTCCCGGGCGCCGCTGCGGGCCATCTCCCCCGCCGTCCGGCCCCAGAGGATCTGTCCGTCCCGCGCCAGGACCTCGGCGCCGGCCAGGGAGGCCTGCACCGCACTGTC
Organism: Phenylobacterium parvum; assembly: GCA_029977805.1. Classification (GTDB taxonomy): domain Bacteria; phylum Pseudomonadota; class Alphaproteobacteria; order Caulobacterales; family Caulobacteraceae; genus Phenylobacterium; species Phenylobacterium parvum_A. The sequence goes on along the minus strand of JAPOKE010000029.1, from coordinate 14,282 downwards.
CCCCGTCAGTTGGTCCCGGAGGGCGCGCAGGGCGGCGGCGCGGGGCGGCCGGCTTGTCCCCGCCACAGACAGGCAGGCGGCGCCGGCCACCCTCAGGGCCTCCGGGAGATCGGCCCTGCGGAACGCCGCCCGGTCGAGGGCGAGGCCGAAGTCCGTTTGCCGGACCTGCGCGGCCAGGAGGCCGCCCTCGCCTGCGGGCTCGGGGTGCGGGGTGTCGGGGTCCCCGGCCATGGCGAGGCCCGCCCTGGCCCGGCTGCGGGCGAAGCGGGGATCCGCATTGGCCGGGTCGTCGATCCAGGTTTCGCCCCGGGCGGCGAGCCAGGCGCGCAGCGCCTCCCGGCGCGTCTCGAGGAGGGGGCGGAGCAGGAAGATCCCGCGCCCCTCAGGCCAGGCGGGCGAGGGGCTCCACTCCCGTGGCGAGGGGGTGGTCGACCCTGACCGGCGCATCCGGGCGGCCTCGGCGACGTCGTCCGCCGTGTGACCCATGAGGATGACCCGCGCGCCGGCCGTCCGCGCCGCCTCCGCCAGGAGGGCGTGCCGGGCCCTGCGGGCGGCCGCGGGCAGGCCGGACGAGGGATGAGGCCCCCGCCACTGGAGGGCCTGGAATTGCGCCCCGATCCGTCCTGCGGTGTCGGCGCAGGCCCGGGTCCAGGCGACCGACGCCGGATTGAGGCCGTGGTCCACGGTCAGGACCAGGAGGGGCCTGTCCCGCCGGCGGGCCCATTCCGCCGCCAGGAGGGTCAGGGCGAGGGAGTCCCCGCCGCCGGACAGGGCTACGGCCAGGGGTGCGCCGGGTCCGGCGTCGAGGCGGGCGTCCAGCCGCTGGCCGACCTGGCCGGCGAGGTCGGGGGTCAGGTCCCGCACCCGGACTGGGCGCCCACCGCGGCGGCGCGCCGGCGCGTACCCTCCGGCGCAGAGGGATAGCGGGCCGAGAGTTCCCCAAGGGCCTGGCAGGACTCTGCGGTCTTGCCCAGGCGGCCGAGGGCCCGGGCCAGCTCCACGACGGCGTCGGGCGCCCACCAGGTGGCCGGCCAGCCCTTCAGGGCCGTGATGTAGTCCGCCGCGGCGTCCGCCCAGGCCGATTGCTGGCCCCGGGCGCGACCGCGGAGATATGCGCCCTCGCCCGACTTGGGATTGCCCGGCGATGCGGCGAGCCAGGCGGTGAGGGTCGCCTCCGCCGTCGCCGCGTCGCCGGACTGGAGCTGCTTCCGTCCGAGGGTCAGGCCGTCCTCGGCGGCCGGGGCCGCTGCGGTTGCGGGAGGCGGCGCCGGGGACCCCGCCGCCGTGTTCGCGGGCGCGGCGCGGGCCGGTGTCGGCGTGGCGGCCGCCCCGGTGCGCGGCGCCTCGAGGGCGCCGACCCGGTCCTGAAGGGCCTTCAGGTCACCGCGGGCGAGGTCGGAGGCGCGAGTCGCGGCTTCGAGCTGGGCGTTGACCCCCTGGAGGGCCCGTTCCAGGTCCGTAACCCGCTCGGAGAGCTCGCGGATGCGGATGTCCCGCGGGTCCTCCGCCGGCGCCGGCGCCGCCAGGAGGGCGGAAGGCGCGGCGAGGGCGACGGCCAGGGCGAAGGCCGGGAGGCTGCGGGCGCCCATCGGCCTAACGCGCCCCGCCGATGATGGCCGTGCGGGCGTTCCGGTTGCGCCGGAAGGCCTCGTCGTCGGCGCCCGGGTCAATGGGGCGCTCCTTGCCGAAGGAAACAGTGGAGATCCGCGAGGGCGAGACGCCCAGGGCCACCAGCTGGTCGCGCACGGCGTTCGCCCGGCGGGAGCCGAGGGCGATGTTGTACTCCCGGGTCCCGCGCTCGTCGGCATTGCCCTCGATCCGGACCTGCACGGCGGGATAGCGGTTCAGCCAGGCCGCCTGGCGCTCGAGGATGGCCGCGGCGTCCTCCCGCACCTCGTACTGGTCGACGTCGAAGAAGACCCGGTCGGAGATGTTGATGACGAAGTCCTGCACCGAGCCGGGAATCGGCGCTCCCGCGACGGGGCCCGGACGGCGGACGGGCTGGACGGCGCCGGCGCCTGTTCCCTCCGCAGCAGTCCCCGATGCTGCGCCGGCTTCGGGCGTCGCAGGCGTTTCTGGTCCGGCCTTCGGGGTGGTCTGGCAGGCTGCGAGGACCGCGGCGGCGCCGAGGAGGGCGGTCCAGCGGAGGACGGCTCTGGGGGTCATTCGGGTATCCTCTCGTCGTCAGTGAAGGCGGTTCAGTTGATCAGGGGCGACCAGGCCGGATCCGAGGCCCCGCCCGAATAGGGGGCCGGGTTCAGGATGCGTCCGGTGATGTCCACCGTCCAGAGGCGCGGCTCGCCGCCGGCCTCCTGGCGGCTGAACAGGATCACGCGGCCGTTCGGCGCCCAGGTCGGTCCCTCGTCCATGTAGCTGGAGGTCAGGGTGCGCTCGTCCGAGCCATCGGGCCGCATGACGCCGATGTGGAACTGGCCGCCGCCCTGGCGGGTAAAGGCGATCTGGTCGCCCTTGGGGCTCCAGACCGGCGAGGTGTAGCGCCCCTGCCCGAAGGAGATGCGGCGCGCCCCGCCGCCGGCGGCGTCCATCACGTAGAGCTGGGGCGATCCCCCGCGGTCGGAGTTGAACACGATCTGCCGTCCGTCGGGCGAGAAGGCGGGGGAGGTGTCGATGGCGGGGTCCGAGGTCAGCCGGCGGCTCTGCCGGTTGACGAGGTTCATCACCCAGATGTCGGAGTTCCCGTTCCGCTCGACGGCGAAGGCGACCTGCGCGCCGTCCGGCGAGAACCGGGGGGCGAAGACCATGCCCGGGAACTGGCCCAGGCTCTCCCGCCGGCCCGTCTCCAGGTTGAGCAGGTAGACGGAGGATCCCTCGGGCCGCAGGGCCATGTAGGTGATCTCCTGGCTCGAGGCCGAGAAGCGCGGCGAGAGCACGATCTCCGAGCCGTCCGTCAGGTAGCTGGGATTGGCGCCGTCCTGGTCCATGACCGCCAGCCTGAGCTTGCGGTCCAGCCGCCCGCCGGTCTCGGAGACGAAGACGACCCGGGTGTCGAAATAGCCCTTCTCGCCGGTCAGGCGCTCGTAGACGGCGTCGGAGATCTTGTGCGCCACCCGCCGCCAGTTCTCGGGGGTGGAGGTGAACTGCAGGCCGAGCAACTGCTGGCCGGCGGGAATGTCCCAGAGGCGGAAGTCCACCTGCAGGCGGCCGTCGACCAGGCTGGCCTGCCCGTTCACCAGGGCCTGGGCGCCGAGGCCCTTCCAGGCGGCGAAGTCCGGCTCGGTGGCCACGTCGGCCTGCCGTGCGCCGGCGTCGATCGGCGCGAAGAGGCCGGAGCGGCCGAGGTTTTCGGCGATCACCCGCGAGATATCGGCGCCGCGTTCCCCGCCGAAGGCCGGGACAGACAGGGGCAGGGGGCGGATGTCGCCCCGGTTCACGTCCACCTCGATCTCGGCGCGGGCGGGCGCAGCGGTCGCGGCGAGGCCGCCGCAGGCCAGGAGGGCGGCGACCAGGGCGAGGGCGGTCTTTCTCATGAACAGGCCTCCCGGGCGTTGAAGTTGACGGCGATCCTCTGGCCGCCGGGGCTGGCCAGGTCGGGGAAGGGCGCGGCCTGGTGCACGGCCCGGATGGCGCGCTCGGCGGCCGCCCTCACGACGGGATTGTCGGAGCGCTCAAGGCCGCCGGCCTCGACCGGCCCGGAAAGGTCCCCGCCTGGCGCAAGGCCGAAGCTGACCCGGACCCGGACATCGCGGCCGCCCTCCACCTCGCAGTTCGGCGTCCAGCGTCTCTGGAGCTGGTCCTGGAGGCCGGCCAGGGCGGCGGCGCTGGGACCCTGGGGCGCGCCGCCTGCGGGCGCCGGCGGTCCGGGCCGGGCGCCGCCGAGACGCGCCACCTGGCTGGCCAGGGCGTCCAGGTCGAGGCCGCCGGCGGGCTTCCGGGGCGTCGCCGCCGGGACCGCTGCAGCCTTGGGGGGAGAGGCCGGCTTCGCCGTCGCCGCCGTGGAGGTCGTCGGTGTCGGGGGTTTGGCGGCGGGCTTCGGGACAGGTTTCGGGACGGGCCTCTGGGGCGTCGTCGCCATCGGCTTCGGAGGCGGAACCGGCGTCGGGACAGGGGTGGGCGCCGGGGCCGGGGTCGGAGCGGGCGGCGGCGGGGTCATCTCCGCGGGCGGTGACGGCTCGGGCGCCGCCTGGGCGGCCGGGCTGGCCTCGGGGGCCGCCGCCGCCTGGGCCGCGGCGAGGTCGCCGGAGGTGGCCAGGCGAACCTTGACGGGAGGCCCCTCCCCCGCGGCATCCCCCGCCGGGGGCCGGACCAGGACCAGAGCCGCCAGGACGCCAAGGTGCAGGAGCCCCGAGGCCAGCACGGCCGGACTGGGGCGCAGGGACGCGGTCACGGCGAAGGCGGCTCCACAGGCGCCGGACCGGCGGGCGGGCCGCCGGTGTCGGTGATCAGGCTGACGCTGGTGAAGCCCCGTACCGAGAGCGCCGCCATCACCCGGGCGACGTCGGCATAGGCCGCCCGTCCGTCTGCGCGGACGAAGACCTGTCGCTCCGCCGCCCCGCCGGCCTCCGCCTGCAGGGCCGGGCCGAGGGCCTCGAAGGCGACCTGCCGGTCGTCGACATAGACGCCGCCGTCGGCGCGGATCGACACCGTGAGGGGGGCCTCGGGCTCCCGGATGGCGCCCGCCTCGGTGCGCGGCAGCTCAAGGGGCACGCCGGCCGTCAGCAGGGGCGCCGAGATCATGAAGACGATCAGCAGGACCAGCATGACGTCCACCAGGGGCGTCACGTTGATCTCCGAAAGGGCGGATCGACGGCTCCGGCCATAGCGCCGGCGCCGGCCGCCGCCGCCGGCTGAGAAGGCGTCATGGGCGGAAAGGGCCATGGCTCAGACCTTCGCGGCCAGCCGCCGCTGGACGGCGGTGGACAGATCGTCGGCGAAGCCTTCGAGCCGGGCCGCGTAACGGCTGGCGGCGTTCGAGAAGTGGTTGAAGGCGATGTAGGCGGGGATGGCCGCGATCAGGCCCAGGGCCGTCGCGAACAGGGCCTCTGCGATGCTCGGCGCGACGACGGCCAGGTTGGTGTTCTTCTGGACGGCGATGGCCTGGAAGCTGTGCATGATGCCCCAGACCGTCCCGAACAGGCCGATGAAGGGCGAGGCCGTGGCGACGATGGCCAGGGCGGAAAGGCCGGTCTCGACCTTCAGCGCCTCGCGGGCGATGGCCGCGTCGAGCACCCGGTCGATCCTCTGCACCAGGAAGGCCGCCTGGCCCTCGGAAACCGGGCCCCTGGCGCGGACCTCCCGCCATTCGTAGAGGGCCGCCTGGAGCATCCGGTGCAGGGCGTGGGGCGGATTGTCCCCGGCCTCGAGGGCGATGTCCTCCAGGCTGCGCCCCGAGGCCGCCTCCGCCTCGAAGGCGTCGGCCGCCCGGTTCAGCCCGCGCAGCCGGATCGCCTTGTCCAGGATCACCGCCCAGGACGCGAGGGAGGCGAGGCCGAGGAAGATCATCACCGACTTCACCACCCAGTCGGCCCGCGCGAACAGGGCGACGAAGGAGAAGGTCTCCGGCGTGATGGCGGCGGGCTCCATGGTCTCTCCGGGGCTTGCCAGGGTCGGGTCGGGTGAGGGCCCCCGCCAGACTGCAGTTCACAGTGGCGAAGATAGGGCGGACCCTGGCAGGCAGCCGCGACTTTTTGGTTAACGCGCGGGAAGGAAATCGCCCGCGGTGCGCCCGTGCGGGGTCACCAGGGGTCGATGTAGGGGTACTTCTTCCCGTCCCGGGGCAGGACCGGCGGCAGGGCCTCCAGGCCCCGGACGATCCAGCTGCGGGTCTCCGCCGGATCGATCACGTCGTCGAGCCCGCCGCCCGCCGCCGCATTGACCGCCTTGGCGCTCTCGTAGGCGCGCTGGACGCGCTTGTCGAACTCGGCCCGCCGGGCCTCGGGGTCCTCGATGGCCGCCAGTTCCTTGCGATAGCCCAGCTTGACCGAGCCCTCGATGTTCATCCCCGCGAACTCGGCCGTCGGCCAGGCGACGGTGAAGTAGGGCATGCCCGAGCTGGCGCCGCACATGGCCTGGACTCCCAGGCCGTAGGCCTTGCGCACCACGACCCCGAACAGGGGCGTGGTGATGTTGGCGCCGACGTTGAACATCCGCAGGGCGTGGCGGACCAGGGCGGTGCGCTCGACGTCCGGACCGACCATGATGCCGGGGCAGTCCATCAGGCTGAGGATCGGGATGTCGAAGGCGTCGCAGAGCTGGACGAAGCGCGCCCCCTTGTCCGCGCCGGGGGAGTCGACGGCCCCGGCCAGGTGGTGGGGGTTGTTGGCGATGACCCCCATCGGCCGCCCCTGGACCCGGATGAAGGCGGTGATGACGCCGATGCCGAACTTCTCGCGGATCTCCAGGACCGAGCCGGCGTCGGCGATCGTCGAGATGATCTCGCGCATGTCGTAGAGCCGCAGGCGGTTCTCCGGGATGACATGCCGCAGGGGCCTCTGGTCGGGCGCCTCCCAGTCGTCAACGGGACCCTGGAAGTAGGACAGGTACTTCTTGGCCACCTCGACGGCCTCGGGCTCGTCGCGCACCAGGATGTCCACCACGCCGTTGGGCACCTGGAAGGACATCGGACCCACCTCCTCGGGGGTGTAGATGCCCAGCCCGCCGCCCTCGATCATCGCCGGCCCGCCCATGCCAAGGGTGGTGCCCTCCGTCGCGATGATGACGTCGCTGGAGGCCACGAGGGCGGTGTTTCCGGCGAAGCACCGGCCGTTGACGATGGCGACCAGGGGCACGAGTCCGCTCAGCTGGGCGTACTGGGTGAAGGTGGGGGTGTCGAAGGCCACGGCGGGGCCGGTGGAGTCGTCGCCGGGACGCCCGCCCCCGCCCTCGCCGAACAGCACCACCGGCAGGCGCAGGCGCTTGGCGAGGTCGAACATCCGGTCCTGCTTGTAGTGGTTCCGGCCCCCCTGGGTGCCGGCAAGGACGGTGTAGTCGTAGGCCACGACCATGGCCCGGCTCTGCTCCGGCGCGAAACGGTCGCCGTTGATCGAGCCGATGCCCGCCACCACGCCGTCCCCGGGGGTGGTGCGCCGCAGGGTCTCCATGTCATGGCGCCGGTGCTGGCGGGCGACGACCAGCGGCCAGTATTCCTTGAAGGAGCCGGCGTCCATCAGCTGGTCGATGCTCTCGCGGACCATCCGGTAGCCAAGGGCGTGGCGCCTGGCCACCACCTCCGGCCGGTTCTCGTCGAGGGTGAAGGCGTGCCGGTCGAGGTTTTCCTGCAGGTCGGGGCGGATGAAGTCCGGGTCGATGGCCGCAGAGGCCTCCACCCGGTCGCCGGACACCTCGGCCTCCTCGATGAAGACGAGGGGATAGCCCTCGCGGACCACGTCCCCGGTCGACATCGTCACCGCCCGGACGATCCCGTCACGGTCCGCCGCGATGACGTGCTCCATCTTCATGGCCTCGACGATGGCCACCTGCTGGCCCGCACGCACGGCGTCTCCGACGGCGACGTCGATGGAGGTGAGGGTGCCCTGGATGGGAGATCCGACCCCCACCGAGCCGTCCGGCCCGACGGCCTCCGGCTCCGGCTCGGGCTCCGCCGCCGCCTGCGCCGACTTGACCTCGGCGTCGTGCCTGAAGAGGGCCAGGGGATCCCGGGTGTCGACCCGGGCGCCCGCGAAGCCGCCTCCGGCCTCCGGCGCGGTGCGGCGGGCGAGGTCGGCGTAGCGGCTGGCGACGGCGGCCTCCCCTGCGGCCAGGGTGGCGACGTTCTCGTCCAGCCAGCGCGTGTGCACGGCCCCGGCGGCGAAGTCCGGGTGGCGGAGGATGTTGGCCAGCAGGCCGATGTTGGTGGCGACCCCCTCGATCCGGAACTCGGACAGGGCGCGCAGGGTCCGGGCGACCGCCGGCCCGGCGTCGGCTCCGTCGGCGCTGCAGATCACCTTGGCGAGCAGGGAATCGAAGGCGGTGCTGGTCCGGTAGCCGGCATAGCCGAAGCCGTCCGTGCGCACCCCCGGTCCGCTGGGCGCCTCGTAGGCGGCCAGGACGCCGCTGGAGGGGCGGACCGAGCCGTCGGGGGCCAGGGACTCCAGGTTCACCCGTGCCTGGATGGCGTAGCGGGGCGGCGGCGCGGCGGCGTCCGGCAGGGCGAGGTCTGAGAGCGAGGCGCCCTCCGCGAGCCGGATCTGCGACTGGACGAGGTCGACCCCGGTGATCGCCTCGGTGACCGTGTGCTCGACCTGCAGGCGGGCGTTGGCCTCGATGAAGACGAAGGGCGTCCCGCCCGGCTCGCCGGAGTCGTCGACCAGGAACTCGAAGGTCCCGAGGCTGCTGTAGCGGACGCTACGGGCCAGGCGCAGGGCGGAGTCGATGATCTGCCGGCGCAGGTCCGGATCGAGGCCGGGGGCCGGGGCGATCTCCACCACCTTCTGGAAGCGCCGCTGGACGCTGCACTCCCGCTCGCCGAGGTGGGTCACCTCGCCGGCGAGGTCGCCCAGGACCTGGACCTCCACGTGCCGGGCCCGGGAAAGGAAGGCCTCGACATAGACGTCCGGCACGCCGAAGGCCGCCTGGGCCTCGGAACGGCATCGGGCGTAGGCGCCCTCGAGCTCATCCGCGGCCAGGACCACCCGGGAACCCCGCCCGCCGCCGCCCGCCAGGGCCTTGAGGATGACGCCCTGTCCGGCGGGACGGGCCTCGAGGAAGGCGCGGGCCTCCTCCAGGGTGACGCTCCGGTCGAGGCCGGGGCTGACCGGCACGCCGGCCGCCAGGGCCGCTTCCCGCGCCCGGGCCTTGTCGCCGAAGAGCTCGAGGTGCTCGACCTTCGGCCCGATGAAGGTCAGGCCCGCCGCCGCGCAGCGCCGGGCGAACTCGCCCCGCTCGGACAGAAAGCCGTAGCCGGGGTGAATGGCGTCGCAGCCGCTCTCCAGGGCCGCCTGGATCACCGCGTCCATGTCGAGGTAGGCGGCGGGACCGCGCCCGGGCAGGGCGCGGGCCTCGTCGGCCATGCGCCGGTGCAGGCTGTCGGCGTCGTCGGCAGAGAAGACCGCCACCGTGCGGCGACCGAGGTCCGACGCCGCCCGGGCGATGCGGATGGCGATCTCGCCGCGGTTGGCGATCAGGATGGACGTCAGTCCCAATGGCGTTCCCTCCGGCCCCTTGAGGGGCTCTCAGTCTGGCGCGGACGCAGCCGTCGGAACCCCTGGCGGAGGCCTCTGGAGACGCCGGATGCCAAAGGTCCAGCATAGCCGGCCAGGGTCAAGCCCCGTTTCCCGCCCGGGCGTCAGGCGTCCGGGCCGCCGATCACCGGCGCCATTCGCTCCAGGAGGCGCCTGGACGGCCTCGCCGGCCGACCGGACAGGTCGATGCAGGCGGCCTCGACCACCGCCTCGCAGAGCAGTTCGTCGCCGCGCAGGAGCCGCTGGCGGATGAACATCCGCGGTCCCCGGATGCGCTCGTAGACCGTCCGGACCTCCAGGGCGTCGTCGATCCGCGCCGGGCGACGGAAGTCGATCTCCATCCGCACGACGGTGAAGGCCGTCGGGGTGTCGCCTTCCAGGAGGTCGGTGTGGGAGATGCCCGCGGCCCGGAGGGTGTCGCTGCGCCCGCGCTCGAAATAGCGCAGGTAGTTGGCGTGGTAGACGACCCCGGTGAAGTCGGTGTCCTCGTAGTAGATGCGCACGGGCAGGACGTGCTCCCGGCCCTCGAACCGGCCGGACGACGGCGCATCGCGGGGGTCAGACGGCATCCTCGCCTCCGTCGAACAGGCCCGCCTGTCCCGCGGCGGGCGGGGCGGGGGGCGGGGTCAGGCCCAGGTGCTCGTAGGCCCGGGCGCAGGCGACCCGGCCCCGGGGCGTGCGCTGGATGAAGCCCTGCTGCATCAGGTAGGGCTCGATCACGTCCTCCACCGCATCCCGCGCCTCGGCGATGGCGTAGGCCAGGGTCTCCAGCCCCGCCGGCCCGCCGGCATAGTTCGAGATCAGGGCCTGCAGGTAGCGGCGGTCCAGGCTGTCGAGGCCGGCGGGGTCCACCTCCAGCCGGGCCAGGGCCCGGGCGGCGGCGGCGCGGTCGATGGCGGCGGCGCCCTCGGCCTCGGCGAAGTCGCGCACCCGGCGCAGGAGGCGGCCGGCGACGCGGGGCGTGCCCCGGGAGCGGGCGGCGATCTCGCCCGCGCCGTCCTCGGTGAGGTTCAGGCCCAGCCGACCGGCCGCATGGGCCAGCACCTTCCGAAGCTCGTCCGCCGAATAGAACTCCAGCCGGATCGGGATGCCGAAGCGGTCGCGCAGGGGCGTGGCCAGCATCCCGGCCCGGGTGGTGGCGGCCACCAGGGTGAAGGGGGCCAGGTCGATGCGGATCGAGCGCGCCGAGGGCCCGTCGCCGATCATCAGGTCGAGGACGTGGTCCTCCATGGCCGGGTAGAGGATCTCCTCCACGGGGGCGGCCAGCCGGTGGATCTCGTCGATGAAGAGGACGTCCCGGGGCTCGAGGTTGGTCAGTATGGCCGCCAGGTCCCCAGCCTTGGCGAGGACCGGTCCGGAGGTGGCGCGGAAGTTCACCCCCAGCTCCCGGGCGATGATCTGGGCCAGGGTGGTCTTGCCCAGGCCCGGCGGGCCGAACAGCAGGACGTGGTCCATGGCCTCGCCCCGGCCCCGGGCGGCGTCGATGAAGATGGAGAGGTTCGACTTGGCGGCGGCCTGGCCGACGAATTCCGACAGGGTCTGGGGCCGCAGGGCGCGGTCGCCGGGCTCCGGCGGCCCGGGTTCGCCGGAGACGAGGCGGGTCAACGGCCCATCTCCTTCAGGCCCGCCCGGACAAGGTCGGAGACGGCGGCGTCGGGGCCGAGGACGGCGGCGGCCTGGTCGACCAGCCGCCGGGCCTGCATCTCGGCGACGCCCAGGCCCATCAGGGCGGCGACGGCCTCCCCGGCGGCGGAGACGGGGGCGGGACCGGGCGTCGGCGCGGCGGCGACGCCGGCGGCGCTGAAGCCCGCCGATCCGATGGGCTTGCCCTTGAGCTCCACGAGGATGCGCTGGGCGAGCTTGGGGCCCACCCCGCTGGCGCGCCCCACCTGGGCCTTGTCGTCGCGCGCCACGGCCTCGGCCAGGGCGGCGGGGGGCAGGACGTCCAGCACGGCCAGGGCGGCCTTGGGCCCGACCCCCTGGACGGACTGCAGGAGGACGAAGGCGGCCCGCTCGTCGGCGTCGAGGAACCCGTAGAGCCGGGGCCCGGCGCTCTCCGACCACTGGGTCTCGACCCTCGGCCACGGCCTCGCCGGCTGCGGGCAGGCGCGAGAGGGTGCGCGCGCCGCAGCGGACGACCCAGCCGACCCCGCCCACGTCGATCAGGGCCTCTTCCTCGGTGGTCTCCAGGACCCTCCCGGCCAGTCGCCCGATCATGCCGCCAACCGTCCCCGCGTCCGGGCGTGGGCGTGGGCCACGGCCACGGCGAGGGCGTCGGCGGCGTCGGCCGTGGCGCCGGCCGACCCGGGCAGGATGCGGGCGATCATGAAGGCCACCTGGTCCTTGTCCGCCGAGCCGGTGCCGACCACCGACTTCTTGACCACCCGGGCCGCGTACTCCGCCACCGGCAGGCCGGCCTTCGCCGGCGCCAGCAGGGCCGCCGCCCGGGCGTGGCCGAGCTTGAGGGCCGAGGCGGCGTTGTTGTTCATGAAGGTCTCCTCGATGGCCGCCTCATCCGGCGTCCAGTCGGCGACCACGGCGCTGATTCCGTCGAACAGGGCGAGGAGGCGCTCGGAGAAGGGCGCCTTCTCATCCGGCGCGATGACCCCGTGCCCGAGGTGCGAGAGCCGGTTGCCCTCGACCCGGATCACGCCCCAGCCCGTTTTCCGGAGGCCGGGGTCCAGGCCGAGGATTCGGAGGGGAGCGGGGCTCATGCAGCTTTCCCGGCGACTGTTCGTGATGTGTTCCTAGGCGGGTTCGCGCGTGGAGGGAAGGGGGGCGTCGCGAGGCGCCGGGGCATCAGTCGCCGGGACCGCCAATCCCCGTGATCGCGTGATCGGCCCCCTTGCGCACCACCAGGTCCGCCACGGGCCGTGCGCGGACGATGTGCTGGCGCAGGTTGGGCAGGTTGACGCCCTCCCAGACCCGGCGGGCGAGGCCTGCGACGGCCTCGCGGTCCATCGCGCGGAAGCGGGCGTAGAAGGAGGCCGGGTCGTGCTCGGCCCCCTCCCAGAAGCCCAGGAAGCGGGCGACGTACCAGGCCTCGAGGTCCGCCTCTTCGGCGTCGAGGTAGAGGAGGAGGTCGAGGGGGTCGGAGGCCACCCCCTCCCCGGCCCGGAAATGCAGGTTCAGGCCCTCGGCGATCAGGATGTCCGGCCGGTCGATGCGTCGCGCCAGGGCCGGGTCGATGTCGTAGGTGACGTGGCTGTGGACCGGGATCTCCACCGGGCCCGTCGCCGCGGCCGCCAGGGCGGAGAGCATGGCGGGGGTATCGTAGGTGTGCGGCCAGCCCTTCAGGTCCAGGGCGCCCTCGGCCGTGAGCACCGCGTTGGGCTTGAGGAAGCCGTCGGTCGAGATGACCTCGACGGACAGGCCCCGGTCGGCGAGGCGGCTGGCCAGCTGGCCCGCCAGGGTGCTCTTGCCCGCCGAGACGGCGCCGGTCAGGCCGGTGACCAGGGTGCGGCCCTTCGCGCAGGCTGACGCGAGTCGCCCGGCGAGGTCGTCGATCCCCGGATCGGGCCTCATGCCCCCAGCCGGGTCCAGAAACGGAAGTCGGAGAGCCCCTGGAAGACGAGGTCGGTCGGCAGGCCCACCGCCCGCGCCAGGCTGACCGCCAGGCCGAACAGGACGGTGGAGGCCCCCGGCAGCAGCAGGAGGACGGCCAGGACGATCAGGGGTGCGACGGGTTCGATGCGGGAGGCTGCAACCCGCACCCGGACCGGCAGGAAGGGCCTCAGCACGCCGAAGCCGTCGAACCCCGGAACGGGGAGGAGGTTCAGGACCACGGCGGTCGCCTGCAGGAAGGCCAGGAAGGCGATGGCCGCCGCCAGGGTCTGGTACTCCTCCCCGGCTGGCCAGAAGGCGAGGGGCAGGGACAGGGCGACCAGCACGAGGAAGGAGCCCGCCGGGCCCGCCAGCGAGGCCGCGGAGCGCCACAGGGGCCCGCGCATGAGGTCCTCGCGCAGCCAGACCGCCCCGCCCGGGAAGCCGATCCCGCCCAGGGCCAGGGCGATGAGGGGCCAGATCAGGGTGGTGTGCAGGTCGGCGTACTTGCGGGGATCGAAGCTCAGATAGCCCTTGTCCTCGACCGTGTGGTCGCCGCCGAGCCAGGCGATCCAGGCATGCCCGAACTCGTGTACGGCCACCGCCAGGACCCATCCCAGCATGACGAAGATGAAGGTCAGCGGCGGCCAGTCCTGCGACGTCATCAGCAGGGCCGTGACGAGGCACCCGAGGAGGATCAGGACTGCCGGATTGCCGGATTTGGCGGCGGCGCGGGCCATGCCGGAGCTCCGTCAGGCCCCGAAGGCTTCGAGGTCGGCGTCGGAGATGTCGTAGTTGCCCCAGACGGTCTGGACGTCGTCGTCGTCCTCGAGGGCGTCGATCAGCTTCAGGAGGGTGGCCACCGCATCGCCCTCGACGGGGGTCAGGCTCTTGGGCCGCCAGGCGAGGCCGGTGGACTTGGCGGCGCCCAGCGCGGCCTCCAGGGCCGCCGCCACCTCGTTGAGGGACTCGAAGGCCGAGAAGACCACGTGCTCCTCCTCGTCGGATTCCACGTCGTCGGCGCCGGCCTCGATGGCCGCCTCCATCATGGCGTCCTCGCCCCCGGCGGAGGCCGGATAGACGATGCGGCCCACCCGGTCGAACATGAAGGAGACCGAGCCGGTCTCGCCCAGGTTGCCGCCGTGCTTGGAGAAGAGCGAGCGGACATTGGCCGCCGCCCGGTTCCGGTTGTCGGTCAGCACCTCGACGATCACGCCGGTCCCGCCGGGCCCGAAGCCCTCGTAGCGGATTTCCTCGTAGGAGGCGGCGTCGGCGCCGGAGGCCTTCTTGATCGCCCGCTCGATGTTGTCCTTGGGCATGGACTCGGCCCGGGCGTTGGCCACCGCCAGGCGCAGGCGCGGGTTCATCGCCGGGTCGGGCATGCCCGACTTGGCGGCGACGGTGATCTCGCGCGAGAGCTTGGAGAACAGCTTGGACCTCTGGGCGTCGGCGCGGCCCTTGCGGTGCATGATGTTCTTGAACTTTGAATGTCCGGCCATGGGTCCCTGCGGGCAGTGGGCGATGCCGGCGGTTTCTAGCCGCCCGCGCGCCGCCTGACCAGTCGCGGCGCGGGCTGGAGGGCGTCAGTGGAGGTGTCGTTGA
>JAPOKE010000028.1 GCA_029977805.1 Phenylobacterium parvum | reverse complement strand
CGGGAGCTCCCCCTTGGGGGAGCAATTGGCTCCCTTCTAATTCCTCCCCCAAGGGGGAGGTGGACCGGGACGCCAGTCCCGGGACGGAGGGGGTCTCCTGAGGCGCCAGCGATGGCCTGTGGCCGGGCGCTCAAGGGTCCGAAACCGCGCGGATCCGGCCCCGTGCGTTGCCGCAGGGCCGGCTTTCGCCTACTGGAAGGCCATGGCCGAGGTCCAGGCGCCAGAAACCGCCGCCGGTAAGGCCGGATGGGGTCGAACCGGCCGGAGGCTCTTCTGGCCGGGCGGCCTGTCTGCGCGCCTGCTGGTGCTCACCACCCTCTTCGTCGTCCTGGCCGGCCTGTTCATCGTCCCGCCCGCCCTCGCCGCCTTCGAGCGCAACTGGCTGCTGGACCGGGTCCGGGCCGCCGAGCTGGCCTCCCTGGCCACCGAGGTCGCCCCCGACCGGGTGGTGACCGAGAAGCTGTCCGCCCAGCTCCTCGCCGGCGCCGGGGTGGAGACCGTCGCCATCCAGTCCCGCGGCCTGCGCCGGCTGGTCCTGCAGGGTCCCCGCCGGGACGAGGCGCCCTACTTCGTCGACCTGCGCCAGCAGGCGGTCAGCTCCTGGCTGATCGCCCCCTTCCTGACCCTGAGCGCCGGCGACGACCGGGCCGTCCGGGTGATCGCCGAGCCGCGCTTCCGCGAGGAGGCCGAGTTCATCGAGGTCGTGGCGCCGCACGCCCCCCTCAAGGGCGAGCTGCGGGCCTATCTCTGGCAGCTCGTCTTCACGACGCTCTTCGTGGCCGGCCTTGCGGGCGCCCTGGTCTTCCTGTCGCTCAACTACTTCCTGGTCCGCCCGATGCAGAGGATCACCCGGGCCATGGAGCGGTTCAGGGCCGACCCGGACGACCCGGCCGCGCACCTGGACCCCTCGGGGCGTCGGGATGAGATCGGCCGCGCCGAGATCGAGCTGGACCGCATGCAGGCGGACCTGAGGGTCGCCCTCGCCTCCCGCGCCCGGCTCGCCGCCCTCGGCGAGGCCGTCGCCAAGATCAACCATGACCTGCGCAACATGCTGACCAGCGCCCAGATGGCCTCGGAGCGCCTCGCCTCCGTACCGGACCCCCGGGTGGCCCAGGCCCTGCCGCGCCTCGAGCGGGCCCTCGACCGGGCCGTCCGCCTGGCCACCGATGTCCTCGCCTACGGCAAGACCCAGGAGGCCCCGCCCGCCCCTGCGCCTGTGGACCTGCCCCAGGCCCTGGCCGACGCGGCGGAGGAGGGCCGGCTCACGGACCGGCCCGTCGGCGGGACCGGCGGGGCCCTCGGCGGCGTGCTCTTCGTCTGCGAGGTCCCGGCCGGCGTCCAGGTCCAGGCGGACCCGGACCAGCTGCACCGCATCCTCGTCAACCTGATGCGCAACGCCCGGGAGGCCATCGAGGCGGTCAGCCCGCCCCGGTCGGGCGTGGTCCGCGCCGGCTGGCGCCGCGAGGGCGAGACCGATGTCATCACCCTGGCCGACAATGGTCCAGGACTCTCCGACCGCGCCCGGGAGCGTCTCTTCCAGCCCTTCGCCGGATCGGGCCGCCCCGACGGCGCCGGCCTGGGCCTGGCTATCGCCCGGGAGCTGGTCCAGGGGCACGGGGGCGAGCTCGCCCTCACCGCGACGGGCCCGGCCGGAACGGTCTTCGAGATCCAGCTTCCGGTCGCCGGGCCCCGCCCCTCCCGGCGCGGCCGGCCGGAGTCCTGAGGCCGCGATTTCCTCCGTCCCCTGCACTTGACGCGTGCGTAAGGCGACCTTACGTGCGCGTCAGCCATCGCACCTTAAAGGGAATGACCTGACATGCCCACGGAACTGCGCCGCCCCGCCCGCTCCTTCACCATCCGCCAGCTCTGCCAGGAGTTCGGCTGCACCCCCCGCGCCCTGCGCTTCTACGAGGACAAGGGCCTCATCTCGCCCGAGCGCGACGGCATGAACCGGGTCTATTCCTACAAGGACCGCGCCCGGCTCCAGCTCATCCTGCGCGGCAAGCGCGTGGGCCTGGCCCTGTCGGAGATCGGCGAGATCCTCGACCTCTATGAACTGGGCGACGGCTGCGCGACCCAGAACGCCATCTCCCAGGCCAAGTTCCGCGAGCGCATCCGCGCCCTGGAGTCCCAGCGCCGGGACATCGACATGGCCGTCGACGTCCTCCAGGAGGCCTGCTCCCGGCTGGAGTCCCAGCTGAAGCAGACCCGCCCGGACCTGCTCGAGCAGCCCGTCGAGGCCATCCGGCCCCGCCGCCCGCGCCCCGGCGAGATGCGCCGCGCCGGCTGAACCGACCCGACGCCCAAAGCCTGAGTTTCCCCGGAGTCCCCGCATGCCCTATCGCCCGCCGGTCCGTGAACACGCCTTTCTCCTCAATGACCTCCTGGAGATCGGCGCCTTCGCCGACCTGCCGGGCTTCTCCGAGGCCGGGCCGGAGGTCGTCGCCCAGATCCTGGAGGAGGCGGGCCGGTTCACATCGGAGGTGCTGGCGCCCCTCAACGCCGTCGGGGACAAGCAGGGCTGCGCCTGGTCGCCGGACCACTCGGTGAAGACGCCGGCGGGCTTCGCCGACGCCTACCGCCAGCTGGTCGAGGGCGGCTGGCCCGCCATCGGGGCCGACCCGGCCTTCGGAGGCCAGGGCCTGCCGCACGTGATCAACCTGTCCTTCTCCGAGATGAGTTCCTCGGCGAACATGGCCTTCTCCATGTACCCGGGCCTGACCCACGGGGCCTATTCGGCCATCCTGAACGGCGGCTCCGACGCCCAGAAGGCCCTCTACCTGCCGAAGCTCGCCTCCGGCGAATGGTGCGGGACCATGAACCTGACCGAGCCGCACTGCGGCACGGACCTCGGCCTCCTGCGCACCCGCGCCGTCCCCCAGGCGGACGGGACCTACCGCATCTCCGGGACCAAGATCTGGATCTCGGGGGGCGAGCACGACATGGCGGACAACATCGTCCACCTCGTGCTGGCCCGGGTCGAGGGCGCCCCGGAAGGGGTGCGCGGCATCTCCCTCTTCATCGTGCCGAAGTTCATCCCTGACGCCGACGGCAAGCCCGGCGCGCGCAACAGCGTCTGGTGCGACGGCCTCGAGGAGAAGATGGGCATCCACGGCTCGGCCACCTGCGTCATGCGGCACGAGGAGGCCGTGGGCTGGCTGGTGGGCGAGGAGAACCGCGGCCTCGCCCTCATGTTCGTGATGATGAACGAGGCGCGGATCGGCGTCGGCCTGCAGGGCGTCGCCCAGGCCGAGGCGGCCCTCCAGGCGGCGGCCGACTTCGCCCGCGACCGGCTCCAGGGCCGGGCCCTGACCGGGCCGCAGAACCCCGGCGGCCCCGCCGACCCCATCATCGTCCACCCGGACGTGCGGCGGCAGCTGATGGAGGGCAAGGCCCTGGTCGAGGGCGGCCGCGCCTTCCTCTTCTGGTCGGCCCTGCAGGGCGACCTCGCCCACAGCCACCCCGACGAGGCGGTGCGCCAGAAGGCGTCGGACTACGCCGCCCTCATGACGCCCGTGGTCAAGGCCTACCTCACCGACCGGGGCCTGAAGGTCTGCTCCGACGCCCTCCAGGTGCACGGCGGCTCGGGCTTCACCGAGCACTTCCCCGCCAGCCAGTACATGCGCGACGTCCGCATCGCCCTGATCTACGAGGGGACCAACGGGGTCCAGGCCCTCGACCTGGTCGGCCGCAAGCTGCCCGCCAACGGCGGACGGGCCATGCTGACCTGGCTGGCCGAGCTGGAGGCCTTCTCCGCCGGCGCCCGGGGCGACGCCGAAACCGATCCCTTCCTCGACGGCCTCGACGGCGCCCGCGCCCAGCTCCAGGACGGCGTCGGCTGGC
The DNA here is from genome assembly GCA_029977805.1 of Phenylobacterium parvum. Classification (GTDB taxonomy): domain Bacteria; phylum Pseudomonadota; class Alphaproteobacteria; order Caulobacterales; family Caulobacteraceae; genus Phenylobacterium; species Phenylobacterium parvum_A. The sequence goes on along the minus strand of JAPOKE010000028.1, from coordinate 18,546 downwards.
TCATGCAGAACGGCCTGTCCAATCCCGACAACGCCGCGGCCGGGTCCCACGACTTCCTGCACCTGGTCGGCCTCACCGCCCTGGCCTGGATGTGGGCCCGGATGGCCCTGGTCGCCCGGGCGAAGGTCGCCGCCGGCGACGCCGACCCCTTCTGGACAGGCAAGCTGGCCGTCGGCCGCTTCTTCCTGGCCCGGGTCCTGCCCGAGGCCGGGGTGCACCTCGCGCGCCTGAAGTCCGGCGCCGGGACCGTCATGGCCCTTCCCGCCGAGGCCTTCTGAACCGGAGCCTTCGCCCGTGTCCGACCACGACGCCTTCGTCACCTGGACGGTCCAGCCCGACGCCGACTTCCCGAGGGGTCGCTACAGCCGCGCCCACCGGATCGCCTTCGACGGCGGGGCGGAGATCCTCGCCTCGGCCGCCCCCTCCGTGGTGGGCCGCTGGGCCGATCCGGCCGGGATCGATCCCGAGGAGATGCTGGTGGCCTCCCTGTCCAGCTGCCACATGCTGACCTTCCTCGATATTGCGCGGCGGGCCGGCTTCGTCATCGACCGCTATGCCGACGCCGCCCGCGGGCGGATGGGCGAGGTCGCCCCGGGCCGCAAGGGCCTGGTCGAGGTGATCCTGCGGCCGGAGATCTCCTGGGTGGGTCCCGCGCCGGACGCCGCGGCCCTGGACGCCCTGCACGAGGCCAGCCACGCCGCCTGCTTCATCGCCAACTCGGTGCGGTGCGAGGTCAGGATCGAGGCGCCGTCTCCGCCAGCAGCCGGCTGAGCCGCGCCTCAAGGGCCGGGAGGTCCCGCGCCTTCAGCTCGCACTCCCAGACCGTCTCCACCCGCCAGCCGGCCCCGGCGAGGGCGGCGAGGTTGCGCGCGTCCCGCGCCCGGTTGCCGGCGACCTTGGCCGTCCAGTAGTCCCGCCGCGCCTCCGGGACCCGCGCCCCGCGCGGGCAGTCATGGCCGTGCCAGAAGCAGCCGTGGACGAAGATCGCCAGCCGCCGCCCGGGCAGGACGATGTCGGGGCGGCCCGGAAGGTCGACCCGGTGCAGGCGGTAGCGCGCCCCCAGCCGCGTCAGGAGCCGGCGCACCTTCAGCTCGGGGCCCGTGTCGCGCCCCTTCACCCGACGCATGACCTCCGAACGGGCCGGAGGATCGAAGACGTCGGGCATGGCCGGCCTCAGAGGCCGTCGAACAGGGCCGTCGAGAGGTAGCGCTCGGCGAAGGAGGGGATGATGGCGACCACGGTCTTGCCCGCGTAGTCGGCGCGGTCCGCGAGGTTGAAGGCCGCCGTCAGGGCCGCGCCGGAGGAAATGCCCACGGGGATCCCCTCTTCCCGGGCCACGCGCCGGGCCATGGCGAAGCTGTCCTCGTTGGAGACCTGGATGATCTCGTCGATCACCCCCCGGTCGAGGATGGAGGGCACGAAGCCCGCGCCGATGCCCTGGATCTTGTGCGGGGCCGGGCTTCCGCCGGACAGGACCGGCGAAGCCGCCGGCTCCACCGCCACCATCTTGAGGCCGGGCTTGCGGGCCTTCAGCACCTGGCCGACGCCGGTGATGGTGCCGCCCGTGCCGACGCCCGAGACGACGGCGTCCACCGCCCCGTCCGTGTCGTTCCAGATCTCCTCGGCCGTGGAGACCCGGTGGATCAGGGGGTTGGCGGGGGTGTCGAACTGCTGGGGCATGACGGCGCCCGGGGTGGCCTCCACCAGTTCCTTGGCCCGGGCCACCGCCCCGGCCATGCCGCGCTCGGCCGGGGTCAGCTCCAGCTGGGCGCCGAGGAGGACCAGCATCTTGCGGCGCTCGATGGACATGCTCTCGGGCATGCAGAGGATCAGCTTGTAGCCCTTGGAGGCGGCCACGAAGGCCAGGGCGATGCCGGTGTTGCCGCTGGTGGGCTCGATCAGGGTGGCGCCGGGCTTCAGCAGGCCCTGGGCCTCGAGGCTCTCGATCATCGAGACGCCGATCCGGTCCTTCACCGAGGCGATCGGGTTGAAGAACTCCAGCTTGGCCAGGACGCGCCCCTTGGGCTTCAGCGCCCGGGTCAGGTTGGGCAGGGCCACGAGGGGGGTGTCGCCGATGGTGTCGACGATGGACTCATAGACCTTGCCGCGGCCGGCGCGGCGGTAGCGGGCGGCGTCGTAGTCGGATCCAGCCATGGCGAAGTCTCCGGAAGGTTGAAGTCCGCGACCTTCAGGCGCCCGGACGGCTTTGGGAAGGCAGGTTGTCGCGCCGGCGGCTCAGGAAATCTAAACCCCGGCGGTCTTCAGGCCCTCCAGCAGGGGCTCCAGAAGGGCGTCGGCCAGCCAGCGGACAGCCGGGACGCAGACCCCGTCTCCGGCCACGTGAAGGGCCGCCGACACGCCGCGGGGCAGGACATAGGTCTCCGGCAGGCCCATCAGCCGGGCGGCCTCCCGGGGGGTGAGCAGGCGGGTGCGCACCGCGCCGTCCTCGACGAGGAGGATCGACTGGCGGGAGGAGCCGCCCCGGGGCGTGCGCAGGCAGCCGGCGAGGCCGTCGAACCGGGCTTCGGCCCTCTGCACGCTCTGGCCGTCCTCGCGCCGGGTGCGGCGGAAGAGGGCGCCTGCGTGCCGCCCGCCCGCCGCCCTGAGGGCCTCGACCCTCGCCCCCTGCACGGCCGACATCATGCCGAGCAGGCGTCGGGTGAGGTCCGGCGGGTTCCAGGCGACCTCGTCGTCCGGCTCCAGCAGGTCCGCAAGGCGGGTGTTCCTTCCGGCCGGCGCCCGGGGCGACCAGTCCGTCCAGGCCGCCCGCGCCGGGCCCTCCAGCCGGTCACGGGCCCGGGCCACCGCCGGGGTGACGAAGGGGCCGCCGGCGGACAGGCCCGGCGGCGGCGCGCCCCGGAAGGCGACCACGAAGAGGCGGGGCCGGGACTGGGGGGTGAAGTCGGCGGCGTCCACCTCGATGGCGCCGACCCGGTAGCCGCGCCCGGCCAGGGCCGCGCAGAGGGCGGCGAAGTCCGCCCCGCCCCGGGAGGTCAGCAGGCCGACCACGTTCTCCACCACGATCAGGGGCGGCGCCCGGCCCGCCTCGTCCAGGGCCTCCATCAGCCGCCAGAATCCGAAGAAGGCCGAGGAGCGCCCGCCCGACAGCCCGGCCCGGCCGCCGGCGAGGCTGAAGTCCTGGCAGGGCGAGGAGGCCCAGGCCAGGGCCGCCGGCCCGGGCAGCTCCGCCGCCGACAGGCTCCAGACGTCCGCCCCTGAAAAGTGCGCCCCGGCGTCCGGGAAGTTGGCCCGGTAGGCGGCGCCCTTCACCGGGTCGAAGTCGTTGGCGAACAGGCAGGACCACCCGGGTCCCAGCCCCAGCCGCGCCATGCCGCCGCCCGCGAAGAATTCCAGGAAGTCCCGACTCATCGGCCCAGCATAGGCGCCGGGCGGGGCGGTGGCGACGGGGGGCCGGGCCTAGCCCAGCCGCACCGCCGTGCCGGTGGCGGAGACCATCAGCATGCTGCCCGAGCCCAAGGTCTCGTAGTCGAGGTCCACGCCGACGACGGCGTCGCCGCCCTTGCGGCGGGCCTCGTCGGCCATCTCCTTCAGGGCGATCTCGCGCGCATCCTTCAGGGCCGACTCGTAGGCCCGGGACCGGCCGCCGACGATGTCGGTGATCCCGGCGAGGAGGTCGCGGAAGATGTTGGCCCCGATGATGGCCTCGCCCGTGACGACGCCGAGGGTCTCGGCGATCTCCCGGCCGGCGATATATGGGGTGGTCGACGTCTGCATGGTCGGTTCCTTCTGCCTCTGGCCGAGAGATGGGAGCCGCCCGCCTCCGGCGAAAGGCGCCGGGTGTCTTGACCGCCGCCCCGGCATGGGCGCTGAATCCCGCCACGCGGCGGGGACCGCGACGGAGGAGATGTCATGGCCGGACGGGAACGCGCCTACGACCTGGTGATCCGCGGCGGGACGGTGTTCGACGGCTCGGGCGCCCCGGGGCGAGAGGCCGACGTGGCGGTGAAGGACGGGCGGATCGCCGCCGTCGGCGCCGTCAGCGGTTCCGGCGCCGAGGAGATCGACGCGCGGGGCAAGATCGTCACCCCCGGCTTCGTCGACATCCACACCCACTATGACGGCCAGGTCACCTGGGACAGCCGCCTGACGCCGTCGGCCTGGCACGGCGTCACCACCGCCGTCATGGGCAATTGCGGGGTCGGCTTCGCCCCCTGCCGGCCCGAGGACCACGACCGGCTGATCCGGCTGATGGAGGGGGTGGAGGACATCCCCCATCCCGTCCTCGCCGAGGGCCTGCCCTGGAACTGGGAGAGCTATCCCGACTACCTGCAGTCCCTGTCCGGCCGGGCCTACGACCTGGACGTCGGCGCCCAGCTGCCGCACGCGGCCCTGCGGGTCTTCGTCATGGGCGAGCGCGGGGCGAACCGGGAGCCCGCCAGCCCCGCCGACATCGCCGCCATGGCGGCCCTGGCGAAGCGGGCCATGGAGGCCGGCGCCCTGGGCTTCTCCACCTCGCGCACCCTCAACCACCGCACCTCGGACGGCCAGCCGACGCCGACCCTGACCGCCGCCGAGGACGAGCTGATGGGCATCGCGATGGGGCTGAAGGCCGCCGGTCGCGGCGTGCTTCAGTTCGTCTCCGACTTCGCCGACCCGAAGGCCGAGTTCGGCCTGATGCGCCGGCTGGTGGAGGCCTCGGGCCGGCCCCTGTCCTTCAGCCTCCTGCAGGGGCCCAGGGCGCCGAACGCCTGGCGCGACCTGCTGGCCGCCCTGTCCTCGGCCACCGCCGACGGCCTGCCCATGCGCGCCCAGGTCTGCGGCCGGGGGGTGGGCGTGCTGCTGGGCTTCGAGCTGACCCTCAACCCCTTCAGCCACACCGAGGCCTGGAAGTCCGTCGCCGCCCTGCCCTTCGAGCAGAGGATGGCGCGGCTGGCGGAGGCCTCCTTCCGGGCCGCCCTGCTGGACGACGCGGTCCCGCCCGGCAGCGCGGCCATCGCCTCGCGCCTGACCCGGGACTGGGACAACATGTTCCTGATGGCCGAGACGCCGGACTACGAGCCGACCCGCCAGGACTCCATCTCCGCCCTCGCCCGGGCCCGGGGCGTCGCCCCCGAGGCCGTGGCCCTGGAGCACATGATGACCCGCGGCGGACGCGGCATGCTCTACCTGCCCTTCCTCAACTACGCCGACGGCGGGCTCGACCCGGCCTACGACATGCTGCGCCATCCGGACTGCGTGGCGGGCCTGTCGGACGGCGGCGCCCATGTCGGCATGATCTGCGACGGCAGCTTCCCGACCACCAACCTGACCCTCTGGGCCCGGGACCGGACCCGGGGCCCGCGCCTGCCCCTCGAGCACATGATCCGCCTGCAGACCCGGGCGACGGCCGAGACGGTGGGCCTGCTGGACCGGGGCCTGGTGGCGCCCGGCCTGCGCGCCGACCTCAACGTCATCGACTTCGACCGGCTGGCGGTGGAGCCGCCCACGGTGGGCTACGACCTGCCGGGGGGCGGGCGGCGGCTCCTGCAGAGGGCCCGGGGCTATGTCGCCACCCTGGTGGCCGGCCAGGTCACCTACCGCGACGGCGAGCCCACCGGCGCCCTGCCCGGGCGGCTGGTGCGCGGCGCCCAGGACGCCCCGGCGGCCCTCGCCGCCGAATAGGCCCGGCGCGCCGTCTTCCGCCCCTTCGCAGCCGCGGCGGGGCGGGCGATAGAGGGGCATGTCCGACGATTCGCTACAGGAGGCGCAGGAGGTCCTGCGCCGTGTCTTCGGGCACGCCGGCTTCCGGGGCCTGCAGGCGCCTGTGATCGCCGAGGTCCTGGCCGGGCGGCCGGCCCTCGCCGTCCTGCCCACCGGCGGCGGCAAGAGCGTCTGCTACCAGATCCCCGCCCTCCTGCGGCCCGGCCTCGGCCTGGTGGTCAGCCCCCTCATCGCCCTGATGGCCGACCAGGTGGCGGGCCTGGTCCAGGCCGGGGTCGCCGCCGCGCGCCTGGACTCCCTCACCGCCCCCGAGGACCGGGCCGCCACCTGGGCGCGGATCGAGGCCGGGACCCTGGACCTCCTCTACGTCTCGCCCGAGGGCCTGCTCCAGCCCTGGATGCTGGAGCGGCTGTCCCAGGTTCCCCTGTCGGTCATCGCCATCGACGAGGCCCACTGCGTCAGCCAGTGGGGCCATGACTTCCGCCCCGAATACCGGCTGCTGGGACGCCTGGCCGAGGTCTTCCCCGGGGTCCCGCGCCTGGCGGTGACCGCCACCGCCGACGCCCGCACCCGGCAGGATATCCGCGAGGGGCTCCGGCTCGACGGGGCGCGGGAGTTCGTCGCCTCCTTCGACCGGCCGGAGCTGGTCCTGTCCGCCGAGCGGAAGGCGGGGACGGGGCGCAAGCGGGTGCTGGAGCTGGCCTCGGCCCGGCGCGACCGGCCGGGGGTGATCTACGCCGGCTCCCGGGACGGGACGGAGGCCCTGGCCGCCGAGCTCTGCGCCGCCGGCCTGCCCGCCATGGCCTACCACGCCGGCCTGGACCGGGAGCTGCGCGAGCGCCGGCTGGCCGAGTTCCTGGCCTCCGACGCCGCGGTGATGGTGGCCACCATCGCCTTCGGCATGGGGGTGGACAAGCCCGACGTCCGCTACGTCATCCACGCCGACCCGCCCGCCTCCATCGAGGCCTACTGGCAGGAGGTCGGCCGCGCCGGGCGCGACGGCGAGCCGGCCGAGGGGATCACCCTCTACGGCGCCTCGGACATGGCCTGGGCCCTGCGCCGGCTGGACGGCCAGGCCCTCTCCGACGAGGTCCGGGCCGTGCAGGTGCGCAAGGTCCGCCAGCTCTACGCCCTGCTCGACGGCGGCGCCTGCCGGACGGCGGCGGTGCGGCGCTATTTCGGCGAGGAGGGGGTCGCCGACTGCGGGCGCTGCGACAACTGCCTGAGTCCGCCGAAGGCCGAGGACCTGACCCTGCAGGCCCAGAAGGTGCTGTCCGCCGCCCACCGGCTGAACGGTCGGTATGGCCGCGGGCGGCTGGTGGAGCACCTGCTCGGCAAGACCCGGGAGCCCTCGGCCTTCGAGGCGGCCCTGAGCACCTTCGGGGTGGGGGCGGAGCTGCCGGCGGGCGCCTGGCGGGGCCTGATCGACCAGCTGATCTTCGACGGCCTGCTGCGCGAGGACCCGAACGAGGGCCGGCCCCTCATCACCCTGGGCGACGCCGACGCCGTGCGCGCGGTCTACCGGGGGGAGCGGCGGGTGGAGGGGCGCCTGGCCCCGCGTCACCCCGACGGGTCCCGCGACGCCGGGGCGACGCCCGGGCGACGCCGGCGCGACGGTCCCGGGACCGATTTCGAGGGCGATCCGCAGCTCTTCGCCGCCCTGCGCGCCTGGCGCCGGGCCGAGGCGGTCCGCCAGAAGGCGCCCCCCTACGTCATCTTCAGCGACCGCACCCTGGCGGAGATCGCGACCCGCAGGCCGGCGGACGCGGCGGCCCTGTCGCGGGTCAGCGGCGTGGGCGAGAGCAAGCTCGCCCGCTATGGCCCCGCCGTCCTGGCCCTGGTGGCGGGCGAGGTCCCGCCGGGCGACTGATCAGACGTCCACCTCGGCGTCGAGGGCGTTGTCCTGGATGAACTCCCGGCGCGGCTCGACGAGGTCGCCCATCAGCCGGGTGAACATGTCGTCGGCGTCGTCGGCGTGGGCCACCCGGACCTGCAGCAGGGTGCGGGCCTCGGCGTCGAGCGTCGTCTCCCAGAGCTGCTCGGGGTTCATCTCACCCAGGCCCTTGTAGCGCTGGATGGTCAGGCCCCGCCGGCCGGCGTCCATGATGGCGGCCGTCAGGTCGAGGGGGCCTCGGACGCGGGTCGTGCGGTCCCGGCGCGTGAAGACGGCCGGGCCGGAGAAGGGCTCGGCCAGGGCCTGGGCCCGCTCCGCCAGGCGGCGGGCGTCGGCGGCGGCGATCAGCAGGTCGTCGAGGACCACCCGCTCGGTCACGCCCCGGCGACGGCGGGAGAAGGCGAAGCCGCCGGCCGGCGCAGCCTCTCCGGACCAGGGCCCGTCCCCCTCCTCGGCGTAGAGGTCGAGGCGGGCGGCGGCGGCGGCCGGGTCGCCCTCCTCGGCGAACAGGCCGGCCAGGGCCGCCTGCTCGATGGCGAAGGCCGGCGCGCGGGCCGTCAGCCGCTCGATGTTGGCCCGGGCCGCCCGGGAGGCCTGGACCAGGTTCAGGAGGTCCTGGCCCGCCAGGCGCTCGCCGGAGGCCAGGTCCAGGGTCGCCCCGTCGACGCCCTCCTCGGTCAGGTAGACCTCAAGTTCGGCGTCGTCCTTGAGATAGCGGGACGACCGGCCCTTGCTGGCTTTGTAGAGGGGCGGCTGGGCGATGTAGAGGTAGCCCCGCTCGATCACCTCGGGCATCTGCCGGTAGAAGAAGGTCAGCAGCAGGGTCCGGATGTGGGCGCCGTCGACGTCGGCGTCCGTCATGATGACGATCTTGTGGTAGCGGATCTTCTCGATGTTGAAGTCGTCGCGCCCGATGCCGGCGCCGAGGGCGGTGATCAGGGTGCCGATCTGGTCGGAGCCCAGCATCCGGTCAAACCGCGCGCGCTCGACGTTCAGGATCTTGCCGCGCAGGGGCAGGACGGCCTGGTTCTCGCGGTTGCGGGCCTGCTTGGCCGAACCGCCCGCGGAATCCCCCTCGACGAGGAAGATCTCGGACTTGGCCGGGTCCTTTTCCTGGCAGTCGGCGAGCTTGCCGGGCAGGGAGGTGATGTCGAGGGCCGACTTGCGGCGGGTCAGTTCGCGGGCCTTGCGGGCGGCCTCGCGGGCGGCGGCGGCCTCGGCGATCTTCTGGACGATCATCCGGGCTTCGACGGGATGCTCCTCGAACCAGGTGGCGAGGCCCTCGCCCACCAGGCCCTCGACGGCCGGGCGCACCTCCGAGGAGACCAGCTTGTCCTTGGTCTGGGAGGAGAACTTCGGGTCCGGGACCTTGACCGAGAGCACGCAGGTCAGGCCCTCGCGGGCGTCCTCGCCGGACAGGCTGACCTTCTCGCGCTTGGCCGCCCCGCTGGTCTCGGCATAGCCGGAGATGATCCGGGTCAGGGCCGAGCGGAAGGCGGCCAGGTGGGTGCCGCCGTCCCTCTGCGGGATGTTGTTCGTGAAGCAGAGGACGTTCTCGTGGTAGCCGTCGTTCCACCACAGGGCGAGGTCGACCTCGACGCTGTCGCGCCGGCCGCGCACCACGACGGGCTCCTTCATGAGGGGGGACTTGGCCTTGTCGAGGTGGCGCACGAAGGCCTCCACCCCGCCCTCGTAGTGCATGACCTCTTCCCAGGGCTCGGCCTCGCGGTTGTCGCGCAGGCGGATGTGGACCCCGGAATTCAGGAAGGCGAGCTCGCGAAGGCGGTGCTCGAGCGTCCGCCGGTCGAACTCGATGAAGGCGAAGGTCTCCCGCGAGGGCAGGAAGGTGACCTCGGTGCCCGTGAGGGGCTCGCCGGACTCGCGCAGGGGCGAGGCGCCGGTGACGGCCAGGGGCGAGACCGCGTCGCCGCGCCGGAACGTCATCTCGTGGGTGCGGCCGCCCCGGTGGACGGTGAGCCTGAGCCAGTCGGACAGGGCGTTGACCACGGACACGCCCACCCCGTGCAGGCCCCCCGAGACCTTGTAGGCGTTCTGGTCGAACTTCCCGCCCGCATGCAGCTGGGTCATGATGACCTCGGCCGCCGAGACGCCCTCGCCCTCGTGGATGTCGGTGGGGATGCCGCGGCCGTCGTCCGTGACCGTGCAGGAGCCGTCGGCGTTGAGGATGACCTCGACCCGGGTGGCGTGGCCGGCCAGGGCCTCGTCGATGGCGTTGTCCACCACCTCGTAGACCATGTGGTGCAGGCCCGAGCCGTCGTCGGTGTCGCCGATGTACATGCCCGGCCGCTTGCGGACGGCGTCGAGCCCCTTGAGGACCTTGATGGATTCCGCGCCATAGGCGGCGGCGGCCTCTTCGGGCGTTTCGGCGGGGGTCTGGGTTTCGTCGGTCATGGGATGTCCGCAACAGCCAGCCTGGAGCCCTCGACCCGGAGCCTGAGGGCGCGGCCCGCAAGCTCCTCGAAGAGGGGATCGTCCGTGCCGGTCAGGAAGGCCTGAAGCCCGAGCGCCTCGATTTCGTCGAACAGCGCGGCCCGCCGGCGGCGGTCCAGGTGCGCTGCGACTTCATCCAGCAACAATACAGGCGCCGGCGCTGATTCGGCACGGGAAAGACGCGCCGCCTGGGCCAGGACGAGGTTCAGGACGAGGGCCTTCTGCTCGCCGGTGGAGCATTCCGCGGCGGGCCGTCCGCGCTCGGCGTGGACCACGGAGAGATCCCCCCTGTGCGGCCCTGTCAGGGAGCGCCCGGCGGCGGCGTCCCGGCCCCGGGCGGCGGCCAGGGCGGCGGCCAGGGCGGCCTCCAGGGCCTCGCCCGTCTCGCCGTCGGCGGCCCGGCGCTCCCAGTCGCCAAGGGGTGCGAGGCGGGCCTGCGGGAAGGGCCGGTCGCCGCGGCCGTCGATCTCCGACTGGAGGGCGGCGAGGGTCCGGGCCCGGGCCTCGGCGAGGCGGGCGCCGCTCTGGGCCAGGCGACCCTCGAGGGCGTCGAGCCAGACGGGATCCGCGGGCCCGTCCGTCAGGAGGCGCAGCCGCTCGCGCAGGGCCTTCTCGTAGGCCTGGGCGTGGGCGGCGTGGCGGGGTTCGGCGGCGAAGACCAGGCGGTCGAGGAAGCGCCGCCGCTCGCCGGCCGCCTCGAGGAACAGGCGATCCTGGGCCGGGGTCAGCCAGGCCGGGCGGACCAGGTCGGTGAGCCGCGCCGGGGCGACCGTCTCGCCCTCGAGACGCACCGCCCGGCGGGGCGATCCCGGCGTCTCGACGCCGACCCCGAGCCGGACCGGCTCGCCGCCCACCTCCAGGAGGGCCGACACCGCCCAGGCCCGCCCCGCAGCCTCGTCGGGGGCCCGCCGGCCGATCTCCGGCAGGGCGGCGTTGCGCAGTCCCCGCCCCGGGGACAGGAGGGAGACCGCCTCGAGGATGTTGGTCTTGCCGGCGCCGTTCGACCCCGTGAGCACCACGGTTCGCCCGTCCAGCGGGATGTCCGCCCGCTCGTAGGAGCGGAAGTCGGTGAGGGACAGGCGTGTGAGGACCGAGCGCACGGCCCCAGTCTATAGACGCTTCGCGGCGGCGGGGTGAGGGCCGATGGCCCCGTCAGACCCGCAGGGGCATGAGGACGTAGCGCACGTCCGGGTCGGTGGGGTCGAGCACCAGGGCCGGGTCGTTCGGGCCGCCGAAGCGGAACTCGGCCTGGTCGGCGCTGATCTGGTCGGTCACGTCCAGCAGGTAGCGGGCGTTGAAGGACAACTCGAAGGCCTCGCCGTCGTAGTCGATCTCCAGCTCCTCCACCGCCTGGCCGGCCTCCATGTTGCGGACGGTGAGGGTCAGGCGGCCGGCCTCGATGGACATCCGGACCGACCGGCTCTTCTCCGCCGAGATGGTGGCCACGCGGTCGACCGCCCGGGCGAAGAGCTTGTTGTCGACCATCATCACCCGGTTGTTGTCCCGCGGGATGACCCGGGCGTAGTCGGGGAAGCTGCCGTCGATGACCTTGGAGGTCAGGGCGGCGGCGCCGAAGTCGAAGCGGACCTTCTGGGGGCTGACCGCGAGGTCGACGCTCTCGCCCGCGTCATCGAGCAGGCGGCGGGCCTCGCCGATGGTCTTGCGCGGGACGATGACGCCCGGGGCGCCGGCCGCGCCCTCGGGGGCGGGCATCTCGGCCAGGGCGAGGCGGTGGCCGTCCGTCGCCACGGCGCGCAGGCGGGCGACGCCGCCCTCGGTCACCGTGTGCAGGTAGAGGCCGTTCAGGTAGTAGCGCGTCTCCTCGGTGGAGATGGCGAACCGGGTCCGGTCGATCAGCCGGATGAGGTCGTTGACGTCCACGGCGACGCGGCCCGACAGGCCGTCGGAGGACATGACCGGGAAGTCGCCCGCCGGCAGGACCGGCAGGCTGAAGCGGGAGCGGCCCGCGGAGACGGCGAGGCGCGGGTCCTCGCCCGTCCAGGCCAGGGTGACCTCGGCGCCCTCGGGCAGCTTGCGCGCGATCTCGTAGAGGGTGTGGGCGGGGGCGGTGACCTGGCCGGCCTGCTCGACCCGGGCCTCGGCCTCGTCGACGATCTCCATGTCGAGGTCCGTGGCCGAGAAGCTGAGGCGGCCGCGCTCGGCCGAGAGCAGGACGTTGGAGAGGATCGGGATGGTGTTCCGGCGCTCCACCGCGCTCTGGACGTGGCCCAGGGCTCTCAGCAGGGCGGCGCGCTCGATCGTCAGCTTCATCAGTCGGGTCCGGTGTGGGCCAGGGGCGGCGCCGGCGACGCCGAATCCGCCCCGGGGAAGGCAGACTCCCGACTTTAATCATTTGTCGGGGTTGGGAAAGGGGGCGGGGCCCCTCAGGCGCGGGTGTCGAGCCGGGCGCCGGGGCCCTCGCCCGAAGGGGCCGCGCCGCCGGAACCCCGGGAGGCGACCACCACCATGGCCGGCCGGACGAGGCGTCCCAGCAGCTCGTAGCCCGGCTGCAGGCACTGGATCACCGCGCCCGGCGACAGGTCGGGGCTTTCCTGCTCCATCATGGCCTGGTGCAGGTGGGGGTCGAAGCGGTCCCCGGCGGCGGGGGAGACGGACTTCAGGCCGTTGGACTCGAAGGCGGCCAGGAGGGCCTTCTGGGTCATCTCGACCCCGACCACGAAGTTGCGCACCCCGGCGTCCTCGCCGGCGGGCGGGGCGGCGAGGGCGCGGCCGAGGGTGTCGGCGACGCCGAGGAGGTCGCGGGCGAATTTCTGGATGGCGTAGGCGCGGGCGTCATTGGTCTCGCGCTCGGCGCGCCGGCGCACGTTCTCGGCGTCGGCGGCGTAGCGCAGCACCTGCTCCTTCAGCGCGGCGACCTCGGCCTCGAGGGCGGCCTGGACGTCGACCTCTCCGGCGGGGCCGTCGGCGGCCTCGGGCGTCTCTTCAGGGGACTGGGGTTCCTCGGACATCTCTCACTCAACCTCTCAACACCGGGGACGGACCCCGGCCTCAGACGCCGGCCATCTGCGACAGGACCCTGGCGGTGTAGTCCACCAGGGGGATGACGCGGGCGTAGTTCAGGCGCGTCGGGCCGATCACGCCGATGGCCCCGAGCAGCTTCTTCTGGCCCGTCATATAGGGCGCCGCAATGACGGCGGAACCGGAAAGCGAGAAAAGCCGGGTCTCGGCGCCGATGAAGATGCGCACGCCCTGGGCCTCGCGCACGCCGTCGAGGAGGCCGATGAGCTGTTCCTTCTGCTCGAGGTCGTCGAACAGCATGCGGACCCGCTCCAGGTCCTCGAGGGTCTCGCGGTCGGCCAGCAGGTTGGCGCGGCCCCGGACGATCAGGGCGCGGTCGCGGCCCTCGCCGCCGCCCCAGACCGCCAGGCCCTCCTCGACCAGCCGGGCAGCTGCGGCGTCGAGCTGCCGCCGGGCGTCCTCCAGCTCCAGGTGGATGTCCTGCCCGGCCTCGGCCAGGGTCTTGCCCCGCAGCCGGGCGTTCAGGAAGTTGCCGGCCTCCTGCAGGGCCGAGGGGGTGACGCCGGCCGCCAGCTGCATCAGGCGGTTCTCGACCACCCCGTCCTCGAAGACCATGACCGCCAGGGCCTGGCCGCCGCCCAGGGCGACGAACTCCACGTGCTTGACGCCGGCCTCCCGGACCGGGGCGACGACGATGCCGGCGCCGCCGGCGAGGCCCGAGAGGATGGCGGAGGCCTCGTTGAGCATGTCCTCGAAGGAACGGCCGCGGCCGGCCAGCCGCTGCTCGATCTCGCGCCGGTCGCTGTCGCCCACGTCGCCGACCTCCATCAGGCCGTCGACGAACAGCCGCAGGCCGGCATGGGTGGGCAGGCGGCCGGCGCTGACATGGGGCGCGCCCAGCAGGCCCAGCTCCGTGAGGTCCTGCATGGTGTTGCGGATGGAGGCGGGCGACAGCTGGACGCCGCCCCGGGACAGGGTGCGCGAACCCACGGGCTCGCCGGTCTCGAGATAGGTCTCGACCACCCGGCGGAAGATCTCGCGGGCGCGGCTGTCGAGTTCGGCGAGGGAAGGCCCCCGCGTGAGGAACTGGCCGGTCACGGTCTGTCGATCCCTGTTTCCGGTCGGGCATGGACGCAGGCCCGAGGTTACAGGATAAGCACCCACCCCGCCGGCGCAAGTCGCCGGCCCCGATCTCTTCCCCCTTGCCGGAGCCCGCCCGACCCATGACCGCGAACCGCCCCTTCGGCCGCGCCGCCGACAGCCTGAGGACCGTCACCCTGGAGACCGGGGTGAACCGCTACGCCGAGGGCTCCTGCCTGGTCGCCTTCGGGCACACCCGCGTCCTGGTGACCGCCAGCGTCGAGGAGCGGGTGCCCCCCTTCCTGCGCGGGCGCGGGCAGGGCTGGGTCACCGCCGAGTACGGCATGCTGCCCCGGGCCACCCATACCCGCGGCCGGCGCGAGGCCGCGGAAGGGAAGCAATCCGGGCGGACCCAGGAGATCCAGCGCCTGATCGGGCGCTCCCTGCGCGCCGTGGTGGACATGGCGGCCCTGGGCGAGCGCCAGGTCTCGCTGGACTGCGACGTGATCCAGGCGGATGGCGGCACCCGGACGGCGGCCATCACCGGGGCCTGGGTGGCCCTGCGCCAGGCCACGGACCTTCTTGTGCGCGAAGGCGTGATCGCCCGCTCGCCCCTGCTGGACCAGGTGGCGGCGGTCTCGTGCGGGGTGTGCAAGGGCGTCCCGGTGCTGGACCTGGAGTACGAGGAGGATTCCAACGCCGAGGCCGACGCCAACTTCGTGCTGACGGGGGCGGGCGACATCGTGGAGATCCAGGCCACCGGCGAGAAGCGGGGCTTCACCCGGGCCGAGTTCGAGGCCCTGTTCGGCCTGGCCGAGAAGGGGATCGGAGAGCTCTTCGCCCTCCAGAAGGCGGCGGCCGACGCCGCCTGAGGCCCGAGGGGCCTGAAGCTGGGTGGGGAAACGGGCGACCCGCCGGGGCCGCCCGTTCCCGGCGCCGGTCCGCCGTCGGGAGAGACAGCGACGGCCGGCGCGGACCGGGGTCAGAAGCGGGCGTTCAGGAGGTGACGGAAGGCGGCGGGCGACAGGCGGCCGACTTCTTCCGCGAAGGGCAGCATCAGGCTGTCGAGGATGGCCTCGAGGCGACGCAGCAGGCCGTCGAAAACGTGGATGTCGCGGATGTCCAGGACGTGGGCCATGGCGAGCTCCTTGTGCAATGCAATAAATGTTGCGGTGCACATAGACCCGGCCCCCCCGGCTTGCAAGGCCCGGAAGGGCCCGGAAGCCCCTTCTTGTTGCATTGCGGCGACACCCTTGGGCGTCAGGGCTCCCAGGTGAGCAGGTCGCCGGGCTGGCAGGCCAGTTCCCGGCACAGGGCCTCGAGGGTCGAGAACCTCAGGGCCCGGGCGTCGCCCGCCTTGAGGATGGCCAGGTTGGAGGCGGAGACCCCGGTCCGGTCGGACAGTTCGGCCAGGGACATGCGGCGCTCCACGAGGAGCCGGTCCAGGTGCAGGCGGACAGCCATCAGATGGTCAGCTCCGCTTCCCGGCGCAGGCGCGCGCCCTCCCGGAACACCTCGGCCAGGACGATGACGACGAGGATGGAGAACCAGGCGGTCAGGGACAGGTTGGGCCTGTCGGGGGCGGCCTGGGGCGGCAGGAGGGTCCCGAGGATCCAGACCGCGTAGCGGACCGCCTCCAGGCCCGCCAGGCCGCCGGCCACGACCCGCAGGCGCGTGACGTTCTCCGGGGCGAAGGGGTCGCCGGCCTTCAGGGTCGCGAAGATCTCGCGCAGCCGGCTCACGATGACGAGGACCCCCGTGACGAAGAGGGTCGCCGTCAGCATCCGGACCAGGACCACCGCCCAGGCCTGGACCCGGTCCAGGCCGTCGAACCGGACCCTCTGGGCGAAGGGCATGGCCGGGTTGAAGGCGGCGAGGACGCCGTAGAGGAGCCCGGCCGCGAGCACGATGAGCAGGACGAGGAGCAGGAGGCGGACCAGGTCGAGGACCGCCTTCAGGAAGCTCGAGAGTGAACCCGGGCCGATGGCCCGCATGGTCGGCATGTCGTCACCCCCCGGTTCCGTTCCGCCGTGACCGCCCTTATGTCGCGAAAGCGTCGGCGATCGCGTTAAATTGTCGTAAGGGCCGGAGGGGCCGCGGAGCATTTCATGGCGATCAGACTTGAGGCCGGGTCCCGGCTGGTGGTGGCGACCCACAATCCCGGCAAGGCCCGGGAGCTCTCGGAGATCCTCGAGGGTCGGTACCGGCTCGTGACGGCCGGCGAGCTTGGCCTCTCCGAGCCCGAGGAGACCGAGGCCACCTTCACCGGCAACGCCCTCCTGAAGGCGCGGGCCGCGGCGTCGGCCAGCGGCCTGCCGGCCCTGGCGGACGATTCCGGGCTTTCGGTGCTGGGGCTGGACGGCGCGCCCGGGGTCCTGTCGGCCCGCTGGGCCGGGCCGGGCAAGGACTTCGCCCCGGCCATGGCGCGGATCGAGCGCGAGCTGTCGGAACGGGGCGAGGCCAACCGCCGCGCCTACTTCACCTGCGCCCTGGCCCTGGCCTGGCCCGACGACCTGGCGGTCGTCACAGAGGGCCGGATCGACGGCGACCTCGTCTTCCCGCCGCGCGGGGACCGGGGCTTCGGCTACGACCCCATCTTCCGGCCCGACGGCCATGAGCTGACCTTCGGCGAGATGGACCCGGCGGCCAAGGACGCCATGAGCCACCGGGCCCGGGCCTTCGCGCGCCTCAAGGCGGCCCTGGCTTGACCGGCGGCGGCGAGGGCGCCGGCTTCGGGGTCTATGTCCACTGGCCCTACTGCGCCCGGATCTGCCCCTACTGCGACTTCAACGTCCACCGGGACCGGCGGCCAGGCGAGGCCGCGGCCCTCGCCCGCGCCCTACTCGACGACCTGGCCCGGCGGCGCGAGGCGACAGGCCCCCGGCGCCTGACCTCGGTCTTCTTCGGCGGCGGCACGCCCTCCCTGATGGATCCCGGGGCGGTGGCGGAGGTGATCGCCGCCTGCCGGGCGCTGTGGGAGGCGGAACCGGACCTCGAGGTCAGCCTGGAGGCCAATCCCACCGACGCCGAGGCCGGCCGCTTCGCCGCCCTGGCGGACGCCGGGGTGAACCGCCTGTCCCTAGGCCTCCAGTCCCTGGACGACGAAGCCCTGGTCCAGCTGGGCCGGAACCACGATGCGGCGGCGGGGCGGCGGGCGGTCGAGGCGGGGCTGAAGGTCTATCCCCGGGTCTCCGTCGACCTGATCTACGCCCGGCCCGGACAGTCGCCGGCGGCCTGGGCGGCCGAGCTGGACGCGGCCGTCGCCCTGGGGGCCGGCCACCTCTCGCCCTACCAGCTGACCATCGAGCCAGGCACCGCCTTCGAGCGGGCGGTGCGGCGCGGGCGGCTCTCGCCCCCGGCCGACCCCCAGGCGGCGGACCTTTGGGAGGTGACCCAGGACCGGCTCTCCGCCGCTGGCTTCGAGGCCTACGAGGTGTCGAACCACGCCCGGACCCCCGCCGACCGCTCGCGCCACAACCTGATCTACTGGCGGGGCGGCGACTGGCTGGGGGTGGGCCCCGGCGCCCATGGGCGACTGACCCTCGACGGCGAACGGACCGGCCAGGCCTGCGCGGCGCGACCCGCCGACTACATCGCCGCCGTAGGCCGCGGCGAGGGCGCCGGCGAGGTCGAGGTCCTGTCGCCCCGGGACGCCGCCGTCGAGCGGCTGCTGTCCGGGCTGAGGCTGGCGGAGGGGGTCGGCTTCGACGAACTCGGCGACCTGGACCTGTCGCCTGACGCCGCCGGGGTGCGGGACCTGGCGGCCGCGGGCCTCCTGGCCGAAGACGCCCGCCGGCTGCGGGTGACGGAAGACGGCCGGCGCCTGCTGGACGCCGTGCTGGAGCGCCTGCTGGCGCGCTGAGCCGGCGCCTTGCAATGGCCGCACAAAGCCGCGAAGGCTGGGGCATGAGCCGCCGTCCGCCCCCGCCGCCCCTGTCCGACGCCCCCCTGGCGCCGGGGCTCTACCTGGTGGCCACGCCCATCGGGAACCTGCGCGACGTCACCCTGAGGGCCCTCGACATCCTGGCCGGCGCCGACCTCGTCCTGGCCGAGGACACCCGGGTGACGGGAAAGCTGCTGGCGGCCTACGGCATCTCAAGGCCCATGGCCCGCTACGACGACCACGCCGGCGGGCGCACGGCGCCCCGGGCCCTGGCCCTGCTGGAGCAGGGCGGCCGGGTGGCCCTGGCCTCGGACGCGGGTACGCCCCTCGTCTCCGATCCGGGCTTTCCCCTGGCGCGGGAGGCCATCGCCCGGGGGATCCCCGTCTTCGCCGCCCCGGGTCCCTCGGCGGCCCTGGCGGCCCTGAGCGTCGCCGGCCTGCCCGCCGACCGGTTCCTGTTCGCCGGTTTCCTGTCGCCGAAGTCCGCCGCCCGCCGGCGCGAGCTGGCCGAGCTGGCGGGGATCCGCGCCACCCTCATCCTGTTCGAGGGCGGCAGCCGGCTGAAGGCCAGCCTTTCCGACATGGCGCAGGTGCTGGG
>JAPOKE010000027.1 GCA_029977805.1 Phenylobacterium parvum | reverse complement strand
CTCCAGGCGACATGCTGACGCCTTCGATCTGTTGCAGCCGCCCGTATGCCTCAAGGGAAGGCGGCCCGGCCGCATTTACGTCCCCTGCCTGGATAGCGAACAGCAGGGCAAGAACGGGCGCAACGCGGCCGAAGGTTCGCCTAAGGGCGTAACTCAGGCCAAAGGGCCGAAGCAGGCCTCGCATCCGTCATCTCCCCGAACATCAAGCTTTGCGCCCTATGCATTCGGAACGGGACAAAGGCGGGCGTCAAGGTCGATGGCGGGAATCCGGAGCGGACCGCCTCTAGCGCATCCGCCCGCCGCGGGAGATCCGCTCGATCTCCGCCTGCACCTGCGCCTCGACGATGTCCGGCAGGTGATCGTCCAGCCACTGCTTGAGGAGCGGGCGGAGCAGTTCCCGGACGACGTCCTCGAGGGTGCGCAGGTCGTGCGGCATCAGGAGGGAGGCGGAGAGATGGCCGAAGGCCGCCGCAGCTGCGGCCGCCGTCGGGTCGGAGACCAGGGCGGGCCCAGGCCGGAGGGGTTCGATGTCGCCGACGGAGTCGATCCGGTCCGTCAGTTCGAGGACATCCTCCTCCTGGACGGGCTCAGGTTCCGGTGCGGGACGCGGCGGCGGCTCGGGCTCGATGTCGTCGACGGGCTCGGGAGCAGGCGCCGGGCGCTCGGGCGGGGCGTCGTCTTCGGGGGCGTCCTGCGTGTCCTCGACATCATCTTCCGAGATGATGCGACGGATGGAGGCGAGGATCTCCTCCATTGTCGGTTCTGATTTCGACTCGTCGGACATCCGCCACCGCGATTCGGGAAAAGGCCAGCCTCGGCTGCAAGGCTAGGCGCACAGGACTTAACAGGCAATTCCCGGCGGACATGCGCGGGCTACAAGCCCACAGATAACCGATTCCCGGGTGTTCCGCCGCCAAGCGCACCCGAAGCCAGCCGCGCAGAGCCGCCCGGAGGTCGCCTGCTAGACCAAGGCCCTACTTCGTGACCGGGTCCGCGTCGGACGAAACCTTGACGGCGGGGGCCGCAGGAACAGGACGGTCAGGGATCACCTTCGGCTTGGGCACCAGGACGCCGTCGACGCCCGAGATCGGCACCTCCCAGGGCACCCAGCCCCAGGTGACCCGGAGGTTGTTGAAGTTCGCAGCCGGGTCGTAGCGGGGGATCTCCGGCACGAGGTAGCCGGCCTGCAGTCGCCCGACCTGGCCGAGCACGCCGGCGGCCGCGACGTACTCGTCGCGACGGGCGCTGATCTGGGACAGCTCGGCGGCCCGCAGTTCCTGCTCGGCGTTCAGGACGTCGATAGTCGTCCGGAGGCCCACCCTCTGTTCCTGCACGACGCCCTCCGCGGCGATCCGCGCGGCGCGGACCTGCTTGTCGGTGGCCTCGATGTTGCTGCGGGCGGCCTGCAGCGCGCTCCAGGACTGGGTGATGGACTGCCGCACCGTCCGGCGGGCGTTCTCGACGCCGAGGCGGTCAATGTTGTTGCGCTCGGTGGCCGCCCGGACACGCGACAGGGTCTGGCCGCCGGTGAACAGGGGCACGGTCACCACGGCGCCGCCGGACAGGGCCCGGGAATAGGCGTCGGTGTGCAGGGGGCTCACGAGGCCGGAATAGCCCAGCTGTCCCTGCAGGGCGACGGTCGGCATCTGCTCGGCGCGCGCACCCGTCACCCGGGCGCGGCTGGCCTGCTCGGCATACTCTGCAGCGCGCAGGATCGGGCTTCCGCTCTCGGCGAGGTCCCAGGCCTGCTCGATGGAGCCCGGCAGCAGGGTCCCGATGGGCGGCTCGGGGGCGAGGTCGCCCGGCGCCTGGCCGACGACGGCCTCATAGGTGGCGCGGGAGGTCGCGAGGGTGGCCTGGGCCGAATTGAGGAGCGCCACGGCGGCGGCGAGGCGCGCCTCGGACTGGGCGACATCCGTCCGGGTGATTTCGCCCACCTCGAACCGGGCGCGGGATTCGTCCAGCTGCCGCTGCAGCACCGCGACGTTGGTCTGCCGGATGCGGAGGGCTTCCTGGTCGCGACGGACATCGACATAGGACTGGATCACCTGCCCGAGGACCTGGGCCTCGACGCGGCGCAGGGTCTCGCGCCCCGCCAGGCTGTCGGCCTCGCTCGCGGAGACGGCGGCCGCAACCCGGCCGCCGGTATAGATCGGCTGGGAAAGGGACAGGACGGCCGAACCCGAATTGCTTTCGACGTCCACCAGGGGATTGGTCCCCGGGATGGTCGTCTCGCTCCAGGTGGCGCGGCCGGAGGCCGACAGGGTCGGGCGGTATCCCGCCCGGGCCTGGTACCAGTTCTCGTCCAGGGCGCGCAGCTGGGCCCGCTGGGCCTGCAGCGTCGGGTTGGAGGCGTAGGCCATGGCGATCGCCTCGGCCATGGTTTCCGCGGAAGCGCCGGAGGCCGAAAGCGATAGTCCCGCCAGGGAGACCGCAGCAAGCCAGCGGCTGCGACGACGCTTGATCATCTCTAATCCCCAAATACCGGTCGCGCGAAGCGCCCGCCTATATGACCGCCGTTTCCTCCGGAGGCCAGTGGACCTGACCTTAAGGTTTATTCACCCGGGTCTTACGAACCCGTTTCCATCGGCGTCCGGGCGGACCTTCAGAAGGCGAAGCCAGCCTGGGGCTCAAGGCCGGGAAGGTAGGGCGGCGCGGCGTCAAAGCCCTCGCGACGCCCGAGCCCCTCGGCGGTGCGGACATGGAGGACCGCGCGTCCGGCCGGCCCCCGGCGCTCGATGACGGCGGCGCGACCGCCAACGGCGACCGCAGCAAGCCAGGTCGCCGGAACCTCGGCCACGGCGCCCTCGCTGATGACAAGGTCAAAGGCGCCCGGAGGCGGCTGGTCGGGAGCTTCGCCGTCAAATCGGGTGACCGCGACGCCGCAGGCCTCCAGCAGGGCGGCGGCGTAGGGCGCGGCGATGGCGAGGGCGGTCTCCCCGGCCACAGGCGCGGCCAGCTGCAGGAGCTTGGCCACGTCGCGGGGCCTCAGGAGCCTCCGCCCGGGCGCATATTCGGGCTCGACGTCGGCATAGGCCAGATAGGCCCGGTCGGCCGGCAGGAAGGCCTCGCGCGCGATCCGCCGCATGGCGTCCTGGATCCTGAGGTCCGTCACGTCGGCGGTCCGGACCTGGCTCTCCACCATGTTGAGGCGGGCTGCTGCGGTATCGTCCATGACGTCTCCGGTCGTCTGCAGTCTCGGCCGCAAGGGCCTTCAGGGCGCTTCGGGCCCGGGGGCTTATAGTGCGCTGCGGGAGTCCAAGGCAATGCGGGGCGTCTCGGAGATTGCCCCGTCGCCCGCCTTCTGTTAGCGATCCCCGGCCCGGCGCGGACCGGTGCGGCCTGATGGCGGAGTGGTGACGCAGCGGACTGCAAATCCGTGTACCCCGGTTCGATTCCGGGTCAGGCCTCCAAACTTCCCTGACATTCACTGACCACCCCCGGCGGCCCGCGGACCGCCCTGGAGACAGCGCCTGCGGCGGTCTGCGAAGCCTCGACAGGATGGCGCGGGACTTGCTCCGGACCGCCTTGGGTCCGGGGGGCGCAGGTCGGAAGGCAGGCGCCGACCTTAACTCCGCGTTTGGACCCGGGGGATATCCTGGCGGGAGCCGGACTGGGGCATGAATGCGCAAGAACGCGAATGTTGACCGCACCGTGAGGGACCTGGGTCGGATCGAGAGGTCCGCGTCGACAAGCCGCGTCCTCAACCTCCTGGCCGTATCGAACCAGTCCCGGAATGAACCAGGTTACACGGCGCAGCCCTTTTTTACCTCGCCGCGCCTCAATGAATGTCTCATTCTGAAACATCGAATCCGGGCGGACGAGGTCGGCCTGCTGCCCAAGGAGAAGACCACCGGCACCAAGGTCATCCTGCCATTTGAGCGCACCGACCTGAAGATCGGCGGCCGGTCCTTCCTGATCGAGCAGAAGGGGTGGCGGGACGTCGTCAACGACATCAGCGGCGCCTACCGGAATCCCGAACGCGACATCCTAGTCCTCCTGGCCCTCAACGAGCTTCCCTCGCTGGATCCCTTCCTGGTCCGCGAGCAGCTGAAGCGGCGGGGGGTCGAGATCGCCCCGTGCTACTTCATGATCTCCGAGGGCGACCTCGCCAAGATGCACAGCTTCGTCGGCAAGCAGATCGAGATCCTGCTCGACATCTCCCAGCGCAACAGGGTGGACGGCTCCAGCTGGTCCAACCGGATGATCCGCTCGCTCCTGGACCCGACGCCGGGCGACTCGATCCAGCCGATCCGGCTCGCCCTCCGCCTGGACCCCGAGGACTTCGACGAGGGCATCTTCGCCTGGAAGGGCTTCCTCTACTACCAGTGGGTCCTCAGCGACCTGCGCCCCCAGCTCGGCCCGTTCCTGCGCGAGATCCTCGCCATGAAGACGCACGGCTTCCGGGACAAGGACATGAGCCTCGCCCTCGACCGGTCCCGTCGTCGGCTGGTCGACCGCGTGAACACCGTCCTGGAGGAGGTCGTCGGCGCCATCCGGGTCTACGAGGCCGCGTTCAATGACCTGACGCGCAACGGCAAGCCCCTCGCCTTCTCAAACTTCCTCCGGCGGACGCCGGAAATGTTCATCCTCCTGGGGGAGCGGATCGGCGCCCTCGCCCACGTCGCCAGCTACTGGCGCTTCCGTTTCCCGGAAGGTGCGTTTGAGCCCGTCCTGCTGGATGAGCTGTTTGAGATCGTGCGCGATTTCGAATACACGCTGGGAGGCGACTCCTAGGCTGCCGCGCAGGGGCCAGGTCGCTCCGGCCGGGCGCTTGAGACGGCATCTTCGGGCATCCTTAAGGTTTCCCCGGGATAAGGCGGGAAGGACTGGGAAGGACACGGACATGCGGCAGGCGGCGGCCGATCGATCGGTACGCAATCTCGGGGCGCTCCAGAGAACGGCCTCGACCAGCCGGGTTCTGAACCTCGTTGCGATCGCAAACACCCAGAAGGGCGATCCCGAGTACCACTCCAAGCCCTTCTTCACGACCCCGATCCTCAACGAGTGCATCATCCTGAAGCACCGCATCCGGGTCGATGAACGCTTCGTCTTCGATGACGAGCGGCAAAATTCCACGAAGATCATCCTGCCCTTCGAGCGCTCCGACCTCCGCATGGGCGGCCGCTCCTTCTTCGTCGGCCAGCGCGGGTGGCGGGACATCGTCTTCGAGATGGCGGGAGACGCCTACAGCGTGGAGCGCGATATCCGGGTCCTGTCGGTGATCGACGAGATCCCGTCCCTCGACCCCTTCCTGCTGCGGGAGCACCTGAGCCGGCGCGGCATCCACATCGCGAACTGCTACTTCACGATTTCCGAGGCCGACCTCGCCCGGATGCAGGATTTCGTGGCGGTGGAGATCAACAACCTGATCCGGCTGACCTACGCCACGGCGGGCGAGGGTTCGAGCTATTCCAGCAAGCTGGTCCAGGTGCTCCTCTCCACGGAGATCAACGAGCACCTCGAACCCCTGCGGATCGCGCTCCGGCTCGAGGGCGACGACTACCGGGAGGGCGTCTTCAGCTGGAAGGGCTTCCTCTACTACAAGTGGGTGCTGAGCGACCTCTGGCCCAAGCTGGTCGACGTCCTGCGGGAAATGCCGCAGATCCGGGTCACCGGTCACAAGGACCCGGAGCTCATGGCCTACATCGACCGGACGCGCCGGCGGCTGATCGAGACGGTCGACCAGAAGCGCCGCGAGGTGACTGAGGCCCTGGACGTCTATGACCGCGCCTTCGCGGACCTGACGAAGAACGGCAAGCCCCTCGCCTTCCGCAACTTCCTCCTGCGGGCCCCCAAGATGTTCCTCATGCTGGGCGAGCGCATCGGCGTCATCTCCCACATCACGAGCTTCTGGCGCTACCGGTTCCCGGATGCGCGGTCCCTTGCAGCGCCGATCGACGAGGTGCTCGATATCCTCAAGGACTTCGAGCAGAACATCACCACCGTCGAAGGATAAGGCTAGGGCCGATGGACTGGATCGCAGGCGTCCTGACCCAGAGCGCCGGCGTCCTTGCCGGTTTCGCCCTCGCCGTCCTGCTTGGCGGGCTCCTCGTCTATGACCTGACCCAGCAAAAGCACTCCGTCCTGCGCAACTTCCCCGTCATCGGGCATCTGCGCTACTGGCTGGAGCAGCTGGGGGAGTACTTCCGGCAGTACTTCTTCGCGAGCGACCGCGAGGAGATGCCCTTCAACCGGGCGACCCGGTCCTGGGTCTACCGGGAGGCGAAGAACGAGGGCGGGGCCATCGGCTTTGGATCGACCAATGACCGGCGGGAGCCGGGCGCCCTGCTCTTCGTCAACCACCCCTTTCCGGTCCTCGAGGAGGACAGGCTGCCAACACCGCCCCTGCTCATCGGCGAGGGCGCCTGCGAGACCCCCTTCCTCGCCCGCTCGGTCGTCAACATCTCGGGGATGAGCTTCGGCGCCATCTCCCGGCCGGCCATCCAGGCCCTGTCCCGCGGCGCCGGCATGGCCGGGTGCTGGATGGACACCGGCGAAGGCGGGCTTTCGCCCTATCACCTGGAAGGCGGATGCGACCTGATCATGCAGATCGGGACCGCGCGCTATGGCGT
Source organism: Phenylobacterium parvum (assembly GCA_029977805.1). Classification (GTDB taxonomy): domain Bacteria; phylum Pseudomonadota; class Alphaproteobacteria; order Caulobacterales; family Caulobacteraceae; genus Phenylobacterium; species Phenylobacterium parvum_A. Next base: position 16,753 of record JAPOKE010000027.1, on the reverse strand, counting down.
CCGCAATTCCGACGGCTCGTTCTCGCCGGAGCGGGCGCGCGAGATCGCCCGATCGGTGAAGGCCTTCGAGATCAAGCTCAGCCAGGGCGCCAAGCCCGGCAAGGGCGGTGTCCTGCCCGGCGCCAAGGTCACCGCCGAGATCGCCCGCATCCGGGGCATCCCCGAGGGCCAGGACTCCATCAGCCCGAACCGTCATCCAGATATCGCCAATGTCGACCAGCTCCTTGACCGGGTCTGCAGCCTGCGGGACCTGACCGGCCGGCCGGTGGGAGTGAAGACCGCCCTTGGCGACGAGACCTTCATGATCGAGCTCTGCGAGGCGATCCTGCGGCGCGGCCCCCAGGACGCCCCTGACTTCCTCACCATCGACGGAGGCGAGGGGGGAACGGGCGCGGCGCCCCAGACCCTGATGGACCACATGAGCCTGCCGATCGCCGAGGCCCTGCCGATGGTGGTGGACGCCCTGCGCGCGGCCGGGCTGAAGGAGCGGGTCCGGGTAATCGCCTCCGGACAGCTGGTCACGCCCGCCAAGGCGGCCTGGGCCCTCTGCACCGGGGCCGACTTCGTGCACTCCGCCCGGGGCTTCATGTTCGCCATCGGCTGCATCCAGGCCATGCGGTGCCACACCAACACCTGCCCGACCGGCGTGGCCACCCACAACCGGCGGCTGCAGCGGGGCCTGGTGGTCGAGGACAAGGCCACACGGGTCCTGAACTACGTCCGGAGCCTGAACCGCGAGATCGACATGATCGCCCATTCCTGCGGTTGCAGGCATGCCCGCGAGCTCGGCCGCGAACACGTGCGGATCGTCGAGACGGCGGGCCGCAGCGTTCCCCTCAACATCCTGTATCCCGGAGCCTGAACCATGCTGACCGAGGTCGACCGGCTGCTCGTGGCCACCCCGGACGCAGCCGCCGCCGCCGCGGCATGGCGCACCGTCCTGGGAGCGGAGGAGGTGTATTCGGGCCCGGCGCCTGCGCTTGGCGCCCATCGCACGGTGGTGAGGGCGGGCCGTTCGGACGTGGAGTTCCTCCAGCCGGACGGGACCGGAGCCATCGCCGACGCCCTGTCGCGGCGGGGTCGGGCCCATGTCTGGGCGGCCGGCGCCGCCTCTCCAGACCCCGGGGCCGTGGCCGGGACCGCCCGTGCGGCCGGGGCCCGGGTGGGTTCCGAAGGCGACCGGGTGCATGTCGAGCTGGAGATCGAGGGGGCGCCCATCCGGTTTGTCATCTCCCCCGAGGCGGAACGGGCCCCGGCGGGTCGCCTGGACTTCCTCTACGAGGCGACGGTCCTCGCCGCCGACCAGGCGGGCGCCGTCGCAAGGATCCGGGACGCCTTCGGCCTCGATGAGTCCGTCTTCACCACCATCACCTCGGAGATGTTCGGCTATACCGGCGTGCTGACCCTGTTCCGCGCCGGCCAGCTCCACCGTTTCGAGGTCATCACCCCCATCGACCGCGACAAGACCATGGGGCGCTACCACGCCCGGGAAGGCGCCTGCTTCTACATGGGCTTCGCCGAGGCCTCGGACCTCCTCGACATCGAACGGCGGATCCCGCCGGGCGGCGTCACCATCGACCGCCCCGAGGGTCGCCGGATCGACCAGACGCCAGACCAGGTGTGGATCCATCCCCCCACGCTCGGCGGCGTGATGCTGGGGGTCTCGCGCCCCTCCATGGCCTGGATGTGGTCCGGCCATCCCGAGCGCGTCGTGCCCGTCTGAGGCGACGCCCGCCGAGTTGACTTCCCCGGCGTCCAACCGCCTGATTGCATCCAACGCGGCTGGAAACGCGAGCGGGAGGACGCAATGACGGACTGGAGGATCGCCGACGTCTGGGAGGCCATCGCCCGGAAGACACCGGAGCGTCCGGCCCTGATCCAGGGCGAAAGGGTGGTGTCGTGGGGCGGGTTCGACGCCCGGGCCGACGCCCTGGCCGCCCATCTTCTGGCCGGCGGGGTCAGCGCCGAGGCCAAGGTCGCCGCCTACCTCTACAATGGACCCGAGTACCTCGAGGTCTACTTCGCCGCCTTCAAGGCTGGCCTTGCGCCCATCAACACCAACTACCGGTATGGCGGGGAGGAGCTGGTCTATCTCTTCGACAACGCCGACGCCGAGGTCGTGGTGTTCCATGCGGGGTTCACGGAGACGCTCGAGGCGATCCGCCACCGGCTTTCCAAGGTCAAGCTCTGGGTCGCAGTCGCCGAACCGGGCCACCCGGCGCCCGCCTGGGCCTCGGACTACGAGACCGTCGTCGCCTCGCCTCCCGCCAGCCGCCCGGTCTTGGCGCCCTGGGGGCGGTCGGGAGACAACCTCCTGCTCCTCTACACCGGCGGGACGACCGGCATGCCCAAGGGCGTCATGTGGCGGCAGGACGACCTGTTCAACGTCCTGGGCGCAGGCGGCCAGGCGGCGCGCGGCGTTGCGCCCATCGAGTCCGTCCAGGAGGCCGCCGATCGCCTGGACCCGGACGGGCCGCGCCCGCCCCTGACCCTCGTCTGCTGCCCGCTCATGCACGGGACAGGGCAGTTCTCCGCCTTCATCACCCTGAACCAGGGCGGCGCCGTGGCCACCCTCCCCTCCCGGGGCTTCAGCGCGGTGGAGCTCTGGAACGAGGTCGAGCGCCTCAAGGTCGATGGCGTCGTCATCGTCGGCCTCGCCTTCTCGACCCCCATGCTGGAGGCCCTCGAGGCCGAACCCGCCCGGTGGGACCTTTCCAGCGTCCTGTCGATCAGTTCCTCGGGGTCCATGTGGAGCCAGGAGAACAAGCGCGGCCTGCTCCGCCACTGCGTGAATGCGACCATCTTCGATTCCTTCGGATCCTCCGAGGCCGTCGGGCTTGGCGCCTCTTCCTCGACCCCCGGGGCGGAGGCCGCAACGGCGGCCTTCATGCTCGGCCCGACCTGCGCGGTCTTCACCGAGGACGGCCGGCGTGTGCAGCCAGGCTCCGGTGAACGCGGCCTCGTCGCCGTCAGCGGCTTCCTCCCCCAGGGCTACTACAAGGACCCGGAAAAGAGCGCGCGCACCTTCCTGACCTTCGAGGGGATCCGCTGGTCCGTCCCCGGCGACTGGGCGGAGGTGAACGCCGACGGCTCGCTGAAGCTCCTCGGCCGCGGCTCGCAGTGCATCAACACCGGCGGCGAGAAGGTCTTCCCCGAAGAGGTGGAAGAGGCCCTGAAGACACACCCCCATGTCCGCGACGCCGTGGTGGTGGGCGTGCCGGATGCCCGTTTCGGGGAGCGGATCTGCGCCGTGGTCGAGCCTGACGGCGAGGCCGAGCTCGAACTGGCGGACCTGTCCGCCCATGTCCGCAGCCGACTGGCCGCCTACAAGGCGCCCCGGGAACTCGTGGTGGTGGACAGCATCGGGCGGGCCCCGAACGGCAAGGTGGACTACAAGGCCTCCCGCAACCGGGCCCTCAAGGCCCTGGGCCTCGAGGACTGAGCCTTCCCGCCTACCGCTCGAACTTGGCGACCATCTTGCTCAGGCTTTCCAGGATTTCCTGGCTGGCCGCCGCATCGAGGCCGGTCCTGTGGAGGAGCTTCATCGAGGCGATGTGAACCCGGACGGCCTCGGCCTTGGGCCTGCCCCGGCCGGACTCGACGGCCTGGTCGATGAGTTCGCAAAGCGAGCGGGCGACCTCCGAGAGGGACGAGTCCGGGAGGACGGCGCAATACGACACGATGTCCGTGGAGAGGCGGTACATCTCCTCGGGGTCATGGGCCGGATCGGCGAACAGGGACTCGATGCTGGCGAGGCAGGCGTCGATCTGGTCCAGGCAGACCTCGGTCTGGGCCACAATGACCTCCTCGCTCCGCTTCAGGGCCTCGCTGACATGGATGCCCCCAGGCTCCTTGATCATGCTGGCCAGCCGGGTCTTGACCCGGAACTTACGGACGGTGCTCACGCGGTGGTCTCCTGGGGTTCAGCACCGGCGGCCCCATCGGCCGCCTCGGCATTCGCAACAGCCTCAGCCGCCGCCGCAGCCTCGGCGTCGTCCTTTCGCCTTCCGATCCCGAACTCTGCGGGGGGACCCGCCTTCCGGAACCGGCGGTCAGGACCAATGTAATTCTCGGTCTCGATGAACATCCGGGTCGACTGGGCGACCCAGATGATCCGCTCGAGGATGATCTTCGGGGTGATCGGCTTGGCGATGATGAAGTTCGCGCCGCAGTCCCGGGCCTTCGTGACCTGGCTGCGGCGGGTATGCGCCGTGACGATGATGGCCGGGGTCAGCCGGGCCTGCTCGTCCGCCGACCGACGGAGCCACCGGATGAACTCATAGCCATCCACGCCCGGCATCTGGGCGTCGGTGAGGATCAGGTCGAAGACGGATTCCGCGCAGGCCTCCTTGGCCTCGTCCACGCTGATGGCCCGCTTGAACTTGCGCATCCCGAAGCTGTCGAGGACCCCGCACAGGAGCTCGATGGCCTGTGGATTGTCATCCACCACAAGGACGCTTGCGCTGGACAGGTTGATCCGGGCGGACCCGTTCATAGGTCGGTCTCCATCGCCCGTTCAGGCGGCTGTCCGTCGGCAGCATGGGGGCTGCATGTAAATGCTTGGTTCCGCATCAAGGTTGCCGGGGCGTTAACCCTACCCCACGTTTCCCGCCGGAGGCTATCCGGGTTACAGCAGGCTGTCTTCAACCCGCCGGAGTCCAGGCATGCGTGCGCCCTTCCTCGCCGGTCTCGCCCTGGCCCTCGCCCTTCCCCTTTCCGCGGCCGCCGCGCCGTCGCCGGAGCAGGAGGTCGCACGGCTCGCCGCGACGCCGGGATTCAGGACTGCGCAGGAGGTCCTCGGGAAGGAACACGGCCGAACGGTCGCCGACATCATCCGGATCACGGAGATCCCGGCCCCGCCTTTCGGCGAAGCCGCCCGGGCCGACGCGCTTCGGAGGGATTTCGAGGCCCTGGGCCTGAAGTCCGTGGCCATCGACGCCGAGGGCAACGTGACCGGGGTGAGGCCAGGATCGCGCAACCGGGGCCAGGGCCCCTTCCTCGTCGTGGCGGCCCACCTCGACACGGTGTTCCCGGCCGGAACGGATGTCCGGGTGCGGCGCGAGGGCTGGCGCCTGGCCGCCCCGGGGATCGGCGACAACAGCCGCTCGCTGGCCACCCTCCTCGCCTGGATCCGCGCCATGGACGCCGCAGGCCTTCGGACCCGGGATGACCTGCTCTTCGTCGCCAATGTCGGCGAGGAGGGCCAGGGCGACCTGCGCGGGGTGAAGGCCCTGTTCGGCAAGGGCCCCTACGCCGGACGCATCTCCGCCTTCATCTCGGTCGACGGCTCGGACCCTGCGGGCGTGGTCACGCGCGGGGTCGGGTCCAAGCGATACCGCACGGTCTTCACGGGCCCCGGTGGGCACAGCTACGGCGCCTTCGGCATCGTCAACCCGATGGCCGCCATGGCCGGCGCCATCTCGGGCCTCTACGCCATCGATCCGCCGGACTCGCCCAGGACCACCTATTCCGCGAGCGTCACCGGCGGAGGAACCTCGGTGAACACCATCCCGTCCTCGGTCTTCGTGGAGGTCGACCTGCGGTCGGAGTCCCCGGACGCCCTGGCGGAGCTCGACCGGGGCTTCAAGGCGGCGGTGGCCCGGGCGGTGGACGCCGAGAACGCCGCCCGCTCCACCGCGCCCGGCGCCGTCCGGGCGGAGCTGAAGGTGCTTGGCGAACGTCCGGCGGGCGCGACCCCGTCCACAAGCCGCCTTGTCCGGATCACCCGGGCCGCCATCGCGGCCCAGGGCTTCAGCGCCGCCGAGGAGGCCTCTTCGACCGACTCCAACATTCCAATGAGCCTGGGCGTGCCGGCCGTGACCATCGGCGCCGGGGGGCGTGGGGGGCGGGCCCATGCGCCCGACGAGTGGATCGATGTCGAGCCGGTCGAGATGGTCCGGGGCATGTCGGCGGGCCTGCTGGCCATCCTCGCCCAGGCTGGCGCGCCCTGAGGGTCAGAGGCCCAGGACCAGGCGGGCCATGATGTCCCGCTGGATCTCGTTCGAACCGCCGTAGATCGATCCCGCCCGGTTGTTGAGGTAGCGGGCCATGCTGGTGAGGCCGTGCTCGGGGCCGATGAAGTCCTGGCCGGCCTCGGGAGACCGGGCCGGCTTCTGGTCGACCGCGGCGTAGGCGGCGATCCCCTCGATGGCCAGCTCGTCGAGCTTCTGCATGGTCTCCGTGCCCTGGGTCTTGAGCATGGACGAGGCGGGACCCGGATTGCGGCCGGAGGCGAGGTCCGCCAGCACCCGGTGCTCGGTCATCTCGACCGCATCGAGGGTGACCCCAAGGGCGGCGAGGCGCGCGCGGAAGCCCGGATCATCGATGAGGGCGCCGCCGTCGTCCCCACGCTCCTCCCGGGCGAGGGCCTTGAGCCGTTCCAGGGTCATCCGGAGACCTGCGGCGGAGCCCCCGCCGCGCTCGAACTCCAGGAGGTACTTGGCCACCGTCCAGCCCTGGTTCTCCTCGCCGACCCGTCCTGAAGCCGGGACCCGGACATTGTCGAAGAAGACCTGGTTGACCTCGTGCTCGCCCGCCAGGGTGATGATCGGGCGGACGGAGACGCCGGGCGTCTGCATGTCGAGCAAGAGGAAGGTGATCCCGGCCTGGGGCTTGCCCTCGGCGCGGGTCCGGACCAGGCAGAACATGCGGTTGGCCCAGTGGGCGTGGGTGGTCCAGATCTTGGTCCCGTTGAGGACATAGTCCTCGCCCTCGCGGTCGGCGCGAAGCTGGAGCGCGGCGAGGTCCGACCCGGCGCCCGGCTCGGAATAGCCCTGGCACCAGTAGTCCTCGCCCGACAGGATTCGGGGCAGGTAATGGGCCTTCTGGTCCTCCGTGCCGTAGCCCATGATGACGGGGCCGACCATCTTCAGCCCCATGGGCGCCAGGCCTGGCGCCCCGGCGCGGGCGCACTCGGCGGCGAAGATGTACCTCTGCATCTCGTTCCAGCCCGTGCCGCCGTAACGGACCGGCCAGGCGGGCGCGACCCAGCCCCGGGCGTGGAGGATCTTCTGCCAGGCGAGGCTGTAGGTCTTGTCCATGAAGACGCTCGTGGCGCGGCGGCCCGCCCGCCGGAGCTCCGGGGTCAGGTTGGCGTCGAGGAAGTCCCTGACCTCGTCCCGGAAGGCGAGGTCCTCGGGCGACAGGTCCAGGTGCATGGCGACTCCTTGCGGCGGCATGCGCATGCTGGAGGCCCGGACGTTGGGGAAATCAAGCGGACCTTCAGGTCAGCCCGCCCGCTGGAGCTCCTGCTTGACCCGCTCGGCCAGGGTCTTGATGTCGATCGGCTTGGCCAGGAAGGAGACGTTGGTCTCGCCCTCCAGCAGGTTGGAGAACTCCGCCTCGGCATAGCCGGAGATGAACATGACCGGCGCCCCGGCCAGGTACTCCCGCGCCGCCTTGAGGAGCTCGGGCCCCTGCATGCCCGGCATGACGACGTCGGAGATCATCAGGTCGATCTCGCCGGCGTGGGCCTCCGCGAGGTCCAGGGCCTCCTCGCCGCTCGCCGCCTCGATCACCTCGTAACCCCGGGCGCGCAGCAGCTTGGCCGCGACGCTCCGGACGGCGTCCTCGTCCTCCACGAAGAGGATTCGACCGGCTCCGGACAGGTCCCGCGCCGCAGGGCGGGCGGGCCGGGGCGGCGGAGGCGCCGCCACCGCAGCGACATGCACCGGAAGGAAGATCCGGAAGGCTGCGCCCTGGCCGGGCCGCGACTCCACGGCGATCCATCCATCGGACTGCTTGACGATGCCATAGACGGTGGCGAGGCCAAGGCCGGTCCCCTCGCCCACCGGCTTGGTGGTGAAGAAGGGATCGAAGATCTTGTCCAGCACCTCGGCCGGGATGCCGGCGCCGTCATCGGACACCTCGATCATGGCCTGCTCGCCATGGGGATCCGGATAGCCCAGGGCCTGGGCCTCGGCGGCCGTCACCCGGGCGGCGCGGATGCGGACGGTCGAGCCCCCATGGGCGCGGATGGCGTCCCGGGCGTTGACGACCAGGTTCATCACGGCCGTCTCAAGCTGGCCCCGGTCCGCACGCACGGTCGGAAGGTTGCGCCCGTACTCCGTCACCAGGGCGATGTCCTCGGGCAGGACCCGGCGGAGGAGCACCTCGAACTCTGAGATCAGCTCGCCAAGGTCCAGGCTCTCGCGCTGGACCGTCTGCTTGCGGGAAAAGGCCAGGAGCTTGCGGACCAGGTCGGCCGCCCGGGTGGAGGTCTGCCGGATCTGGTTCAGCCCCTCGTAGGAGGGATCGCCGACGGGGTGCCGCTGGGACAGCTCGTCCAGCTGCATGAAGATGGCCATCAGCAGGTTGTTGAAGTCGTGGGCCACGCCGCCGGCAAGCTGGCCTATCGCCTGCATCTTCTGGCTCTGGGCCAGTTGCAGCTCGATCTGCTTCTGCTCCGAGACGTCGACGAGGAAGGCCACCCAGCGTTCGCCGGAGGGCGACAGGTAGAGATGGACGATCCGGGCGGGGTCCGCGGCCAGCCGCATCTCGACCGCCTCGAGGTGCGAACGCCCGGCGGCCAGCCTCTGCTCGGCTTCCATCCGGGAGGCGGCGTCGAAGAGGTCGCCAAAGAGGCTCTCTGCGGACGGGACTCCCGCAATCGCCGCAAGGGTCGGATTGGCCTCCAGGATCGGCGCCGAGAACGGAGGACCGCCGCCCAGCAGCACGGCGCCGAAGGGGGCGGCTGCGGCGAAGGCGTCGAGGGCGTCGGGGGTCGGGGCCGGTGCGGCGGCGGCCTCGGCCGCAGGCGCCGTCCCGATGGTCAGGGGGGGAGACGCCGCCGGGGCCAGCCGGACCAGGAACCGGCGCGCGCCCGCCGCGCTGACCACCGCCGGGCGCTCCTCGCCCCCCGCGCGGAGGGAGGCGCGGCCGATCCGGCCCCGGCGGGCCTCGGTCAGGGCCTCGAACAGGCCCGGCGCGGAGATGGAGCTCCGGGGAAGCCGGCGCCCTGCGCCGATGGTCTCCCGCCAGGCGGCGTTGGCCGAGCGGATCCGGCCATCGACGGCGGCGATCGCCGCAGGCTCCTCGAGGGCCGACACAAGTTGGTCGTCGGAGGCGTCCGCGGCGGATGTCGCAGGCCGGCCGCTCCGGAAGACGAGGAAGGCCAGGGCCACGAACCCCGTCAGCCCGGCGAGCAACAGCACGCTGGCCGCCGTCTCGGGGCCGGACATCAGGACTGTGGCGGCCGCCAGGGCGACAACTCCCGCGAAGAGGACGAGGACCAGCAGGTCCACGCCGTCCATTCCAAGGGCGCGACGTCCAGGGCCGGTCATGCTTCCGCCTCCAGCTGGTCAGGCCGAATCACCTGCGGCCCCCGCATCAGGGGGCCCGACAAGGGTTTCAGAACGATTGAAGCCTGCAAGCCGGCGTCAGCGTGCGAAGGAGAAGCGGCGGCGGTTGGCCAGGACGAAGCCGATCACCTTGGCCACGGCCTCGTACTGGGCGATCGGGATTTCCTCGTCGACCTCGACGGCGGCGTAGAGCGCCCGGGCCAGGGGCGGGTCCTCGACGACGGGCACGCCCGCCTCCTCGGCCACCGCGCGGATCCGCAGGGCGAGGGAGTCGAGGCCCTTGGCGACGCACTTGGGCGCGGCGGCGTCGCCTTCCTCGTAGGTAAGCGCCACCGCGTAGTGGGTCGGGTTCATGATCACCACGGTCGCATTGGGCACCGCGGTCATCATCCTCTGGCGGGACCTCTGGACGCGGATCGCCCTCTGGCGGGCCTTCACGTGAGGATCGCCGTCCGTCTGCTTGAACTCTTCCTTGACCTCTTCCCGGGTCATGCGCTGGCGGCCCAGGAACCGCTGGCGCTGGATGATCCAGTCGAGCGCGGCGACCGCCACGAGGAAGCCCGCGACCAGGAAGGCCAGGTCCTTGAGGATGTCCAGGCTGAGGGGCAGGAGGGCCAGGACATCGACCGACGGCAGCTGCTGGAGCTCGGTCCAGTGCGGCCGCAGGACGGCGAAGCCGATCACCGCCACGCAGGTCAGCTTGATGAAGGACTTGGCGAACTGGATCAGGGCGTCGACGCCGAACAGCCGGCGAAAGCCCGCAATGGGCGACAGCTTCGACAGCTCGAACTTGAGCATGCCCGGCGCCCACATGGGTCCGGTCTGGAGGATGTGGCCCAGTACGCCGGCGACGATGGCGGCGCCGGCGACGGCGAGCAGGATGGGGACGATGGCCCCGGCGACCTCCCAGCCCAGCCCTACCGTCCCGGACGGCGAGAGATCGATCTCGTGCGGGCTTTCCACGAAGGGCGTGAGGGCGAGGAGCAGCTGCTGGCTCAACAACCCGCCGGCGAAGGCCAGGACGCCGGCCACGGCGGCGAAGACGGCGACCTGGGGCAGGTCCAGCGTCTTGGGGACGTCGCCCTTCTCGCGGGCCTGTTCAAGCCGCCGGCCTGTAGGCTCTTCTGTCTTCGACGCGGAGTCGTTCTCGTCAGCCACCGCTCACCCCGGCGAAGCTCCTGAGAAGGCCGCCATAGCCATTGACCCAGACCATGCCGATCAGCCCCAGGCTGAGGGCCAGGATGGCCAGGGAGAAGAGCACCATCAGGGGCGAGGCGACGAAGAAGACCTGGAACTGGGGCATGATCCGCGCCGCAAGTCCCACCGCGACATTGAAGACAAGGGCGAGGACCAGCACGGGGGCGCTCAGCTGGACGCCCATGCGGAAGGCCTCTGACATGGTCCGGATCGCCAGCTCCCCGGAGTCCTGCACGGGCGCGCCGGCGGCGAAGGGGAAGATGTTGTACGAGTTCACCATCGCCCCGAGGAACAGGTGGTGGAGGTTGGTCGAGAAGATCAGGATCAGGCCCACCAGTCCGATGAAGGTGCCGACGGTCGTCGAAGGCTCGACGAGCCCGGGCGCGGAGGTCTGGGCGAAGGACAGGGTCGACTGGATCGAGATGATCTCGCCCGCCACGGAAAGGGAGGCCATGAAGACGCGGAGCACCGCGCCGATCATGAGGCCGACGAAGACCTCGCGCACCACATGCAGGGCCATGAGGGCCAGTTCGTCCGGCACCGCCGGGGGCGTGGGCATGACCACGGGGGCGATGGTGACGGTCAGCATCAGGGCGAAGGCCAGGCGGATCCGCACCGGCACGGCCTGGTCGCCCACGGCGGGCATGGTCATCACCATGGCCGCCAGTCGGGTGAAGACCATGGCGCCGGCATAGACCTGCTGGACGGAGGCGTAAGGCTCCACGGGACCTACATGGCCGCGATGCGTGCGGCGATCTGGGCCATGAAGCCGGACATCAGGGCGCCCATGATCGGCAGGAAGATCAGGAGCGAGACGAAGACCGCCACGATCTTCGGCGCGAAGACGAGGGTCGCCTCCTGGATCTGGGTCAGGGCCTGGAACAGGCCGATCACCACCCCAACGACCAGCCCGACGATCAGCATGGGCGCCGACAGCTGGATGGTCAGCCAGAGGGCGTTGCGACCAATGTCGAGGACTTCCGCGCCGTTCATGGCGTCACTCCCTGCTGGATCCGGTCCCCTCCGGGGTCAGATCGGCATCCGCATGATTTCCTGGTAGGCGCTGATGACCTGGTCCCGGACCGCCATGACCGCCTCGAGGCTGGTCTCGGCGGCGGAGACCGCGGTGGCGACGTCGATCAGCTGCGCCTTGCCCTGGGCATGGGCGACGATCTGCTGCTCGGCGGACTTGGAGGCGCCGATGGCGTCGTCCACGGCGGAACGCACCATGGCGCCGAAGTCCGCGCCGCCGGCGCCTGCGGCGCCTTCCGGACCCGTCCCGCCGATCCCCTTCTGTGCAGCGGCATAGGCCTTGGCGACGCTGAGGGCGGTGATCATTCAGCTTCTCCCGACTACTTCCGGATGAGGTCCAGGGTGCGGAACTCCATCGCCCTGGCGGTCTCGATCACGGTCAGGTTGGCCTCGTAGGCCCGCTGGGCGGCCTTCATGTCGAGGGACTCGATGAGGGTGTTGACGTTGGGCAGCTTCACGAAGCCCTCGGCGTCCGCCGACGGGTGCCCCGGATCATACTCGGTCTTGAATTCGCTCTGGTCGGGGGCGACCCGGACCATCTTGACCCCCTGCCCGGCGTCCGTGCGCACAGGCTCGAAGACGGGCACCTGGCGGCGGTAGGGATCGCCGCCGGGGGTCCGCGAGGTCGAGTTCGCGTTGGCGATGTTCTCGGCGATGATCCGCATCCGGGCCTGCTCGGCCCGCAGGGCGGTCGCCGCAATGGCCTGGGCGGCGTTGGAGGGCGGGCGGACGTCAGCCATGGGTCAGCTCCTACTTGGGACCGCGTGCGGCCATGCGGATGAGGGAGACCGACTTCTGGTAGAAGCCGATCGCCGCCTCGTAGTTCATCCGCGAGTCCGCCATGCGCATCATCTGGTCCTCGAGGGACACCTGGTTGCCGTCGAGGGTCGTGACGGCGTCCGGCGTGCGCTCGGCCCGGAAGCCGCGCGCACCGGCGACATCCTCGGGGGCGGAGGGCCGCTGGTGGGCGGGATGGGTGACGGACATCACGGTCGGGGCCTCCGAACCGAAGGCCCCGCCAGGCCCCGCCCCGGGGCCGGACACGCGGAACCGGAAGGGCGCGAGGTCCTTCGGTCGGTAGCCGGGGGTGTCCGCATTGGCGACGTTCTCGGCGACAAGCCGCTGGCGCTCGGTGAAGTAGGTCATCCGGCCGCGGAGCATGGCGAGAAGCGGGATGGAGGAGATGTCCATGCCCCACGGGGTAAACAAACAGGGTTAATCGCCCGTTAACATCCTCGGGGCAGGTTCCGGCTCCATGGACATGATCACCCTGGCGCGGGCGACCTTCGCCCTCCTCTTCACCCTCGGGCTGATAGGCGTTGCCGCCGTGCTCCTGCGGCGCTTCGGCCCCGGAGGCGTGTTCCGCATCACCACCGCCGGACGCGAACGCCGGATGAAGGTGGTCGAGACCCTTATCCTCGATCCGGCGCGCCGCCTGGTGCTCGTCGAGTGCGACGGCGAATCCCGGCTCCTCATGCTCGGCGAGGGCCGCGAACTGGCGCCGCCGGCCCGCGGCGCGGAGGCGAAGTGATGGCCCGCAGGACCCCGCCGCCCAGCCCCTCGCGGGAGACGACCCGCGCCGCCCTCGCCGCAGACATCCGGCAGGCCGCCAAGCTCGCCCTCCTCGCCGGGGCCATCGGCCTGCTGCTGCCGGCCGCAGCCCTGGCCCAGGCGGTGAACATCGACCTCGGCACCGGCGCCGGGCTGACCCAGAGGGTCGTCCAGCTGATCGGCCTGCTGACCGTCCTGTCCCTGGCGCCCTCGATCGTGATCATGACGACCTCCTTCGTGCGGATGGTGGTCGTCCTCTCGCTGCTGCGGACCGCCCTCGGCGTGCAGCAGAGCCCGCCCAACGCGGTGCTGGTCAGCCTGGCCCTGTTCATGACGGCCATCGTCATGACCCCGACCTTCCAGAAGTCCTACGACCTCGGGATCCGGCCCCTCATGAACAACCAGATGGAGCTGCCGGCGGCCATGGAGGCCGCGAGCGGGCCCGTGAAGACCTTCATGCTCAGCCAGGTGGACCGGGAAGACCTCGCCCTGTTCATCCGCCTCTCGAAGATCGAGCGGCCGGCGACGGCCCAGGACGTGCCGATCCGCGTCGTCATTCCCGCTTTCATGATCTCGGAGCTGAAGCGGGCCTTCGAGATCGGCTTCCTGCTCTTCGTGCCCTTCCTGGTCATCGACCTGGTGGTGGCGAGCGTCCTGATGAGCATGGGCATGATGATGCTGCCCCCCGTGGTGGTGTCCCTGCCCTTCAAGCTGATCTTCTTCGTCCTCGTGGACGGCTGGCGACTTGTGGCGGGCAGCCTGATCGAGAGCTTCCAGCGCGCCTCAGGCGCCTAGGGAAGAATCCGGCGCTTCGGGCCACACCGGGCCACATCAACGGGAATCAGGCGGGCCTGGGCGGCGACGGGGGCCGGGCCGGGGTCGGCGGCGTCGGTGGCGCTGCGGCCGTCGCGGGCCTCTGCGGCGCAGGGCGCGCGGGCGTCGGAACGTTCGGCAGGGCGGCCGCCTGGGGCGCGGGCTTGGCGAAGCGGGCGCGCATCTTGTCGACCCAGCCGGAAAAGGCCTCGTTGTCGGCGGTCACCTTGCTGAAGTCGGCGGCGCCGACCGCAGAACTCTCCACGCCGGTCAGGCCCACCTTGAGGGCCTCGGGGTTCCGGGCCTGGTCGATGAATGCGCCGTACCGGGTGCGCAAACGCGCCAGGGCGGCATCGTCGCCGGACAGGCTGTAGGCGATGCTGGCGCGCAGGAGCCGGCCTTCTTCCTCGGCGCTGAGGGGGCCCGGCCGCTTCCAGCGGTCTCCCAGGCTGCGCTCGAAGGCGGCGGCGGCCACGGGCCAGTTCTTCTGGCGCCAGATGACCTCCGTCCTCAGGTCCTGTCCCTCGGGCGTATTGTCCTTCTCGAGCAGTTCGATCGCATCGTCCGGCCGGTTAAGGGCGATGAGGGCCCGGGCCTCGACGCGCCGGCGCTCCATCTGCATGGGCGGCGGCAACAGGGTCGTCCGCGAGTTGTTGATCGCCTGGAGGGCCTGCTCCGGCTTCCGGTCCATCAGGTAGATGAGGGCCAGGTCCGTGGCCACCTGGGCCCGCGGGGCCCCGTCGAGGCGATTCTCGACCTGGTACTTGAGGAGTTCGGCGGCCTGTTCCAGCAGGTCGACATTCACCAGCCGGCCGACCAGGCGGCGGACCATCATGTCGCCGTCGGCGCCGAGGGGCGTGAGCTCCCGGAAATCAAGGAACAGGGCGAGGGCCTGGACCGGCTGCAGCCCATCGGCCACGCCATCCATGAAGAGGGAACGGAAGGCCTGGGACAGGTCAGCCTGGAGCTGGACCGCTTCGGGCATGTCGGGAAGGGAGCGCCCGGCCGACCTCAGGGTCTCGAGGGCTTCCCGGTAGCGGCCCTGGCCGAGATAGAGCCCGCCAAGGGTCCGGATGATCTCGAGTTCCGTGCCGTCGCCCCGCCAGCGGTATCTCAGGGCGTTGATCCGGTCGGCGGCCTGGATCGGCGTGATCTGTCCCTCGTCGAGCCGGATGCGCGTCGCCCGGAGCGCGGCGGGAGTCGCGAGGCCGTCGAGGGGCGCCGTCGCAACCGCCTCGTAGATCCTGACGGCGCGGTCCTTGGCCCCCTGGGCCTCGAGGAGGCGGGCCTGGAGCAGGCGCACGGCGAGGGTTTCTGCGGAGTCTGCGCGGTCCTCGAGGGCCAGGCGGATCGCCTTGTCGGCCCCCTCGAAATCCCCCTGCGCGAGGGCCGCCTGACCTTCGGCCCGGGCGAACCGGGACTTCCACGCCGGCGAGAACTGGTTGAAGGCCTCTGCGCCTGCGGCGAATTCGTTCCGGACCTCAGTCCACTGGCCCAGCTGGGCGGAGATGTAGGCCCGCCAGAGCGAGGCCGAGGGATCCGAGGCCAGGATCGGCGCAGAGAAGTCGGTGGCGGCTTCGGCATACCGGCGGGCCATGACCCTGGCGATGCCCCTCAGGCCACGGAACTCCGGATTTTCAAGGACTTCCGGAGACTTCCTGGCCATGTCGTTGAGGACGCCGATGGCCTCGAAGGAGAGCTCGCTCCCCACAAGGAAGCGGGCGAGGGCGAAGCGGTTGGCCGTCGGCGCATTGCGGCCCTTGTCGGATTCCTCCGCCGCGGCGGCGAAGAGGTCGTTGTAGCGCTGGAGGAAACCGCCAGGACCGGTCTTGGGCCATTCCACCTGGTCGATCAGCGCCGGCATGATGGCCGGACGGGGGGAGTCGAGGGACGCGTCCTCCGGGGCGGAGCCGACCGACAGCGGAGACAGGGCGAGGCCCTCAGGCCGCCCGATCCGGACGATGTCCCCGTCATGGGTCACGGCGAGGTCGGGGACGAAGGACTCCAGGGCGAGGCCCTGGGACGAGGGAAGCACCGTGACCTGGGCGAACTCCCGGCGCAGGGGCGCGCCCTTGGCGGGTCCCAGGGCGGTGACGACCGTGATCCGGTCCCCCACGACAGGGTCATCGATCCTCAGGACCCGGGTGGCGCCGGCCACGGCGCTCTTCAGGGCGGCGGGTCCGCCGGCCTCGTCGCGAACGACCCGGACGGTGGCGCCCTGCGGCGACGGCGGCCGCCCGAGGGCGATGTTCCAGGTCGAGCCTGCAGAGTCGGCCCGGAAAGGCGTGCCAGGCGGCGCGTCGATCCGGACGGCGGCATAGTCCGGGCCCGTGAAGGTTTCGGCCGAGGTCATCTGGCGCAGGCCGCGGGGGAAGGTCGAGATGTCGAGGCGGGCCGGCGCGTCAAAGATGATCCAGATGGACCCGCCCCGCCGGAACACCGCGGCGCCCGCCGGATTCGCGAAGGGGAAGCTGAGGACGGTCTGGCCCTGGCCAAGGCTGATCTCGCCCTTCACCACCCCGCCCGGAGGCAGGGGATCCGGCCGGACGATGGGCGGCAGCGCCGCCGCGGTCTCCGCGCCGGCGGAAGGCGCCGGGTCCGCCGGCGAGGCTCCCTGCCCTTCGACGGGCGCCGGCTTCTGCGAGAGGTTCACCCAGACGGCGCCGTCCGCGGTTCCCGACCGGAGATCCGCATCGTCGGCCAGGGTCAGGACGAGCTGGGTCCGGGCGCCGGCCTGGGCGACCTTCGCCGCCTTGATCCAGCGGGGCGGCGCCGAGCGGAAGCGGGAGAGGTCCGGCCTGGCGCCGGCCGGGAAGGTGACGGTCAGGGTGGCGCCGTCACGCCGTGTCGCGACGCCGGGC
>JAPOKE010000026.1 GCA_029977805.1 Phenylobacterium parvum | reverse complement strand
AGTTCCGCCTCCTGCGGACTGGCCACCACGCCGGAGCAGCCCGCCGCCATGGCCTGGTGGATGCGCCGCTGGACGAGGCTGCGGGCGCCCGAGGCGTAGCCGATGGCCTTGAGGTCCTCGTCCGAGAGGCTGGTGAGGACGGTCACCGCCAGCACCTTGAGCCCGGAGCGCCCGACGCCGCGCACCGCCGCCGCCATCACCTGGGGCTCGGCGTGCACCGTCAGGAGGTCGCAGCCGGAGTCGGCCAGGGCCGCCGCGGCCCGCTCCACCGTCGCGCCGATGTCGTGCAGCTTCCAGTCCAGGAAGACCTGCTTGCCCTGGGCCTTCAGCTCCCGCGCCAGGTCCATGCCGCCCCGGGCGAAGAGCTCAAGCCCCACCTTGTAGAAGCTGACCCGGTCGCCCAGGGCCTCCACCAGGGCCCGGGCTTCGGCAAGACCCGGCTGGTCGAGGGGGACGATCAGGCGGGGGTCGGCGGCGGGAAGCGTCATCCTGCGGGCTCCGGGGTCGGCGGGGGCGGCGAACTGGGGTAAGAGCCTCCCATGATCCCCGAGAATTTCGCCGTCAACTTCTTCATCGCCCTGTTCGCCCTGATCGATCCGGTGGGCAACGTGCCCCTGTTCGCGGCGGCGACCAGCGGCCTGAAGAACAGCACGGCGCGACTGATCGCGGTCTTCGTGTCCCTCTTCGTGATGGGCTTCCTGGTCTTCTTCTACTTCACCGGCCTCAGCCTGCTGGCCTTCTTCGGCATCTCCCTTCCGGCCTTCCGGATCGCCGGGGGGATCCTGCTGCTCCTCCTCGGCCTCGACATGACCCGGAACGACTTCACCGCCGCGATGACCGCCGGTGCGGACGAGGCGGCGACGGCGGGGGGCGGGCGCACCGCCCAGGCCCGGCGGCGGTTCGAGGCCATGATCGTGCCCTTCGCCATGCCCCTCCTGATCGGTCCGGGCGCCATCTCCACCGTCATCATCTACGCCAGCGAGGCGCGGGACTACGGCATGGTCGGCGTCGTGACCGGGGTGGGCGTCATCGCCCTCGTCGCCCTGTCCACCATGCTGTCCTTCTGGGCCACGCCCCTGATCTCGCGCCTGCTCGGCCGGATCGGACTGGCCATCGTCGTCCGCGTCCTGGGGCTGATCCTCTGCGCCATGGCGGTGCAGTTCATCCTGTCGGGGATCGCCGACTCCACCAGCGGCCTGATCCTCGAGGAAGCTTCCCAGCCCTACCGGTCCTGACCGCGGTCAGGGTTTCCGGAAACGCCCGCCCTGGGACTCCATCAGGGCCAGGGCCCAGTCCTCCGGGATCATCCGCGAGAAGGCCGCGATCGCCTTGTTCGGCGCCCCGGGCACGCAGACCGGGCGATTGGCCTCGAGGGCCTCGACCCCCGCCTCTGCGACCTCGTCGGCGCCCATCCAGAGCCAGTCCGGCGTGGCCTGGCGCGTCAGGTCCCGGGTCCCGTTGACGTCATGGAACTCCGACCAGGTGAAGCCCGGGCAGAGGGCGCTGACATGGACGCCGAGCGGCCGGGTCTCCAGGTGCAGGCTCTGGGTGAAGCGGATGAGGTAGGCCTTGGTGGCGGCATAGAGGGTGTGCCCCCGGGCGCCGGGCAGGAGGCCTGCGAGGGAGGCGACGTTGAGGATCCGGCCGAACCGCCGCTCGGTCATGCCGGGCAGGACCCGGTGGGTGAGCTCGGTGGGGGCGTGCAGCAGGACCTGGAGGAAGTCGGCCTGCTCCTGCCAGCCGGTCTCCACGAAGACCCCCGGAAGGCCGTAGCCGGCGTTGTTGACCAGGGCGTCCACGTCCCGGCCCGCAGCCTCGATGGCGGCGAGGAGACGGGCGGGGGCGGCCGGGTCCGCCAGGTCCTCGGGCAGGACCAGGGCCTGGACGCCGAAGCGCAGGCGCACCTCGTCGGCCAGGGCCTCCAGCCGCTCGGCCCGCCGTGCGGTCAGGGCGAGGTCGTAGCCGCGCGCAGCCAGGGTCCGGGCCAGGGCGGCGCCGATCCCGGCGGAGGCGCCGGTCACCAGGGCGAGTCGTCGGTCCATGCCGTCTCCTGTCTCGGTAAGGCCAAGGGTGACGAACCGGCCCGCCGGGTTCAAGCCCCCGCCGGGTCGCGTCCTGCGGGCTGGGGCCGGGGACCGACGGGAGCCCGGCGCCGTGCCGGCCTGCGCGCCGGGCTCCGGGCGAGGGCGCGGGCCGGGCGAGGCTGGAGGGCCAGGGTCTGCTTCACCGCCTCCATCAGCACCAGGCCGGAGAGCGGAGGCCAGAGCAGGGACCCCGCCCGCTCGAATCCCTCGGCCCATCCGGCCAGCCAGGGGACGGGCGGGACGTAAAGGGCGCGGGTCCAGCCGGTAGGCTCCAGTCCAGCCGCACGAAGTCCCGCGGCCAGCTGCCGGCGGCTGAAGGGCCGTCCGTGGCCGAAGGGCGTGGACTCGAAGGGCGCCCAGGGACCGTTGCGCGCCGCCGCCACCGCGATCAGCCGGCCGGCCGGCGCCAGGACCCGGGTCATCTCGCGCAGCAGGGCCTCGGGGTCCGGGCTCTCCTCCAGGGCGTGGACCAGGAGGATCCGGTCGAACCGGGCGTTGGGGAAGGGCAGGGCGTCCTCGGCGGCGAGGGCCACACGGTTCGGCCTCAGGCCGGGCCAGGCCTCGGCCCCCTGTTCTGGCGGCATGGCGGCCACCACCCGGGTCGTGCGCTCGGACAGGGCCCCGAGGATCGGCGTCGCATACCCCACGCCCAGGACCTCCAGGCCCCGGCAGTCGCCCCAGGTCTGGAGCACCTTGCGCGTGGTCATGTCCCGGGCGGCCTCGCCGAGGGGGGAGGCGTAGAAGGCCGCCAGATCAGAGATGCCTTGCCGCATGACGCGGATTTAGGCCTAGTCGCGGCCGACGGCGAGCCCCGGTCGGTTCGGGGCCGGCCAAGGAAGGACCCCATGACCCTCACCGTTCACCAGTTTCCCTGCCTGTCCGACAACTATGGCTACCTCGTGCGCGACGACGCCACGGGCCGGACGGCCTGCATCGACACCCCGGACGCCGCCGCCATCCTCGGCGAGCTGCAGGCTCTGGGCTGGACGCTGGACCTGGTCCTCAACACCCACTGGCACGCCGACCACGCGGGCGGGAACGCCGAGGTGAAGGCGGCCACCGGCTGCGAGCTCCTGGGTCCCGCCGAGGTCTCCGGCCGCTTCCCCGTCGACCGGGTCCTCTCGCCGGGCGAGACGGTCAGGCTGGGCGAGACGGCCTTCGAGGTCCTGGAATCCGGCGGGCACACCCTGGGCCACATCGCCTACTTCGTCCCGTCCGCCGGGGCGGCCTTCGTCGGCGACACCCTCTTCGCCCTGGGCTGCGGCCGGATGTTCGAGGGCTCTCCCGCCCAGATGTGGGCCAGCCTCCAGAGGCTCGCCGCCCTGCCGGACGCCACGCGGATCTATTGCGCGCACGAGTACACCGCCTCGAACGCCCGCTTCGCCCTGGCCGTCGATCCCGACCCGGCGGTGAAGGCCCGGGCCGAGGCGGTCTTCGCCGCCCGCGAGCGGGGCGAGCCCACCGTGCCCAGCACCCTGGCGGAGGAAAAGGCCACCAACCCCTTCCTGCGGGCGCCCCGCCTGCGTCCCGGCCTGCCGCCGCACGAGGCCTTCGCCGCCCTGCGCGGCGAGAAGGACGTCTTCCGGGGCTAGCGGATCCCGGCCGCCGCCAGGATCCGGTCCGAGGAGGGCCGGCCCGACATGCCCTGGCCGGGCGCCACGGTGATCTCGATCACGCCCTCGCGGACCATGGCGCGGGCCTGCCGGCCCTCGACCAGGCGCACGCGCTCCACCCCGCCCAGGATGACGCGGCCGTCGGCGAGCCGGGTCATGCGGATGATGGCCTCGGCGGCGACCATGGCGGCGTCCGCGGTCAGGGCGGAGGAGGCGGGGGAGGCGTCCGCCTCGAAGGGGATCAGCCGCCGGGCGGCCCGGGTGGCCCGGGTGCTGGCCATGGCCAGGCGCTCCAGCAGCTGCTGCGGCCCGAGGGCCGTCATCCGGAGGCTCTGGCCACCGCCGGAGAGGGCCACCGCAAGGCCCTCGGGCCGGTCGGTGGTGAAGACGGTCAGGCCGCCGGTCCGGCTGGCCCTCAGGATCGGCTCGCCGAGGTCGTTCAGGTAGAGGACGTCGCCGCGGGGCGCAGGCTGCGGCCTCAGGACCCAGACCTCGGGGCTGCGGTCGAACTTGACGAGGGGCACGCCCTGGCTGCGGTCGAAGGTGAACCGGACCCCGGTCTCGGAGACATAGCGCGCCACCGGCGGCCCGGCCGAGGGGCCCGAGGATCCGGCGGGCGGTCCGAACAGGGCCCCGCGCG
Organism: Phenylobacterium parvum; assembly: GCA_029977805.1. Classification (GTDB taxonomy): domain Bacteria; phylum Pseudomonadota; class Alphaproteobacteria; order Caulobacterales; family Caulobacteraceae; genus Phenylobacterium; species Phenylobacterium parvum_A. Next base: position 19,062 of record JAPOKE010000026.1, on the reverse strand, counting down.
GCAGGGTCGTCGCCTGGGCCAGCGCCGCAGTCGGTCCGGCGAGGATCCCGCCCGCCGCGAGGGCGAGGGCGAGCAGGCCTAGGCCAACTCGGCTCGGGGGGTCAGGAGGTCCGCAGGAAAGCATCGGAGAAAGGCTGTGCACGTCGACTTGGGCGGATTTTGGACGCAGGCCTCATCCCGCCATGTACTGGCCGCCGTTCAGCGACAGGGTCGAGCCCGTGACGAAGCCGGCGTGCTCGCCCGACAGGAAGGCGACCATGTCGGCGATCTCCTCGCCCCGGCCCAGCCTGCCCACGGGGATCTGGGCGATGATCGAGGCCAGGACGTTCTCGGGCACCGCCTGCACCATCTCGGTGTCGATGTAGCCGGGGCAGATGCAGTTCACGGTCACGCCCTTGCGGGCGTTCTCCAGGGCCAGGGCCTTGGTGAAGCCGATCATGCCGGCCTTGGCGGCGGCGTAGTTGGTCTGGCCCATCTGGCCCTTCTGGCCGTTGATCGAGCTGATGTTGACGATCCGGCCCCACTCGCGCTCGCGCATGCCCTCGATGACCTGGCGGGTCATGTTGAAGACCGAGTCCATGTTGACGCGGATGACGTCCGACCACTGGGCGGGCGACATCTTGTGGAAGACGCCGTCCCGGGTGATGCCGGCGTTGTTCACGAGGACGTCCACGGGGCCCAGCTCGGCCTCCACGGCCCGCACCGCCCGATCGCAGTCCTCAAAGGAGCCGACATTGCCCTTCACCACCATGACGCCCAGCTCGCGGGCGCAGGCCTGGGCGGCCTCCTCGTTGCCGGAATAGCCGGCCGCCACCTTCATCCCGTCGGCCTTGAGCCGCTCGCAGATCGCGCGGCCGATGCCGCGGGTGCCTCCGGTCACGAACGCCACTCTCGCCATCGCCGCCTCCTCCTGTGGGTCCCGGGTGTCAGACCTGCTCGACGCAGAGGGCCACGCCCATGCCGCCGCCGACGCACAGGGTCGCCAGGCCGCGGGCCGAGCCCGACCGCTTCATCTCGTGCAGCAGGGTGGTCAGGATGCGGGCGCCCGAGGCGCCGATCGGATGGCCGATGGCGATGGCGCCGCCGTTGACGTTGACCTTGTCGGGGTCGAGGCCGAGTTCGCGCACCACGCAGAGGGCCTGGGCGGCGAAGGCCTCGTTCGATTCGATCAGGTCGAGGTCCGCCGCGGTCCAGCCGGCCCGCTCCAGGGCCCGGCGGGTCGCCGGGATGGGGCCGGTGCCCATGATCTCGGGCTCGACCCCGGCCTGGGCCCAGGAGGCGATGCGGGCCAGGGGCGTCAGGCCCCGCGCACGGGCCTCGGCCGCCGACATCAGCACCAGGGCCGCCGCGCCGTCATTGATCCCGGAGGCGTTGGCTGCGGTGACGGAGCCGTCCCTGGTGAAGGCCGGCCGCAGGCCGGAGATGCCGTCGAGGGTGACGCCGTGGCGGATGAACTCGTCCTGGTCGACCACCGTGTCGCCCTTGCGGCCCTTGACCGTCACCGGGACGATCTCGGCGGCGAAGCGGCCGGACTTCTGCGCGGCCTCGGCCCGGTTCTGCGAGGTCACGGCGAACCGGTCCTGGTCCTCGCGGGTGATCTGCCAGCGGGCGGCGATGTTCTCGGCGGTCTGGCCCATGTGGTAGCCGTGGAAGGCGTCCCACAGGCCGTCCTTGATCATGGTGTCGACGAGGGCGAGGTCGCCCATCTTCTGGCCGCCGCGCAGCTGCTGGGCGTGGGGCGCCTGGCTCATGCTCTCCTGGCCGCCGGCCACCACCACCCGGGCCGCGCCGTCGGCGATCTGCTGGGCGCCCAGGGCCACGGCCCGCAGGCCCGAGCCGCACAGCTGGTTCAGGCTCCAGGCCGGCGCCTCGACGGGCACGCCGGCGCCGATGGCCGCCTGCCGGGCAGGCCCCTGTCCGGCGCCGGCCTGGAGGACCTGGCCGAGGATGACCTCGTTGACGTCGGCGGCGGCCACGCCCGCCCGCTCCAGGGCGCCGGCGATGGCGGTGCGGCCAAGTTCATGCGCGGGCAGGCCGGCGAGGGCGCCGTTGAAGGACCCGACGGGGGTCCGGGCGGCGGAGACGATGACGACGTCGGTCATGGCGGGGGGCTCCTTCAGGGGGGCGGCCGCGCAAGGCCCGGCGGCTGCTTCCGTCACCTTCCAGAAGACGCTCGCATCGGCAATACTGCAATGCAATAATGCAGCCTCTCCCGCGGCATCGCGCAGGAAGGAACCGGAATGGCCGAAGCGAAGGGCGCCAAGGCGGGCGATGGCCCGGTCGTCATCAAGAAGTACGCCAACCGCCGACTCTACAACACGGCGTCCAGCACCTACGTCACGCTGGAACACCTGGCCGACATGGTCCGCAAGGGCGTCGACTTCGTGGTCTACGACGCCAAGTCCAACGACGACATCACCCGTTCTGTCCTGGCCCAGATCATCTTCGACGAGGAGAGCCGGTCGGAGAGCCTCCTGCCGATCCAGTTCCTGCGCCAGCTGATCGGGTTCTACGGCAATTCCATGCAGGCCTTCCTGCCCTCCTACCTCGAGATGTCCCTGGCCTCCTTCGCCGAGCAGCAGGAACGACTGCGCCAGCAGCTCTCGGGCATGAGCCAGCCCGCCGGCCTCGCCGCCTACGAGGACCAGGTGAAGAAGAACATGGCCCTGTTCAGCCAGGCCATGCAGATGTTCTCGCCCTTCGCCTACAGCCGTCCCGACGCTCCCGCGGCGGGGGCGCCCGAGCCCGGGCCGACGGCGGCGCCCGCAGCCCCGGCTGCGCCGGCCGCCGCGCCGGTTGCGGGCAATGACGACGCCATCGCCGACCTCAAGCGGCGGATGGAGGAGATGGCCGCCCAGATCGACAGGCTCGCCTCCGGACGATGACCCGGCCGATCGACCCCATCGGGCGGTCCCGGAGGAGCCGGGCGCCCCGCGACCTTTCGCCCGAGCCCGACTCGACACCGGAGGTTCCCGCCCCGACGGGCGGGGCCGGGCGCGTCGACAGGGTCAAGCCGCCGCCCGAGCTCCCCCTCGCGGAGGGCGCCGCGGCGTTGAACGCCCACCTGCTCGGCCAGAAGGGCGCGCGCCGGGGCCTCAAGGGCGGGGCTCCTGTCCTCGACGCCGCCAAGGAGGCCTACGAGGCCACGGAATGGTCCGGCGGCGCCGACCGGCGCAAGAAGTCGGGGCGACGGGCCCGCACCAAGGTCTGACCGGCCCGGTCAATTCCGCCGACCGGCCGGGATTGCCGCCGCCGCTCCGTCGTCGAATCCGGAATTCCTGAGGTTTTCCAGGGGCTGGAGACTGGCTCGGGGCTTGCAGGGCCAGGGATGGAACCCCCCCCGGAGCCCCGACATGTCCGCCCTCGCCGTCCGCACCTTCTCCACCCGGTTCTTCGAGGTCGCCCTGGTGGCGGCCATCTTCACCGCCTTCACCTGAGGCCGGGATCGCGCCGGGGCCTCAGGCCTCCGTGACCGCGCCCGGGTTCCGGGCCCGGGACTGGAGCCACATCACCCCGCGAAGGTCCGACAGCGAGGCCCAGAGCCGCCCAAGGTTGGTGTACTTCGAGGCGCCCGTCGTGCGGGGCCGGTGACCGACGGGCAGGAAGGCGGTCCGGTAGCCCTCGCGCAGCATCAGGGCCGGCAGGTAGCGGTGGATGTGGTCGAAATAGGGAAGCCGCAGGAAGGCCTCGCGCCGGAAGGCCTTCAGCCCGCAGCCGGTGTCGTTCGCCGTATCCTTCAGCAGGCGCTTTCGCACCCCGTTGCCAACCCGCGAGGCGATCTTCTTGGCGGCGCTGTCCTGCCGCCGCACCCGCTCCCCGCCCACGAGGGCGAGGTCCGGGGGTCCCGCCAGCAGGGCCTCGACGAGCTTCGGGGCGTCCGCCGGGTCGTTCTGCCCGTCGCCGTCCAGGGTCACCACGATGTCGCCCCGGGCCGCCAGGACGCCTGTGCGGACCGCCCGGCTCTGGCCGGCGTTCGCCGTGTGCGCGAGGATCCGCAGGGACGGGATCTCGGCCTTGAGGGCGGCGAGACGCTCGCGGGTGTCGTCCCGGCTGCAGTCGTCCACGAAGAGGATCTCGACCTCCCGTCCCCGGAAGGCCTCGGCGATCTCCCGGGCCAGCTCAGGCGCCGCGCCGGACTCATTGTAGACCGGCACGACCACGGAGACCTCGGGGCGGGGTCCCTCGGGCGCGGTCCTGGAGGGGGCTCTGGCCATGACGCACCCTACGATCTTTCCCGGCGCAAGGGAAACGACGCCGGCGGCGGTTCGTGCTAACCAGCGACCCATGTGGCTCGCGGACATCATCGACGCCTTCCGGCGGCCCGGCGGCTGGCGCGGCCCGGCGGCCGCGGCCCTGTTCGCCTTCCTCGCCGGCCTTCCGGGCCTCCTCGCCCTGCCGCCCCTCGACCGGGACGAGGCCCGCTTCGCCCAGGCCACCGCCCAGATGCTGGAGCAGGACGACTACGTGGTCATCCGCTTCCAGGACCAGCCCCGGTTCAAGAAGCCGGTGGGCATACACTGGATGCAGGCCGCCGCGGTCTCGACCTTCGGCGACGCCGGCCAGAGGGACATCCGCCTCTACCGCATCCCCTCCCTGCTCGGCGCCATGCTGGCGGCTGCGGCCTGCGTCTGGGGCGCCGCCGGGTTCTTCAGCCGGGGCGTCGCCCTGCTGTCGGGACTGATGCTCGGCGGCGGGCTCCTGCTGTCCACCGAGGCCTTCATCGCCAAGACCGACTCCGTCCTGACGGGGCTGACAGTGCTCGCCATGGCGGCCCTCGGACGTCTCTACGCCGAAGCCCGCGGAGGTCGACCGGCGGGGCGCCTCGCCGTTCCCCTCTTCTGGCTGGCCCTGGCCCTGGCCGTCCTGGTCAAGGGGCCGATCGCCCTCCTTGTGGCGGGACTCGCCGCCCTGTGCCTGCGCATCGCCGACCGGCGTCCCCTGACCGCGCGGCCGATCGGCTGGGCCTGGGGCCTGATCCTCTTCGCCGCCATCGTCGGACCCTGGGCCTGGGCCGTGACCATCGCCACGGACGGCGCCTTCTGGTCGGCCGCCATCGGCGGCGACCTCGCCCCCAAGCTGGCGGGCGGCCACGAGAGCCACGGGGCGCCCCCCGGCATGCACGCGCTGGCCGCGCCCCTCCTGATGTTCCCGGCCACCCTCATGCTGCCGGCGGCGGCGGTCCTGGCCTGGCGGCGGCGGGCCGACCCCGGCGTTCGCTTCGCCCTGGCCTGGCTCCTGCCGGCCTGGATCGTCTTCGAGGTCACGCCCACCAAGCTGCCCCACTACGTCCTGCCCTGCTACGCCGCCCTGGCCTGGCTGTGCGCGGCCGCCCTGTCCCAGGCCTCCGGGCCAGTCGTGCGCCGGACGGGCGCCTTGCTGCAGGGACTGGCGGGGCTGTTGCTCGCCGGCGTCGCGGTCTACCTCGCCGTCACCTACGGCGATGCGTGGGACATCCCGGCGACGGTCCTGGCGGCGGGGCTCTTCCTCTTCGCCGGCGGTGCGGGCGCCCTCCTGCTGCTGCGCGGCCAGGCCGCCCGGGCGGTGGTCTGGGCCCTGCCCGCAGGCCTCCTCGCCCACGCCGCCCTCACAGCCCTTCTTGTCCCGGGCCTCAAGCCCCTGATGCTTTCGGGGAGGACGGTCGAGGTCCTCGCCAGCGCCCGGCTCCTGCCCGCCCAGGGGGTCGTTCCCGGCCCGGTGGCGGTCGCCGGCTACGCAGAGCCCAGCCTCGTCTTCCAGGTCGGCACCAACACCGGCCTTGGCGATGCAGGGGACGCCGCCGAGGCCCTGGCCTCGGGACGCGCGGCGGTGGTGGAATCCCGCGAGCAGCCCGCCTTCCGCCAGGCCCTCGCCAAGGCCGGCGTCCGCCCGGTGGAGGTGGGCCGCGTGGCGGGCCTGAACTATTCCAACGGCGACGAGACCGAGCTTACCGTCTACGCCCCGGCGCCCCGCCTCGCACAGGAGCCCCGCCCATGAGCCGCTTCATCGAGATCGTCGAGGTCGGACCCCGCGACGGCCTGCAGAACGAGAAGACCACCCTGACGCCGGAGCAGAGGGTGGAGTTCATCCGACGGCTGGAGGCCGCCGGCGCGCGCCGGACCGAGACCGTCTCCTTCGTCAATCCGGCCCGGGTGCCGCAGATGGCGGGGGCCGAGGAGGTCTGCGCCGCCCTGCCCGCCGATCCCCTGCGCTCGCGGATCGGCCTCGTACTGAACATGCGGGGCTGGGACCGGGCCGTGTCCACCGGCTGCGACGAGGCCAATGTCGTGGTCTGCGCCTCCGACGCCTTCGGAGTCCGCAACCAGGGAGCGACCACGGCCGAGCAGATGGCCACCCTGGCCGCCGTGGCTGAACGCCGCGCCGCCGAGGGCGGACCGCGGCTTTCGGTGACCTTCTCGGTGGCCTTCGGCTGTCCCTTCGAGGGCGAGGTCGATCCCGCCCGGGTGACGGATCTGGTGCGCGAGGCGGCCCGCCTGCCCCTGGACGAGATCGCCCTGGCTGACACCATCGGCGCCGCCGATCCCTGGGCGGTGCGCCGGCTGGTGGAGTCCTGCCGCGCCGTCGCGGGGGACCGGCGCCTGCGGCTGCACTTCCACGACACCCGGAACACCGGCCTCGCCAACGCCTTCGCCGGGATCGAGGCGGGGGTCGACGTCCTCGACGCCAGCTGCGGCGGACTGGGCGGCTGTCCCTTCGCCCCCAACGCCACGGGCAACATCGGCACCGAGGACCTCGTCTACATGCTGGAGCGGGCGGGCTTCGAGACCGGCTATGACCTGCCGGCGCTGATCGCCACCGCCGAATGGGTCTGCGGCCTGCTGGGCAAGACCCCCACCGCCTCGGTCACCCGGGCGGGCCTGTTCCCGATCCCGGCCTGATTCCGTTCAGGCCGGCGGCCCGCCTAGGCGCCAGAGCACCGGTCGGACGATCGCGGCGGCGACGATGAAGGGGCCCAGCGCCCAGGCGGCGAGCAGGCCCACGGGGGTCCGGGCGCGCTTGCGGAAGAAGCGGGCGAGGCCGCAGCCCTTGGCGTATTCCACCCGCAGGGGATTGGCGCGGCTGGTGTGGCCCACGTGGACGACCTCCGCCGCCGGCTGGAAGACCACCTGGCCGCCGGCCTGCCGCACCCGCCAGCAAAGGTCGATGTCCTCGACGTGAAGGAAATAGCCCTCGTCGAAGCCGCCGAGGGCCTCGAAGTCGGCCCGGCGCATGGCGAAGCAGGCGCCCGAGACCGTCGGGGCCTCGATCACCTGCCCGGGTGTCGGCTCGCCCTCCAGGTGCACCTCGTAGCGGTTCAGGGCGGGCACCCGGCTTGCAAGGCTGGAGAGGCTCAGGAGGGTCGACAGGGGCGTCACCTCCCCCCGGCGCCCGCCCCTCTGCTCGGTGCCGTCCCGGTTCAGGATCCGGGCGCCGACCAGGCTGGGGGAGGGACGGCCGGCGAGGGCGGCGGCCAGGGCGGAGATCCCGCCCGGCCCGAGGAAGGCGTCCGGGTTCAGGAAGACGAGGAGGTCGCCCCGGGCGGCCCGGGCGCCGAGGTTGGCGCCGCGGGCGAAGCCCACATTGCCCTGCCCGGAGACCAGCCGCAGGCGCGGATTGGCGGCGGCCATGCCGGACAGGCGGGCGGCGTCCTCCGGCGTCGAGCCGTTGTCGACCACCACCACCTCCACCGCCTCGGCCTGGGCCAGGGCGCTCTCGATGGAGGGGAAGAGGGACTCCCCCGTCATATAGGCGACGAGCACGACCGAGGCCCCCGCGGGCGTCGCGGGGACCTCGGTCGCCGGTTCGTCGGGGCCGTTGCGTCGCAGGATCAGCCTCTCAGCGCAGCGCGGGCGAGGTCCGGCGGGACCGCCTCGCCGGCAAGGGCGGCCACCGCCTCGTCGAGGGACAGGACGGTCTGGCCCTCGGCGCCCAGCCGACGGATCGCCACCGCCCGGCCCTCGGCCTCGCGGCGGCCCACCGCGGCGATCACCGGGGTCTTGGCCAGGCTGTGCTCGCGCACCTTGTAGTTGATCTTCTCGTTCCGCAGGTCGAGCTCGACCCGCAGGCCTGCGGCCTTCAGGGCGGCGGCCACCTCGCGGGCGTAGTCGTCGGCGTCCGAGGTGATCGAGGCCACCACCGCCTGGGTGGGCGCCAGCCACAGCGGGAAGGCGCCGGCGTAGTTCTCGATGGCGACGCCCAGGAACCGCTCCATGGAGCCGCAGATCGCCCGGTGCAGCATGACCGGCCTCTGCTTGGAGCCGTCCTCGGCCACGTACTCGGCGTCGAGGCGCTCGGGCAGGACGAAGTCCAGCTGCAGGGTGCCGCACTGCCAGGTCCGGCCGATGGCGTCGCGCAGGTGGAACTCCAGCTTGGGGCCGTAGAAGGCGCCTTCGCCGGGCAGGGGCTCGACCTCCATGTTCACCGCCTGGCGGGCGGCGCGGTCGAGCTTGGCCTCGGCGATGTCCCAGACCTCGTCGGAACCCGCGCGGATCTCCGGCCGCAGGGCCAGCTTCACGCTGTGCAGGTCGAGGCCGAAGTCCGAATAGACCGAGTTGAGCAGCTTCACGAACTTCGTCGTCTCCGCCTCGATCTGGTCCTCGCGGCAGAAGATGTGGGCGTCGTCCTGGGTGAAGGCGCGCAGGCGCATGATGCCGTGCAGGGCGCCGGACGGCTCATACCTGTGGCAGGCGCCGAACTCGGCCATGCGCAGCGGCAGGTCGCGATAGCTCTTTTGGCCGAAGTTGAAGATCTGGACATGCCCCGGACAGTTCATGGGCTTAACGGCCAGCTCCTCGCCTTCCGTCGTTTCGCAGGTGAACATGGCCTGGCCGAACTTTTCCCAGTGGCCGGACTTCTCCCAGAGGCCCCGGTCCATGATCTGGGGCGCCTTGACCTCAACATAGCCGTCGGTGTCGAGCCTGCGGCGCATATAGGCCTCGATGGTCCGGTAGAGGGTCCAGCCCTTGGGGTGCCAGAAGATCATGCCCTTGGCCTCTTCCTGCAGGTGGAAGAGGTCCATGGCCCGGCCGATCCGGCGGTGGTCGCGGCGCTCGGCCTCCTCGATCCGCCGGAGATAGGCCTCGAGGTCCGCCTCGCTCGCCCACGCCGTGCCGTAGATGCGCTGCAGCTGGGCGTTGCGGTGGTCGCCGCGCCAGTAGGCGCCCGCCAGCTTGGTCAGCTTGAAGGCCTTGCCCACGTGCCGGGTCGAGGGCAGGTGCGGGCCGAGGCACAGGTCCTTCCAGTCCCCCTGGCGATAGACCGTGATGACCTCGTCCTCGGGCAGGTCCGAGATGATCTCGGCCTTGTAGGCCTCGCCGATGTCGCGGAAGTGGGCGATGGCCTCGTTGCGGTCCCAGACCTCGCGGACGATCTTCTCGTCCCGGTCGACGATCTCGGCCATGCGGGCCTCGATCGCGCCGAGGTCATCCAGCGAGAAGGGCTCGTCCCGGGCGAAGTCATAGTAGAAGCCTTCGTCGATCGCCGGGCCGATGGTCACCTGGGTTCCTGGGAACAGCTCCTGCACCGCCTGGGCCAGGACGTGGCTGGCGTCGTGCCGGATCACCTCCAGGGCGTCCGGGCTTTCGCGGGTCAGGATCTCGAAGGTCCCGCCGCCGGGCAGGGGCCTGTCCAGGTCCAGGAGCTGGCCGTCCAGGCGCACCAGGAGGGCGCGCTTCTCCAGCGACTTGGCGATGGAGGCGGCCACGTCGCGGCCGCTGGCGCCATCGTCGAAGGCCCGCCTGGAGCCATCGGGGAAGATGAGTTCGATCATGGTTCAGGTCGTCCGGTTCGGAGTCCCGGGACCCGCCGGGGCGGGGGCGTCCGGGCTCCGGGGCGGGACCGGGTCGTAACCCGATCCACCCCAGGGATTGCAGCGGCACAGTCGGCTGGCGGCCAGTCGGGCGCCCTTCCAGGGACCGTGCGTGACCAGGGCCTCGGCCGCGTAATCCGAACAGGTCGGAAGAAACCGGCACTGGCGCCCGATCAGGGGCGAGAGCGTCAGCTTGTAGGCGCGGTGGGCGCCCCTGACGCAGCGTTCGTAGAAGGTCATGCCGGCTCGCAGGCTTGCGACTTGCGGATGTGCCTATCCCGCGGAGTCCGCAGGATCAAGCCGCGCCGGCGGGGCTAGTTCGCGCCCGGGCCTGCCGCACGGCCTCCAGGGCGGCCTCGAAGGCCAGGAGGGTCGAGGCGTGCCGGGCGGGATAGTCCTTGACCGGGGCGAGCATGGCGAGATCCGAAAAGCGTCCTTGGGGCGGAGGCCCGCCCGTCTTCAGCATAGAGCGGAAGGCCTCCGTCGCCAACTCGAGGTCGGCCTCGCTGGCCCCGATCGCCCCGGCCCCGAGGATGGCGGCCGAGGCCTGTCCCAGGGCGCAGGCCTTCACGTCCTGGGCGAACCGGTCGATCCGGCCCCCGGGGTCCAGGCCGACGTCCACGGTCACCCGGCTGCCGCACAGGCGCGAGGTCTTCTCGGCCGAGCCGTCCGGCGACTCCAGCCGCCCGAGGTGCGGCAGGTTGGCCGCCAGGGCCAGGACCTTCGCGGAATAGACGTCGTCGATCATGGTGACCCGGGCGGCGCCCCGCCCCTGTCGGCCCAGAGCCGGACGGCGTTGTCCACCAGGGCCTCGTTCATGATGCGGAAGCCTTCCCGGTGGGCAGGGCCGTGGGCCTTGAGGTGGCGGCGGGCCAGCCAGCCGGTGAAGAGCTCGCCGTTGGAGATGATGCACCCCGTGGGGCTGACGATGTCGACCTCGATGAACCGCACCGACTTCACCCAGCCGTCGGACCGGGAGTCCCGCCAGTGGATCTGCTCCAGGGGCACCCATTCCAGCACCACGGGCCGGGCCTCGCGGGCGGTGCGGCCGGGCAGAGCCTCCGTCAGCTCCAGCTGGGAGCCGATGCGGATCTGGCCGCGGGCCTGGGGGTAGAGGGGATTCCAGGCGCCCCAGCCGTCGACGTTGCTGAGCAGCTCCCAGAGGATCTCCGCCGGAACCTGCACGCCGATCCGGTGCTCGACGCGCAGGGGGACACCCCCTCCGGACGCCTTGGGGGCGCCTCCCTTCATGCCGAACATGGGCGGCGGGCGGATCGCCATCACGTCCTCTCCTTGAGTCTCCAGGTCGCGCCGGACGCGCTGTCCATGACCTCGACGTTCAGGGCGGCCAGTTCATCGCGGATCTTGTCGGCCGCCGCCCAGTCCTTCGCCGCGCGGGCCTGCGACCGGCGCGCCACCAGGTCGTCGATCCGCGCCTTCAGGGCCTCGTCCGCCCCGCCCTGGAACCAGGCTTCCGGGTCGCCGAAGAGGAAGCCCATCAGCCGGGCGGAGGCCAGCAGCCGGCCCTTGGCCTCGGCCCTGCCGGGGCCGGTCGCCGTTTCCAGCGCGGTGGCCAGTCCGAACAGCTCGGCCATGGCCGCCGGGGTGTTCAGGTCGTCCTCCAGGGCGGCCAGGAAGGCCGGCGCCGGACCCGTGTCCGCCGCCTCCACCCCCGCCGACCGCCGCAGGGCGCCATAGAGCCGCTCCAGGGCCTTGACCGACTGGGCGATCAGGTCGCCGGTCCACTCCAGGGGCGCGCGGTAGTGCCCCACCAGCAGGGCCCAGCGCAGGGCCTCGCCGGGGGCGGACTTCACGAGGTCGTTCACCAGGGCCACATTGCCCAGGCTCTTGGACATCTTCTCCTCGCCGAAGTTCAGGAAGCCGTTGTGCATCCAGTACCGGGCGTAGGTGCGGTCCCCGCCGTGTCCGTGGACGCAGGCGCCCTGCGCCCGCTCGTTCTCGTGGTGCGGGAAGAGGAGGTCGATGCCCCCGCCGTGGATGTCGATGGGCAGGCCGAGGGACTGCTCGATCATGGCGGTGCACTCGATGTGCCAGCCCGGACGCCCAGGTCCGAAGGGGCTGTCCCACACCGGCTCGCCGGGCTTGGAGGGCTTCCAGAGCACGAAGTCGGCGGGGTGGCGCTTGTAGGGGGCCACGTCCACCCGGGCCCCGGCGATCATCTCGTCCATGGGATGGCCCGACAGGACGCCGTAGTCCTCGCAGGCCTGGGTGTCGAAGAGGACATGCCCCTCGGCGGCGTAGGCCGAGCCGTTGCCGACCAGACGGCCGATCAGGGCGATGATGGCGTCCATGGTCCGCGTCGCCCGGGGCTGGAAGGTCGGCCGCAGGGCGCCCAGCTCGGCCATGTCGGCGTTGTAGGCGGCCAGGTAGCGCTCGGTGACGACGTCGATCGGCACGCCTTCCTCGGCGGCCTTGCGGTTGATCTTGTCGTCCACGTCCGTGACGTTGGCGGCGTAGAGCACCGCCGCCTCGCCGTAGGTGGCGCGAAGGAGGCGGAACAGCAGGTCGAACACGACGACCGGCCGGGCGTTGCCGATGTGGGCGTAGTTGTAGACCGTCGGCCCGCAGACATACATCGTCACCCGGGCCGGATCGGCGGGGACGAAGGGCCGCTTGGCGCGGGCCAGGGTGTCGTAGAGCGAAAGCGGCATGGGACGGGGCGGACCTGGTGGAATGCGGCGCGAGGTTGCCCCCGGCGGGGCGGCTCCCGTATACAGGCTGGCCGTCCGGCGGGCCAAGGACTTTGGGGACGCCCCCGACCCGCCGCACGGCGCGTGAAGGATGATCCCATGGCCGCTTCCGCCGACTCCAACGCCGCCGCCGTGCCCGCAGGCCTCGAGCCCCTGCGCCGCCCGACCCGCGAGGAGGCCATGGAGGCCGTCCGCACCCTGATCGCCTGGGCGGGCGACGACCCCCGCCGCGAGGGCGTGATCGACACCCCCAAGCGGGTTATCGACGCCTACCAGGACTGGTTCGAGGGCTACCGCCAAGACCCCGCCAAGGAGCTGTCCAAGACCTTCGAGGACGTCCAGGGCTATGACGACATCGTCATGCTGCGGGACATCGAGGTGGAGAGCCACTGCGAGCACCACATGGCGCCCTTCCTGGGCAAGGCCTACGTGGCCTACATGCCGACCAACCGCGTCGTCGGCATCTCCAAGCTGGCCAAGGTGGTGACCATCTTCGCCCGCCGTCTCCAGAACCAGGAGACCCTGACCCAGCAGATCGCCAACGCCATCAACGACAGCCTGCGCCCGGCCGGCGTGGCCGTCCTGGTCGACGCCGCCCACCAGTGCATGACCACCCGCGGCCTGCACCATCGCCACGTCTCGACCATCACCACCCAGTTCACCGGCGTCTTCAAGACGGACGACGGCCTGCGCCAGCGCTTCCTGGACTTCGTCAACCGCCGGTAGGAGCCGCCATGACCGCCGACTTCCCCGCGGCCCCCTCGGTCGAGGCGCTGGAGACCGGCGACGTCCTGGCCCCCCGCTTTGGTCCTGACGGCCTGATCGCCGCCATCGCCCAGCACGCCGACACCGGCGAGGTGCTGATGCTGGCCTGGATGAACGCGGAAGCCCTGCGCGCTACCCTGGCCTCCGGCGAGGCCGTCTATTTCAGCCGCTCCCGCCAGGCCCTCTGGAAGAAGGGCGAGACCTCGGGCCAGGTCCAGGTCGTCGCGGAGGTGCGCATCGACTGCGACCAGGACGCGGTCCTCCTGCGGGTCCGGCCGCAGGGCGACGGCGGCGCCTGCCACGTCGGCGCCCGAACCTGCTTCTTCCGCAGCGTGACCCCGGACGGCGCCGGCCTCGCCCCCGTACCGGGCGCCGGGCCGGACCGCGAAGCCGGCTGAGACGCCTCAGGCCTCCTTCAGTCCGGACACCCCGCCGGGGCCGGGCGTGAAGGTGAAGGTCTTCAGCACGCTGGTCGTGAACCTGGTGTCCAGGATGGTGGAGACGGCGACCATCTCGGCCTTGCCCTGGGTCCGGCCCAGGGTGAGGAGGACGAAGCCCTTCGCGGCCTGGTCGGAATAGACGACCTCGCGGTTGGCGTCGGCCATGATCTGGCCCACCGGCACGCCGGGCAGGGCGTCGCCGGCGCCGGGGCTGGTGACGCCGGTCGTGCCGAACTCCACGGCCACCCGGTTGCCGCCCTCGGGGGCGTCGTAGAGCTCGTTGGCCCAGAAGGCGTGGCTGTCGCCGGAGACGACCACGGCGTTGGCCTTCGCCCGGCTGATCAGGCCGTAGAGGCGCTGGCGGTCGGCGGGATAGCCGTCCCACATGTCCAGGCCGTAGGGCAGGCCCAGCTTCGAGATCCCCGCCATGCGGTCGATGCGACGCACCCCGTCGGGACCGAGGCCGGCCGTGGCCTCCGCGAACTTCTCGGGGCCCATGGCGGCGCGGATGTCCGGCACGCCGACCCGGGCCATGACCACCTCATTGCCCAGGACCTGCCAGGTCCGGCCGGTGCGGACCGAATTGGCGAGGCCGCGGCGCAGCCAGTCGGACTGGGCCGGGCCCATCATCCGCCGGTCCGGGTCGGCCAGGCGCCTGCGGAAGCGGGCGACGTCGGGCTTGCCGTCCGGGCCGTTGAGGTCCTTGCCATAGTCCAGCTGCTCGTCGCGGGCGGTGAGGCGCGTCTCGAGCATGAAGAGGGTGGCGAGGTCGCCGAACTCGAAGGCCCGGTTGATGGAGAAGCCGCCGCCGTCCGGCTCGCGGATCGGCATCCACTCGTAATAGGCCTTGATGGCCGCGGCCTTGCGCCGGTTCCAGGACCCCTCGTCCCGCTCGTGGTTCTCGGCCCCGCCCTCCCAGCTGTTGTTGGCGGTCTCGTGGTCATCCCAGACCACGATCCAGGGCGCCCGGGCATGGGCCGCCTGGAGCTGGGGGTCGGTCTTCACCTGGGCGTGTCGGTTCCGGTAGTCGGAGAGGCTGACGATCTCGTGCGCCGGCCGGACCAGGCGTCCCAGCTTCTTCCCCGTCTCGGCGCCGTAGCCGTCTGCGGCGTACTCGTAGATGTAGTCGCCCAGGTGCAGGACGGCGTCGACCCGGGGCAGGTCGGCTATGGCCTGGTAGGCGTTGAAGTAGCCGCCCGGGTAGAGGGCGCAGGAGGCGATGGCGAGGACGGCGTCCTCCACCGGGCCCTCGGGCAGGGTGCGGGTGCGGCCCATGGGCGAGGTGACGCCGTTCGAGGTGAAGGTGAAGGTGTAGGCCCGGCCGGGATCAAGGCCGCCGACATCGACCTTGACCGTGAAGTCGCGGGCCGCCGAAGTCGTGCCGCGGCCGGACTTGGATCCGCCGGCCCGGCGATCGATGGGGTTGAGGCTCCACTCATAGGAAATCGCGCCGCCCGAGGGATCCATGGGGGTGATGCGCGTCCAGAGGATGACCCGGTCAGCGGTGGGGTCGCCGGAGGCCACCCCGTGGTCGAAGCGGACCGGGCGGTCCTGTGCGGCGGCGGGGGCGGAGACGGCGGTGGCCCCCACCCCGAAAAGGGCCAGGGCCCGGCGGCGATCAATCTTCATCTTGTCCAACTCCCCCCGATCGGTCCGGCCAGCCGGCCGTCCGCAGCGCCCTACAGAACCCCCATGACAATCCCGTGTCCAGACCGCCGATGCCGGAAAGGGGGGCCTTGCGCCGGACCGCGCAACCGGGATCATGGGATGATGACTGAGGCGGGCGACCCTCACGAGCGCGATGACGAGGACGCCGGGGCGGCGACAGGGGGCGAACTCCTGGAGGTGGTCCTCGACGCCGCGGCGCCGGGGCGGCTGGACCGGGCGCTTGCGGACGCCCTGCCGCAGCTGTCGCGGGCGCGCCTGCGGGCCCTCATGGAGTCCGGCGCGGTCACGCGGGATGGCCTGGCGGTGAAGGACCCCTCCGGCAGGCCGGCGCCCGGAACCTACCGGGTGGCGGTGCCGGCCCCGGCCGCGGCGATCCCGGCGGCCCAGGACATCCCCCTCTCCATCCTGTTCGAGGATCCCTTCCTGGTCGTTGTGGACAAGCCCGCCGGCATGGCCGTGCACCCCGGCCCAGGCGTGCCGGACGGGACCCTGGTCAACGCCCTCCTGCACCACTGCGGCGCCTCGCTGTCGGGCATCGGCGGTGTGGCGCGGCCCGGCATCGTCCACCGGCTGGACAAGGAGACCTCGGGCGTCATGGTCGCCGCCAAGACCGACGCCGCCCACCAGGGCCTGGCCGCCCTCTTCGCCGCCCATGACATCGAGCGCAGATATGTCGCCCTGGTGCGCGGCGCCCCGCGGCCGCCGGCCGGGGAGATCCGGACGCGGATCGGCCGCTCGGCGCACGACCGGATGAAGATGGCGGTGCTGAAGAGCGGCGGCCGGGAGGCGGTGACCCACTACCGGACGGAGCGGACCTTCGGGCCGCCCGGCGCGCCTCTGGCGGCCCGGGTGACCTGCAGGCTGGAGACCGGCCGCACCCACCAGATCCGGGTGCACATGGCCTCGCTGGGCTGTCCCTGCCTGGGCGACCCCGTCTATGGCTCGGGGGCCCCTGCGATCGCGGTCCGGGAGGCGCTGAAGGCGTCGGGCCTTTCCCGCCAGGCCCTGCATGCGGCGGTGCTGGGCTTCGTCCATCCGGTGACCGGCGAGAGCCTGAGGTTCGAGTCGCTCCCGCCCCCGGACATGGCGGCCCTGGAGGCGCGCCTGTCCGAATTGTAACCGCGCCTGGCCCGGCTTCGCCTTGAAGCCGCCGCTTTCGGTCACTAGGTCATTTCCGACTTGGGGGGTGGGTCTTTGCGCGCCTCCCGCCTGGAGGAAACCGACTGATGTCCGCGAACGCTCTGGCCGTGATGACCCCCGAAGGCGGTCTGTCGCGCTACCTGACCGAGATTCGCAAGTTCCCCATGCTCACCAAGGACGAGGAGTTCATGCTGGCCAAGCGCTGGCGTGAGCATGAGGATCCGAAGGCGGCGCACCGGCTGGTCACCAGCCACCTGCGGCTCGTGGCCAAGATCGCCATGGGTTATCGCGGCTATGGCCTGCCGATCGGCGAGGTGATCTCCGAGGGCAATGTCGGCCTGATGCAGGCCGTGAAGAAGTTCGAGCCCGACAAGGGCTTCCGCCTGGCCACCTACGCCATGTGGTGGATCCGCGCCTCGATCCAGGAATACATCCTGCGGTCCTGGAGCCTGGTGAAGATGGGCACCACCGCCTCGCAGAAGAAGCTCTTCTTCAACCTGCGCAAGGCCAAGAGCGCCATCTCCGCCTTCCAGGAGGGCGACCTGCACCCCGACCAGGTCGAGCTGATCGCCACCAAGCTGGGCGTCGAGGAGTCCGAGGTCGTCTCCATGAACCGCCGGCTCTCCGGGCCTGACGCCTCGCTGAACGCGCCCATGCGGGTCGATGGCGAGAGCGAGTGGCAGGACTGGCTGGAGGACACCGGCGCCGTCAGCCAGGAGACCCAGGTCGCCGAGGACCAGGAGCGGACCCAGCGCATGAGCCTGCTCGAAGCGGCCATGACCGAGCTGACCGACCGCGAGCGGCACATCCTGACCGAGCGCCGGCTGAAGGACGAGCCCACCACCCTCGAGGACCTGGCTTCCCAGTACGGGGTCAGCCGCGAGCGAGTGCGCCAGATCGAGGTCCGCGCCTTCGAGAAGCTCCAGAAGGCCATGCTGGCGGCGGCCCGCGACCAGAACCTGGTCGAGACCTGAGGCCGACTCCCGGCCCCGCCCGCCGGCGGGCCTGACAAGTCAACACGCATTGACATGACCCCGTGCCGGGGGCAGGGTTTCGCTGCGGCAGGCTGCGGATGTGCGCGGTCCCGCCAGTGAAAATGGCAGGAATGGGAGAGCGCCATGAACATCGCCGTCAGGATCGATTCCGACGAGGCCATCCGCGAGGCCAACGAAACCCCCCTCGAGCTCCTGAATCCCGGTCGCGCCGACCGGTTCCAGAAGGACACCATCCTGCCCGTCTTCGCCCGCCTGCGGCGCGAGGACCCCGTCCACTTCACCGCCGAGAGCGACTTCGGGCCCTACTGGTCCGTGACCCGGTGGAAGGACATCATGGCGGTGGACACCAACCACGACGTCTTCTCCTCGGCCCAGGGCATCACCCTGCCGAACCTGGTGGCCCTGGCCGAACAGCAGAAGGTGCTGGGCGAGCTGGCCCGGCCGCGGACCGGCGGCGGCGCCGGCTTCATCACCATGGACGAGCCGGAGCACGGCGCGCAGCGCAAGGCCGTCAGCCCCACCGTGGCGCCGGCCAACCTTCAGCGCATGGCGCCCATCGTCCGCGAGCGGGCCGGCCTGATCCTCGACTCCCTGCCCATCGGCAAGGAGTTCGACTGGGTCGACCTGGTGTCGAAGGAACTGACCGCCATGACCCTGGCGACCCTGTTCGACTTCCCCTTCGAGGACCGCCGCAAGCTGACCTACTGGTCGGACATCGTCACCAACCCGCCGGGCCACGGCCCGGTGAAGAGCTGGGAGCACAAGTTCCAGGCCATGGGCGAGTGCTTCGGCGCCTTCGAGGAGCTCTGGAACCAGAAGGTCAACGCCGAGCCGTCGGCCGACCTGATCTCCATGCTGGTGCACAACCCGGCGACCCGGAACATGGACCGCGACACCTATCGCGGGAATGTCTTCCTGCTGATCGTCGGCGGCAACGACACCACCCGGAACACCATCTCCGGCAGCGTCGTGGCCCTGAACCAGTTCCCGGCCCAGTACGACAAGCTGCGCGCCAACCCGGCCCTGATCCCGTCCATGGTCTCCGAGACCATCCGCTGGCAGACCCCCCTGGCCCACATGGCCCGGGTGGCGAAGACCGACTTCGAGCTGGGCGGCAAGACCATCAAGGCCGGCGACCGGGTGGTGATGTGGTACCTCTCCGGCAACCGGGACGAGGACGAGATCGACAACCCCAACGCCTACATCATCGACCGGGACCAGTCCCGGCACCACATGTCCTTCGGCTTCGGAGTGCACCGCTGCGTGGGCAACCGGGTGGCCGAGTTGCAGCTGACCATCATCTGGGAAGAGATCCTGAAGCGCTTCCCCGAGATCCGCCTCGCCGGCGAGCCGGTCCGCAACTTCTCGGCCTTCGTGCACGGCTTCGAGTCCCTGCCGGTCATCATCCCGACCCGGAACTGAGCCGGGACCCGACCTATGACCGACCTCGCGGAGGCTCCGGCCGCCGCGCCGCCGCGCCGGCGTGACGCCGGGGCGACGCGCGCGGCCATCCTGGAGGCGGCCAAGGTCGCCTTTGCGGCCACGGGCTACGATCGCAC
>JAPOKE010000259.1 GCA_029977805.1 Phenylobacterium parvum | reverse complement strand
GCAGTTCGGAAAGGGATGCTGTGTCTCGACCTCGACGAAGACACCAAGAAAAAGAACTACTTTGTTAGCCAAAGTAGCTCGATTGCTTCCTAGAAAATTCTAGCAAGTCTTGCTTATGGTATACAAAATCAAATCCCTCGGTCTATTAGCACATGTCAGCTTCAGAATGCATTACTGCACTTCTACTTCATGCCTATCAAACGGCTCGTCTTGCCGTGACCTTCCTTGTCTTTCATTTGTCAGTAAAACTGAACGGTTGAGACAAAAGAGCACTCATCTTAAGGTGAACTTCCTACTTATATGCTTTCAGCAGTTATTTACTCCAGACATAGCTACCCAGCGTTTACCCCTGGCGGGATAACTGGTACACTAGCGGTCTGTCCCCACCTGGTCCTCTCGTACAAAGGGGAGATCCTTTCAATGCTCTAAACGCCTACACAGGATATGGACCAAACTGTCTCACGACGTTCTGAACCCAGCTCACGTACCGCTTTCTATGG
>JAPOKE010000258.1 GCA_029977805.1 Phenylobacterium parvum | reverse complement strand
ACATCAACATCAACAAAATCAACATCGATCCGCCGCGCGCGTCGACCCGCCGACGGCGCCGTCGTCGAGAACCGCCGCCGCCGCGAGGATCGAACGCGCCGCCGCCAAGACCACCGCGTCCACAACGACGGCCGCGCGACGCCACGGACCGCGCGCGCCGCCGCCGACGACGACGACGACCAAGGTACAGCCGACGATCCCCGCCCGTCGCTACCGGCCGAGCGCCGCCGCCTCGGAGATCTCGCGCATGCACGCGCCGGGGTCCCGACGCGCGCGGGAGCTCGCCGCGCGCGAGTCGCTCGCCAGGGCCGTCGCGGACGTCGGCGCGTGCCCCGACGCGGCGGCGGCGACGGCGCTGATCGCCGCCATCGGCGCCGCGGAGGCGACGGCGAGGCCGGGCGAGGGCCCGAGCGGATTCGTCGCGCCGGCGCTGCTCGCGAGGGCTCGACGGGAGCTCGCGGGAGCGGAGGCGAGGTGCGAGGCGCGCGCGGAGCTTCACCGC
>JAPOKE010000025.1 GCA_029977805.1 Phenylobacterium parvum | reverse complement strand
ATCGATCCTCGCCTGGCTGGGTTTCATCCTGGCCTGCGCCGCCGCCGAGGGCCTCCTGAAGGCGAGCGGCCGTCGTAACGCCCTGGTCAGGGACCTCCTTGAACTGTCCCGCAGCCTTGCGGCTTCGGCGCTCGGGCTTGTCCTGACCTGGGGACCCCATGCCGACGCCTCGCTGGTGGCGATCGCGATCTGGGGCTCCATGGCCTTCCGGGCCATCGTGGTCGACTATCGCCGCCCGGCCCAGCTCTGGATCCGCCTCGGCCCACCCCTCGCGGCCGGGGTCTCGCGACAAATCTTCCTGTCGTTCGAGCACGCCCAGTCCCGCTCGCCCCAGCTCCTGCTGTCGGACCTGTCCATACTGATCCTCCTGCTGGCGGCGACGCTGACGGTCTACATGACCCTGCGAGAGCGCCGTCAGGCCTATGAAGGCGTACTTTCAGAGCGCGAAGCCAAGGCCCGGCAGGTGGAGGACGCCCACAAGATCGCCCTTCTGGCTGAGCAACTGGCGGGGATGGGGCATTTCCGGGTCGATCTCCGGACCTTCCGGACAACCCTGTCTGACGGCATCTACGAACTCTACGGCTTCGACCGTGCGACTGAGCGCCCGGTCCTGGAGGAGGTGATGGCCTTCTATGATGGCCCGGACCAGGTGCGCATCCGCCAGATGATCGGCGAGGTCGTCGCCACGCGGGTCCCGGTGCAGGTGGAGGCGTCATGCCGCCTGCGCGACGGCCGGGAAAAGGTCATCCTGACCCAGACCAACCCGGAGTTCGACGGATCGGGCGAGGTGGTCGCGATCTTCGGCATCTCCATTGACGTGACCGAGGCGCGGCGGCGCGAGGCCGCCCTGGCCGAGAGCGAGGCCCGGCTGCGCCTGCTGGCGGACAATGTCACGGACACCGTCATCTGGGTCAGCGCGGGGGGACGCATCCTGTACGCCTCGCCCTCCGTCGAGAGCCTGGGCTACACGCCGGACTCGATGCTGAACCGCTCGGCCATCGACTACATCCACCCCGACGACCATGGCGAGGCGACAAGGCTCCTGAACCGGGTCTTCGACGACCAGCCGGCCGAGCAGGACATCCGCGGCGAGTTCCGCTTCCTGCCCCGGGGCGGTCCGGAGAACCCCGTCTGGCTGGAGGGCTATGCCCGCGCGATCCGGGACCCCGAGGGACGGCCACGCTCGGCGGTGATCAACTTCCGGGACGTGACGGGCCGGCGCGAGCTGGAGGAGGACCTCCGCCAGGCCAAGACCCGCGCCGAGGCGGCCGCCGAGGCCAAGAGCGAGTTCCTGGCGAACATGAGCCACGAGATCCGCACCCCCCTGACGGGGGTGATCGGCTTCTCGTCCCTGCTCGCCCAGCTTCCCGAGCTTCCCGACCAGGCCGGAAGCTACATCCGCAAGGTGATCGCGAGCGGCGAATCCCTGCTGGCGGTCGTCAATGACATCCTGGACTTCTCCAAGCTCGAAGCCGGCCAGGTCGACCTGGACCCCACGCCCTTCCATCTCCGGGGATTCCTGGAGGAGGCGACGGACCTCTTCGCCGTACAGGCCGGGGCCAAGGGCCTCCGGATCGACGTCCGGATCTCCGAGCAGACGCCGGAATACCTGGTCGCCGACCGCGCGCGGGTGCAGCAGGTCCTGTCCAACCTGCTCAGCAACGCAATCAAGTTCACCGAAGCGGGCTCGATCCTCGTCCACGCCCGCTATCACGCGGACCGCACCAGCCTGGAGATCTCCGTCACCGACACCGGCGTGGGCATTCCGGACGACCAGGTCGAGAAACTCTTCCAGAGGTTCACCCAGGCGGACGGCTCCATCAGCCGGCAGTACGGCGGGACCGGCCTCGGGCTCTCGATCTGCCGTCAGCTCACGACCCTGATGGGCGGCTCGATCTCGGCGGCCTCCGCGCCGGGGGCGGGCTCGACCTTCACCTTCGACATCCTGGCCCCGCCCGCCGAGGGCCCGGCCCCGATGGTCGGCGGGGCGGACCTCTCGGCGGAAGCCGGCGAGCGGCTCCGGATCCTCGTCGTGGATGACCTGGAGGCGAACCGTGAACTCGTCCGCGTGTTGCTGGAAGCGGCCGGTCAGGAGGTCGAGGAGGCCGCCGGCGGCGCACAAGCCGTCTCCATCGCCGTGCGTCAGAGGTTCGACCTCATCTTCATGGACCTGCAGATGCCGGGGATGGATGGCTTCGCCACCGCCCGGGCGATCCGCCGCCTGTCGCAGGAGAACCGAACCACCCCGATCGTCGCCCTGTCGGCCAACGTCCTGCCGGAGCATGTCGCGGAGGCGGAAAGGGCCGGCATGAACGACCACATCGGCAAGCCGATCGTCCCGGCGCGGCTGGTCGCGACCCTCAACCGCTGGGCCGGCGTGCGCGTCGAGGTGGAAGCCCCCGCGGCCGAGGCCTGAGCCGGACGGGTTTCCCGAAGCCCGGCCCCGGTCTAGGCTCCGCCGGCGAGGGAGGCCCTGTACATGATCCGACGCCGAGACATCCTGGCCGCCGCCGCCGTCGCGGCCGCAGGCGGCCCCGCCTTTGCGGCCGGTGCGCCGGGCGTGGTGCGGGTGAAGCTGTCCACCCGCCTGGGAGACATCCTGCTGGAACTGCGGGGGGACAAGGCCCCGGCCACGACCGCCAACTTCCTGAGGTATGTGGACGAGCGGCGGATGGACAAGGGAACCTTCTACCGCAGGTCGGTCCCGCCGGGGGCCGAGGTGTTCGACTACGGGGTCATCCAGGGCGGACTGCAGAACAACCCGGCCTTTCTCCTGCCCCCCGTCCGGCACGAGCCCACCAGCAAGACCGGACTGAAGCACACGGACGGGGCCATCTCCATGGGGCGGCGGGCCCCCGGGACGGCGACGTCCGACTTCTTCATCTGCGCCGGCGAACAGGCCTACCTGGACGCCGACCCGACGGCCAAGGGCGACAACCTGGGCTTCGCCTGCTTCGGCTATGTGATCGAGGGCATGGAGACGGTGCACAAGATCCTCGCCCTGCCGGTCTCCCCCACCGCCGGGGTCGGGACCATGAAGGGCGAGATGCTGCGCAATCCGCTGCCGATCACCGCCCGGAGGGCCTGAGGCTCAGCTCGCCGCGCCGGTGAAGGCGGAGAGGATCCGGGCCAACCCGGGCTCGTCGACCCGGCCGGCGGCCTCGGAGGGGGCGACCCAGGCCCGCTCCCTCTGGGCGGCCTCTGGCCAGTCCTCGTGGATGATCCCGACCTTCAGGGGGTAGACCTCGACCCGGACCGGCTGCAGGGCGCCGCTGGACAGGCGCTTGTCGTAGTCGAAGGCGCCGACGCGGCGGGAGCCGATCCGGCCCTCCACCCCGGCCTCCTCCCAGGCCTCCCGCGCGGCGGCCTGGTGCGGCTTCAGGCCCTTCATGGGCCAGCCCTTGGGTATGACCCAGCGACGGGTCTCACGGGAGGTGATGAGAAGGACCTCCACGGCGCCGTCGGCCGAGAGGCGCCAGGGCAGGGCCGCGAACTGGTCGAGCCGGGCCGGCTTGCCCGACGGTGGCCCGCCGCTCCTTGATCGCCCGCCCATCAGGCGTCTCCCAGGCCGAGAAGGCGGCCGATCCCATAGAAGCCTGCAGCCATCAGGCCCGACATGGGCAGGGTGATGACCCAGGCCCAGATAATGCCCGTCGCCAGGTTCCAGCGCACCGCCGAGACCCGCCGCGCGGCGCCCACTCCGACCACCGCCCCAGTGATGGTGTGAGTCGTGGATACGGGGACGCCGATATGTGTCGCGAGGAAGAGGGGGATGGCCCCGCCGGTCTCCGCGCAGAAGCCCTGCTGGGGGGTCAGGCGGGTGATGCGCGAGCCGAGGGTCTGGACGATGCGCCAGCCGCCGAAGAGGGTGCCGAGCGCCATGGCCGCCTGGCAGGACAGGACCACCCAGAAGGGGACGTGGAACTCCCCGGACAGGACGCCGTGCGAGTAGAGCAGGGCCGTGATGATCCCCATGGTCTTCTGGGCGTCATTCCCCCCGTGCCCGAGGGAGAAGAGGGAGGCGCTGACGAACTGCAGCCGGCGGAAGACGCCGTCCGCGCGCACCGGCGAGACCCGGACGAAGACCCAGGAGACGACAAGGACCAGCAGCAGGGCGAGGCCGAACCCGAGGGCCGGCGAGACCACGATGCCGGCCATTGTCTTGAGCACGCCCGGCCAGAGGACGGGGGAAACGCCGCCCGCCTTGGCGATCCCTGCCCCCAGCAGGCCGCCGATCAGGGCGTGGGAGCTGGACGAGGGTATGCCGGCCAGCCAGGTCGCCACGTTCCAGGCGATGGCCCCGCCAAGGGCGCCGAAGATCACCGCATCATCGACGATGCCGGGGGTGATGATCCCCTTGCCGATGGTCTGGGCCACGTGCAGGCCGAAGAAGAGAAAGGCGATGAAGTTGAAGAAGGCGGCCCAGATCACCGCCGCGCCGGGCGAAAGCACCCGGGTCGAGACGATGGTGGCGATGGAGTTGGCGGCGTCATGGAGGCCGTTCAGGAAGTCGAACAGCAGGGCCACCGCCACGAGGGCGACAAGCACCAGGAAGGCGGACCCGGGATCCACGCCTGCGCCTAGAGGTGCTCGATCAGCATGCCGCTGATCTGGTTGGAGACGTCCTCGAAGCGGTCCACCACCTTCTCGAGGTTCTGGTAGATTTCTCCCCGGACGAGGAAGACGGTGGGGTCGGTCCTGCCTGCGCCGAGGTAGAGGGCCCTGCGCCCCTCGTCGCACAGCCTGTCCGACTCTTCCTCGATGGCCGTGATTTCCTCGGCGATGGCGTTGAGGCGCGCCGCCCCGGCCCGGAGGTTCCTGAGCAGGGGGATGGCCTCCTGCGTCAGGTCCGCCGCCCGGAGGATCAGGTCGCCCAGGGCCCGCATGTCCGGCTCGAACTCGCGCTGGTCGAACAGCAGCACCGTCTTGGCCGTCCGGTGCATCTGGTCGATGGCGTCGTCCAGGGCGCCGGCCAGGTCGCGGATGTCGCTGCGGTCGAAGGGCGTGATGAAGGTCCGACGCACGGCGAGCTGGACCTGCCGGGCGATCTCGTCCGCCGCCGCCTCGTGCCGCACGACTTCCGCGCAGTGGGCGGGAACGTCATCACCGCCATCCAGAACGGACCTGAGGGCTCCCGCCCCGCACTTCAGGGCGGCGGCGTGGGCCTCGAAGAAATCGAAGAAACGTTCCTCGCGCGGCAGCAGGGCCTGAAACCAAGCCAACATAACCACCCTCCCCTTCCGCCCCCGGAAGCCGTCCCAGGCGACGACTCGGGCGACCTTCACATAACTGTCACATTCCGAGCGCCTGCGGCCAGCCCTTGCCGAGCCCGCCGGCTTGTGACACCTGCCGGGCACAGTCCTGCGAGAGCGCCATGACCGACCCCCAGCCCGCCTCTGTCTACGACCTGGCCCATGAGGACCAGGCCGAGAACCTCGCCACCTTCGCCATCCTGGTCGACAACGAGCCCGGCGTCCTGCACCGGCTTGTCGGCCTCTTCGCAGCCCGCGGCTACAATATCGAGAGCCTGACGGTCGCCGAGACCGACCGGAAGGCGCACACCAGCCGGGTGACGATCGTCACCCGCGGCGCGCCCCAGGTGCTGGCGCAGATCGAGGCCCAGCTCCAGAAGATGGTGGCCGCCCGGCACGTCCAGGACGTGACCCGGGACCCGAACGGGCTTGAGCGTGAACTGGCCCTGGTCAAGGTGCGGGGGGTCGGCGCGGACCGCGTGGAAGCCCTGCGGATCAGCGAGATCTTCCGGGCACGGGTCCTGGACACGACCATCGACAGCTTCATCTTCGAGGTGACGGGGGCCTCGTCGAAGATCGACAAGTTCATCGACCTGATGCGTCCCCTCGGGCTTGTCGAACTGGCCCGCACGGGCGTGCTGTCGATCACCCGCGGCGCAGAGACCATCTGAAAAAGGAACGGCCCGGGACCTTCGCCCCGGGCCGCCCTTCAGCCCTTCGCTGTCCGCGTCAGGACAGCAGGCGCACCCGATAGAGCAGGGCGCCGATCACGGCCCCGATCGCCGGGGCGACGAAGAAGAGCCAGAGGTGGGCGAGGGCCGGTCCGCCGACCAGGACGGCGGGTCCGAAGCTGCGCGCCGGGTTCACGGAAACGCCGGTCACCTGGATGCCAACGATATGGATCACGGCGAGGGTGACGCCGATCGCCACGCCGGCAAAGCCCGCCGGGGCCTTCTCGGAGGTCGACCCCAGGATGACGATGACGAACAGGGCCGTCATGACGATCTCGAAGATCAGCGCGGACTGCATGGTGTACTCGCCGAGATAGCCCGGCCCGAACCCGTTCTGCCCGAGGTTGGCCGTCTGGCCGCTCACGACGGCGAGCACGCCGGCGGCGACAAGGGCCCCCGCGAACTGGGCCACCCAGTAGCTGACCATGTCCCTGGCGTTCATCCGCCCGGCGATGAAGGCGGCCAGGCTGACGGCCGGATTGACGTGGCAGCCCGAGATCGAGCCGATGCCATAGGCCATGGCGATGATTGCGCCGCCGAAGGCGAGTGAGATTCCGAGCTGGCCGACGTTGTCAACTCCTGCGAGCACGGCCGAGCCGCAGCCGAAAAGCACCAGGGTAAAGGTGCCGATGAACTCGGCGATCAACTTGGACATTGCGCCCTCCCTTTTTGTTGGTGTGATGAGGGTGGCCCAAAAACTAAAGAGGGTGAATAGGCAATTCACCACACCCCCCTATCACTGCACTTCATGCCCGCAGGGATTGAGAATTCGATGGGCCGGACCTATATTCGCGACGTCCGGCTTGCCGGACTATGGGGATAAACGCGCACGAAATAAGCGGACTGGACCCGGGTGCGATTCCCGGCGGCTCCACCAAAACCTTTCCCCCGCCCTGGCGGGGCGGTGCGGGGCCGATCAGCATCGACAGACGTGTAAAGGTGTTGCTTTCTCCCGGCCTGGCCCACCGTTTCGGGCTTTAAACTAACTGCGAACGACAACTTCGCTGAAGAAGTTCGTCTGGCCGCGTAAGCGACCCGACGGGTTTCGACCTGAAGTCCTGGCGTCTTAGCAGCGTCAGGCGGGGCCCGGGGGGGGCCTGGCAACAGAACCCCCCCACCTTGCTCCCTGACATCGCGCTCCGGCCCGCCCCCGGCGGGGATGGCGACTTGCGCCCGGCGCCGGGAGCGCTAGTTTGGCCCGGCAACCCCGCCCGACAGGACCCTCATGGCCCAGGAACCGCCCGCCCAGGACCTGATGAACTACGAGGCCATGGCCCAGGACGCCCTGAGGGGGGTCGTCCGCACCGCCCTGCTCCGGGCCGGCGCGCCGGGCGGGCTGCCGGGCGCACATCACTTCTACCTGACCTTCAAGACCGGGGCCGCCGGGGTCGAGGGGCCCGAGGAGCTGCTGTCGCGCTACCCGGACGAGATGACCATCGTCCTGCAGCACCAGTTCTGGGACCTCGAGGTCGGCGAACAGGACTTCGGCGTCACCCTGAAGTTCGGCGGGCGCCCGCAGTCCCTGGTGGTGCCCTACGCCGCCCTGACGCGGTTCTACGACCCCAGCGTCCAGTTCCTCCTGCAGTTCGACGCCGAGGCCGCGCCCGAGCCGCAGCCGGCGCAGAAGCCCGCAACGCCGGGGCCCGCCGCCGTCGAGGACGCCGAGGCCGGGGCGCCGAACGTCGTGTCCCTTGACCATTTCCGGAAGAAGTGAGGTCCGCCCGTGTCCGACACCCCAAAGGAAGCCGGCGCCGCGGAAGCCGCTGAGCCCCTGACCGACGAGGCCATCCTCGCCCGGTTCCACCGCACGAAGAACCAGCCGACCGGCTCCCAGACCCTGGGCTTCCGCATCACGGCGGTGAGCCAGGCCGACAAGTCGGTCGAAGTCGCCTTCGAGGCCCGCGCCGAACTGCTCCTGAACCCCATGAAGCAGATCCAGGGCGGCTATCTCTGCGCCATGCTGGACGAGTGCATGTCGGTGGCCTGCATGGTCGCCTCGGGCATGACCCATGTGGCGCCGACGGCGGAGATGAAGACCTCCTTCTTCAGGCCCGCCCAGCCCGGGCCGATCCGCGGGGTCGGCCGGGTGGCCAAGTGGGGACGGACCCTCGCCTTCACGGAGGGCGAGCTCTACGACCCCGAGGGGCGGCTGCTGGCCAAGGCGACGGGCACGGCGGTGCCGACGCCCTTCAAGTCCTACAAGAGCTAGATGTTCTCCCGCGCCCTCCCCGTCCTCCTGGTCATCGCCCTGCTGCAGGCGGTCGCAGGGCGGGCGGTGGCGGCGGAGTCCCCGTTCCGGAACTGGGGCGCCCTGGTCGTCGCCGGGGACTGGCGGGGCTCCCGGGGCGGCCCGACCGAGGCCTTCGACAACGCCCGAAGGGACGTGGCCTCGGAGCTGGTCCGGATGGGCTTTTCGGCCTCGAACATCGTCCAGTACTCGACCCACCCCGAGCGCTATGCGCGCGAGAAGCTCGGCAAGTCCGACATCCGGGCCATCTTCGAGGGCCTGAACGCGCTGGCGGCCCGGACCCCGGAAGGCTGCCTCGTCTACTTCACGTCCCATGGGGCGCCGCAGGGGGTCGTGGTGGACCAGTCCATCCTGCCCCCGGGCATCCTTTCGGCCATCCTCGACCGGACCTGCGGGACGCGGCCCACCATCGCCGTCATCTCCGCCTGCTATTCCGGGGTCTTCGTGCCGGAACTCGGCGCGGCCAACCGGATGGTGCTGACGGCGGCGCGTCCGGACCGCACCTCCTTCGGCTGCGGAGAGTCCAACCGCTATCCCTTCTTCGATGAGTGCTTCCTGCAGAGCGCGCCCAGCGCCAAGGACTTCCCGGCCCTCGCCGACCGGGTCAGGGCCTGCGTGGCCGACCGGGAGATCCGCGAGAAGGTGAGTCCGCCGTCGGAGCCCCAGATCTTCATCGGCGCGCAGCTGAGGCCGGTGCTGCCCCTCTACGCCTTCCCCCAGAGATCGCCGCCATGAGGCGATCCGTGGTCGCCGCAGGCCTTGCGGGCCTCCTCGCCCTGCTGTCCGGGCCGCCGTCCCTCGCCCAGTCGCCAGCGCCCGCCGCCCCGCCCGTCCGGCCGGCATCCCAGGCAACGGTCCCGCCGCCTGTCCGCCCGACGCCGCCGGCCGCAGAGCTGGAAGCCTTCGTGGACGGGATCGTGCGCGACTCCCTCGTGCAGGACCACATCGTCGGCGCCACGGTGGCCATCGTCCAGGATGGACAGGTCCTGCTGAAGAAGGGGTACGGGGCCGCCGACCTCTCGCCGCGGCGGCCCGTCGATCCGGACCGGACCCTGTTCCGGCTGGGATCGGTCTCCAAGACCTTCACCTGGCTCACCGTGCTCAAGGAAGTCGAGGCCGGACGGCTGAGGCTGGACGCCCCGGTCAACCTCTTCCTGCCCGAGCCGGTGCAGGTGCGGGACCAGGGCTTCACCCGCCCCGTCACCCTGCGCAGCCTCATGTCCCATTCCGGCGGCTTCGAGGACCGGGCGCTTGGCCATCTCTTCGAGCGCGACCCGGCGCGCATCCGGCCCCTGGCGGTCTACCTGCGGCAGGAGAGGCCCAGGCGGGTCCACCCGGTCGGCCGGATGTCGAGCTATTCGAACTACGGCGCCGCCCTGTCCGGGGAGGCGGCGGCCTGGTCGTCCGGGAAGACCTTCGAACGTCTCGCCGAGGAGAGCCTTTTCGAGCCCCTGGGCCTTGGCCGCACGACCTTCCGGGAACCGCGGCCGGCGCGGACGGACCTGCCGGCGCCGATGGCGGCGAACCTGGCCGCCGACCTGTCCCGGGGATACGCCTGGACCGGGGCGGGCTTCCGGCAGGAGCCCTTCGAGTTCATCGGACAGGTTGGTCCTGCGGGCTCGGCCTCGTCCACGGCCAGCGACATGGCGCGCTACATGATCGCCCTGTTGGACGGCGGCCGGGTGGGCGAGGGCCGGCTCTACGGCGAGGCGACGGCCCGGGCCCTTCGCACGCCCCTGCGGCGCACGCCGCCGGGGATCAATGGCTGGCGGCACGGCTTCATCGCCTACGCCCTTCCCGGCGGGCTTGAGGGCTTCGGCCACGACGGGGCGACGCGGACCTTCATGACCAACATGACCCTGGTCCCGCAACTGGGCCTCGGGATCTTCGTCAGCACAAATACAAGCACCGGGCGGGTCCTGACCCAGAGGCTCCCGGCCCGGGTGGTCGAGGAGATCCTCGGGCGCCAGGGAGACTGGCCGCGGCCGCCCGCGCCCGCCCTCTACGCCCAGCGCAAGCTCTACGAGGGCCGCTATCTCGGGACGCGCCGGGCCTATTCCGGGCTTGAGGGCATGCTGGAGCGCCTCTCAGGCGAGATGCGCGTCGAAGTCACCCCCGAGGGCCGGCTGCTGACCCGCGAGGGCGGCCGGGTCCAGACCTGGGTTCCCGAGGGTTCCGTCACCGGCGGCAGGTTCATTTCCGACACCGGCTGGGAGCGCAGGGTCTTCGTGATCGAGGACGGCAGGGCCGTGCGGATGCTGACGGCGCTCAACACCCAGGTCTACGAGCGCTCGCCCTTCTGGAGCCGGACAGGCCTGCTGGGCGCGGCGGCGGCGGCGACCGCCCTCTCCTCGATCCTCGCCCTCGGCGCCGCCCTGTTCCGCAACCGTCGCGATTTCCGCCAGACCTCCATCCAGGCCCGCGCGGGGGCCCTCCAGGCCCTCCAGGCCGTTCTCTGGCTGGCGGCCCTGGGCCTCTTCTTCCTCTGGTCAGCGACCACCCCGGAGAGCGAGCTGATCTACAGCTGGCCCGGCCTGACCCTCCTCGCCGCCTCGGCCTGCGCCCTCGTGGCCACCCTGTTGGGGCTGGTGGGGGCCGGACTCCTGCCCTTCGTGTTGCGGAGCGGTCGCCGGCTGGACAGCTGGTCGCCCCGCCGGAGGGCGGGCTTCGTGGTGACCGTCCTGGTCTCCCTCGGCTTCGGCCTGCTGCTCGCCCTGTGGGGCGGCCTGTCTCCCTGGGCCGGCTAGGCGCCGCCGCCTGAGGCGGCCGTAAACGTCTCGTTTACCAAGCACTGGGTAATTCCTGCCTATTCGTCGGCAGGAACTGCATGCCTTTGGGCCGACGGGGGAGACTGCGGACCGTGAACGGGTTCTTCGCCTCGCTGCAGAGATTCGGACTGGGCCGCCTCGCCGCCTTTGCGGGGATCGGGATCGGCATCGCCGCCGCCCTGGCCGCCATCTTCATGAACATGGGCCGTCCCAACGCCCTGCTCTACTCGAACCTGGACCTCAAGGAGGCCGGCGAGATCACCAAGGCCCTCGACCAGGCCAACATCCGCTACGAGGCCAAGGGCGACGGCTCGACCATCATGGTGGCCCGCGACGAGGTGGCCTCGACCCGGCTCCTGCTGTCGGGCAAGGGCCTGCCGACGGCGGGGTCCGTGGGCTACGAGATCTTCGACCAGTCCAGCGTGGTCGGGCAGACCGACTTCGTCCAGCAGCTGAACCGCCAGCGCGCCCTGGAGGGCGAGCTCGCCCGCACCATCCAGAGCCTGGACGGCGTCACCTCGGCGCGGGTCCACCTCGTCCTTCCCAAGAAGGAGCTCTTCGAGGACGAGATCCAGCAGCCGTCGGCATCGGTCAGCATTGCGGTCGGGGCGCGGGAGCCGACCCCGGACCAGGTCCGCGCCATCCAGAACCTGGTCGCCGGCGCCGTCCCCAACATGAAGCCGGACCGGGTCACGGTGGTCGACCAGCACGCCAAGACCCTGTCGGGGGGCGCCGAGGGCGACGCCATGGCGGCGGACGGGCGCAAGTCGGCCGTCGAGGCCCGGATCGCCAAGACTGTGAAGACCCTGGTCGAGGGCGTGGTCGGCCCGGGCAAGGCGCGGGTGAACGTCACCGCCGAACTCGACCTCTCGCAGGTCACCATCCAGGAAGAGACCTTCGATCCCGACGGCCAGGTGGTCCGATCCGAGACCACCAGCGAGGAGAACGCCAACGAGAACCAGCCCAACCCGAACGGGCAGGTGACCGCCGCCGCCAACATCCCCGGCGCGCCCCCGAACCCGGATGGCACGGTGGCCTCGACCTCCGGCCGGACCGGCACGACCACCAACTACGACATCTCCAAGACCATCCGGACCGAGGTGAAGGAGCCCGGGCAGGTCAAGCGGCTGTCCGTCGCGGTGGCGGTCGACGGCGTCACGGCGCCCGCCGGCAAGGACGGCAAGCCCGGCGCCTACACCCCGCGTCCCGCGGCGGAGATGCAGCGGATCGAGCAGCTGGTCCGCACCGCGGTCGGCTTCGACCAGCAGCGCGGCGACCAGGTCACGGTGATCAACGTCCAGTTTCCCAGCGCCGACAGCGGCGGCGGCGTGGTCACCGCCAGCCCCCTGATGGGCTTCGACAAGAACGACATCATGCAGATCGTCCAGTGGGTGATCCTGCTGATCGTCGCCCTCCTGACCATCTTCTTCGTGGTCCGCCCCCTGTTCAACGGCTCGGCCGGACCCCGGACCGGCGTCACCCGGCTGGTCACCACGGTCGATGGCCAGAGCATGATGCTGCCCACCGACCCCTCCACCGGCGAGCCCCTGGCCCTGCCCGGGCCGGACCAGTCCGAGATGGAGCAGAGGATCGAGATCGCCAAGATCGAGGGCCAGGTGAAGGCCAGCTCGATCCGGCGGGTGGCCGAGTTCGTGGAATCCCACCCTGAGGAGTCCGTCGCCATGCTCCGCACCTGGCTGCACCAGCCCTCATGAGCAAGGCCTCCTCCAAGTCCGCCACGATCACCGACCCGTCCCAGCTGACCGGGCCGGAAAAGGCGGCCATCGTCCTCCTCACCCTGGGCGAGGACAACACCGCGATCTGGCAGATGCTGGACGAGGAGGAGATCCGCGAGGTCTCCCAGGCCATGGCCACCCTCGGCAACGTCAACTCGTCCGTCGTCGAGGCCCTGCTGGTGGAGTTCATCTCCAACGTCTCGGGCGGCGGGACGGTGATGGGTTCCTTCGAGCAGACCCAGCGCCTGCTCGCCTCCTTCCTCGACCCCGACAAGGTCGACAACCTGATGGAGGAGATCCGGGGTCCGGCCGGCCGGACCATGTGGGACAAGCTGGGCAATGTCAGCGAGGGCGTCCTCGCGAACTACCTGAAGAACGAGTACCCGCAGACCGTCGCCGTCGTCCTGTCCAAGATCAAGCCGGACCACGCCTCGCGGGTGCTGGGCGCCCTGCCCGAGGACTTCGCCATGGAGTGCGTCACCCGCATGCTGCGGATGGAGCCCGTGCAGCGGGAGATCCTCGACAAGATCGAGCAGACCCTCCGCACCGAGTTCATGTCCAACCTCGCCCGCACCTCGAAGCGCGACAGCCACGAGATGATGGCCGAGATCTTCAACTCCTTCGACCGGGCCACGGAGACCCGCTTCATCTCGGCCCTGGAGGAACGCAACCGCGACAGCGCCGAGCGGATCCGGGCCCTGATGTTCGTCTTCGAGGACCTGTCCAAGCTCGATCCCGGCGGGGTCCAGACCCTGCTCCGCGCCGTCGACAAGTCCCAGCTGGGCCTGGCGCTCAAGGGCGCCTCGGAGGACCTTCGCGGGCTCTTCTTCTCCAACATGTCGGAGCGGGCGGCGCGGATCCTTCGGGAGGACATGGAGAACATGGGCCCCGTGCGCCTTCGGGATGTCGACCAGGCCCAGATGGCCATGGTCCAGACGGCCAAGGACCTGGCCCAGAAGGGCGAGATCATGCTGGCCGGCTCCAGCGGCGATGACGAGCTGATCTACTGATGTCCGGCCCCGCCCTCGAGAAATTCGGCTTCGACACCGTCTTCGACGGCAGCGGCGGCGTGACCCGCTCCGCGCCGCGCCAGAAGCGCTACTTCAACGCCGAGGAGGTCGAGGCGATCCGCGCCCAGGCCTTCGCCGAGGGCGAGCGGAAGGCGCTGGGCGACATGGGCGCCGTGCAGGCCCGGGCCCTCTCCGACATCGCCAGGAGCGCCGAGCAGGCCCTGGGCGGCCTGGCGCGGGTCGCCCACGCCCACCGCGAAGGATCGGCCGCCCTCGCCCTCGCCTGCGCGCGGGCCATCGCCGGCGAGCTGCTGGAGATGTTCCCGAAGGCCGCCCTGCAGAAGGCCCTGGAGAGCCTGGCGCGGGAGATCGAGTCCGAGCCCCGCCTGCTGGTCACGGTGGCGCCGGGACTGGGCGAGGGCCTCCAGGAACTGCTGGCGGCCACCGCCGCGGCGGGCGGCTTCAACGGCCAGATCCTGGTCCGGGAGGACGCCGGCCACACCGGCGCCGCCTTCACC
Organism: Phenylobacterium parvum; assembly: GCA_029977805.1. Taxonomy (GTDB): domain Bacteria; phylum Pseudomonadota; class Alphaproteobacteria; order Caulobacterales; family Caulobacteraceae; genus Phenylobacterium; species Phenylobacterium parvum_A. The sequence goes on along the minus strand of JAPOKE010000025.1, from coordinate 9,742 downwards.
CTCGACTTCGGCGACGGGTCGGCCAGCTACGACCCCGACGAGGCGGCCCAGCGCGTCTGGGCGGCCCTCAAGGCGGCCCTCGCCACCGAAGGCCTGCATGCTGAACCTCTCGACCCCCTCCGGGAAGGCTAGGACGTCATGAGCGACAACGAACTCGAACTCGATGAACTCGGCCCCGCCGACTCCCCGCTCGAGCCGCCCACGGACGACGGGGAGAAGACGGCCAGCGACCTCGCCCCGATCTTCGACGTGCCGGTGTCGATCTCGGCCGTCCTCGGCCGGGCCACGATGAGCGTCTCCCAGCTCCTGCAGCTGAACTCGGGCAGCGTGCTCGAGCTCGACCGCAGGGTCGGCGAGGCGATCGACATCTACGTGAACAACCGCCTGGTGGCGCGCGGCGAGGTGGTCATCGTCGACGAGCGGCTGGGCGTGACCATGACGGAAATCATCAAGGACGGCGACACCCAGGCCTAGGGCCCGGGCGGCGTAGTGGAGACGGACACATGCGGCTTCTGGTCGTTGGACAACTGAACGGGCAACTGGCCTCCGCCGTGAAGATGGCGATGGCCCAGGGCGCCAAGGTGAGCCACGTGGAGACGATCGCGGCGGCGACCCACGCCCTGCGCGCCGGCCAGGGGGCCGACCTCCTGCTGGTGGACTACAGCCTGGACATCGGGGCGCTGATCGCCGCCAACGAGGCCGAGCGCATCCGCGCGCCGGTCGTCGCCTGCGGCGTGGACCCCGACGCCCGCAAGGCGGCGGACGCCATCCGGGCGGGGGCCAAGGAATTCATCCCCCTGCCCCCGGACGCGGAGATGATCGCCGCCGTCCTCGCCGCGGTGTCCGACGACAACCGCCCGATGATCGCCGAGGACGCCGCCATGAAGGCGGTGATCTCCATGGCCGAGCAGGTGGCGCCTTCGGAGGCGTCGATCCTGATCACCGGCGAAAGCGGCTCGGGCAAGGAGATCGTCGCCCGACACGTGCACCAGAAGTCCCGGCGCGCCAGCAAACCCTTCATCTCGGTCAACTGCGCGGCCATCCCCGAGAACCTGCTGGAGAGCGAACTCTTCGGCCACGAGAAGGGCGCCTTCACCGGGGCCCTCGCGCGGCGGATCGGCAAGTTCGAGGAGGCCAACGGCGGGACCCTGCTGCTGGACGAGATCTCCGAGATGGACGCCCGGCTGCAGGCCAAGCTGCTGCGGGCCATCCAGGAGCGCGAGATCGACAGGGTGGGCGGTTCCCAGCCCGTGAAGGTGGACATCCGGATCCTCGCCACCTCGAACCGCGACCTGGTCCAGGCCGTGCGCGAGGGGACCTTCCGCGAGGACCTCCTCTACCGCCTGAACGTCGTGAACCTCCGCCTGCCGCCGCTCCGGGAGCGTCCGGGCGACATCCTGCCCATGGCCGACTACTTCGTCCGCAAGTACGCGGCGGCGAACGGGCTGGCGCCCCTGCCCCTTTCCGGGGAGGCCCGCCGCCGGCTGCTGGCCCACCGCTGGCAGGGCAATGTCCGCGAGCTGGAGAACGCCATGCACCGGGCCGTCCTGCTGGCCAGCGGGACGGAGATCGATGAGTCCGCGATCCGCCTGCCGGACGGCCAGCCCCTGGGCCCGGCCGATCCCGCCATCCGCACCGCACAGGCCGCCGCCACGGCCGCCGAGGCCGTGTCGCGCAGCTTCGTCGGCCAGACCGTTGCGGCCATGGAGCAGCAGCTGATCATCGACACCCTGCAGCACTGCCTGGGCAATCGGACCCACGCCGCCAACATCCTGGGCATCTCGATCCGGACGCTCCGCAACAAGCTGAAGGAGTACTCCGAGGCCGGAGTCAGCGTGCCCGCCCCGCAGATGGGCGCGAGCGCCGCCTGAGGAGCTGAAGGGTGACCGACACCACATTCGCCGGGCCCGCCTCGCAGCGGATCACCCCCGCCACGGTCATGAAATGGCTGTTGCGGGGCGAGGTCGCGCTCGCGCTGGGCGTGGTCTCGGTCCTGGTCCTCCTGATCCTGCCGGTCCCGGCCTTCCTGCTGGACGCCCTGCTGTCCATCTCCCTGGCCTCGTCCATCCTCATCCTGATGACCTCGCTGTTCATCAAGAAGCCGCTGGACTTCACCGCCTTCCCGACCGTCCTGCTGGTCACAACCCTGTTCCGGCTGGCCCTGAACGTGGCCTCGACCCGGCTGATCCTGTCGAATGGCCACGAGGGCCTGCACGGCGCCGGCCAGGTGATCGAGGCCTTCGGTCGCCTGATGACGGGCGGCAACTTCACGATCGGCCTGATCGTCTTCGCCATCCTGGTGATCGTGAACTTCGTGGTCATAACCAAGGGCTCCGGCCGGATCGCCGAGGTGGCCGCCCGCTTCACCCTCGACTCCCTGCCCGGCAAGCAGATGGCGATCGACGCCGACCTCTCGGCCGGCCTGATCGACCAGGAGGAATCCCGCCGGCGCCGCAAGGAGCTGGAGCAGGAATCCACCTTCTTCGGTTCGATGGACGGCGCCTCGAAGTTCGTGCGCGGCGACGCCATCGCCGGCCTCATCATCGTGGCGATCAACATCATCGGCGGGATCCTGATCGGGACCTTCCAGCACGGCCTGCCCCTCGGCCAGGCCGCCTCGACCTACACCATCATGACCATCGGCGACGGCCTGGTGACCCAGATCCCCGCCCTGATCATCTCCATCGCGGCCGGCTTCCTGGTCTCCAACGCCGGCGTCGACGGCGCCACGGACCAGGCCCTGGTCACCCAGCTGGCGATGAACCCCATCAGCCTGGGCATGGTGTCGGCGGCCTCGGGCGTGATCGCCCTGATCCCCGGCATGCCGGTCCTGCCCTTCGCCGCCCTTTCCATCGGGGCGGCGATGCTGGCCTGGCGAAGATCGACAAACGCAAGGCTGGCGGAGGTCCTGGGCATGGAGCCGCCCGCGGCGCTCGCCCCGGACGTCGAGGAGCCGATCAGCCAGACCCTCGCCATAGACGAGATCAAGATCGAGCTCGGCTACGGCCTCCTGCCGCTGATCAACGACCTGGACGGCCGTCGCCTCACCGACCAGATCAAGGCCCTGCGGAAGACCCTGGCGGCGGAGTTCGGCTTCGTCATGCCGCCGGTCCGGATCCTCGACAACATGCGCCTGCCCTCCCAGGGCTACCTGATCCGGATCAAGGAGCTGGAGGCCGGGACCGGCGAGGTGCGGCTGGGGGCGCTGATGGCCATGGATCCGCGCGGCGGACAGGTCGAGCTGCCCGGCGAGCACATGCGCGAGCCGGCCTTCGGCCTGCCCGCGACCTGGATCGAGGAGGGCCTGCGCGAGGAGGCGACCTTCAGGGGCTATACGGTGGTGGATCCCTCCACCGTCCTGACGACGCACCTGACCGAGATCCTCAAGGAAAACATGCCCGACCTGCTCTCCTATGCCGAGGTGCAGAAGCTCCTGCGGGATCTTCCGGCCGAGCAGAAGAAGCTGGTCGACGACATCGTGCCTTCCGTCGTCTCGGTGACGACCATCCAGAGGGTGCTCCAGGCCCTGCTGCGCGAGCGGGTGTCGATCCGCGACCTTCCCGCCATCCTCGAGGGCCTCAGCGAGGCGGCGCCCCACAGCGCCTCCCTGACCAGCCTGGTCGAACAGGTCCGCGCCCGCCTCTCGCGGCAGCTTTCCTTCGCCTTCCGCGGCGAGGACGGGGCCCTGCCCATCATCACCCTGTCGCCGGAATGGGAAAACGCCTTCGCGGAGTCCCTCGTGGGCTCGGGCGAGGAGCGCCAGCTGTCCATGGCGCCGTCCCGCCTGCAGGAGTTCATCCGCGGCGTCGGCGACGCCTTCGAGCGCGCCGCCCAGGCGGGCGACTCCGCCGTCCTCCTGACGAGCCCCGGCATCCGGCCCTATGTCCGCTCGCTGGTCGAGCGGTTCCGGGGCCAGACCCCGGTGATGAGCCAGAACGAAGTCCACCCCCGGGCCCGCCTCAAGACCGTGGGCATGATCTGATGGGGCGAACGGACGCACCCGCCGCCGAGTTGCAGCCCGCCCGAGGGACTGCTAGCGAGGACCTTCTCCGGATCGCCGCCGCACCGAGCATGGAAAGCTGATGTTTGACCTGAAACCGAACAGCCGGCTGGCGAAGTTCACGCCGGAGATGCTCTGGGAGCTGATGTCCTTCGAGACGCTCATGACCTCCCAGGTGATCCACCTCATCTACTGGTCCGGCCTCGGGATCACGGCCCTGGTGGGTTTCGGTTTCATCGGGACCGCCGTGGGCGTCGCGATCCGCGAGCAGTCCCCCTTCGGCTTCCTCCTGGCGATCGGCGTCCTGGTAGGCGGCGCCCTGGTCATCGCAGTCCTGGCGCTGCTGTGGCGCGCCTTCTGCGAGCTCTACGTGGCCCTGTTCCGCCTGAGCGACGACATCCACGCCCTGCGCAAGGCCAACGATCCCGACCTCGGCGCCCCGGCGGGGAACTGAGGTTCAGGCGCCGCCGGCTCCCGGCCGGGCGGCCTTCAGGACACCCAGTTCGTCGAGTTCGGCCGTCTCTCGGCGGGCCGCTTCCCGCGCCCTCTGGCGCGCCATGCCCTCGGCGACATGCTCGTACTTCTTCTGCGCCTCGAAGGCCTCGGCGAGGGCGTCGCGGGCCCCGGACTCCTCGGCGAGGATCAGGTCGATCTCGGCCAGGATCCTGAGGCGGCGGTCCTTGCATCCCGCCATGTAGGCGGCCTGGTGGAAGGCCGCCTCGGGCCGGCTGCGGATGAAGCCGACCTCGGCCTCGAACTCCGCGTCCAGCATCACCAGCCGCATCTCCGCGGCTTCCCGCCTGGAGACGACCTCGGCGAGCCGCTTCTGCCGGACCTCGACGTCGTAGCCGGCGATGCGGATCAGGCTCTGCTCCCAGCTCATGCGCCGCCCCCGGCGAGGATGGCCTCAAGCCGGGCGAAGGACTCCGGCAGGGTGGAGACCTCGTCCTTGTCCTGGCCCAGGAAGTCCTCAAGGGCCGGGTTCAGGGCGATGGCCCGGTCCACCAGGGGATCCGAACCGGCCCGGTAGGCGCCGATGCGGATCAGCTCCTCCATGTTGGCGTAGGCCGAGAGCACCTGGCGGGCGTCGCGGACGATCTCCCGCTCGCGCGGCTCCTGGCAGGCGGGCATGGTCCGGCTGATGGACTTCAGGACATTGATGGCCGGGAAGCGCCCCCGCTCGGCGATGGCGCGCTCCATGACGATGTGGCCGTCGAGGATGCCGCGCACCGCATCGGCGATGGGCTCGTTGTGGTCATCCCCGTCGACCAGGACCGTGAAAAGGCCGGTGATCGGCCCGGCCCTCGCCCCATCGGGACGGACGGGCCCGGGCCCGGCCCTCTCCAGCAGCTTGGGCAGCTCGGTGAAGACGGTGGGGGTGTAGCCCTTGGTGGTGGGCGGTTCACCTGCGGCGAGGCCGATCTCCCGCTGGGCCATGGCGAAGCGGGTGACGGAGTCCATCAGGCAAAGGACCTCCATGTCCTGGTCGCGCATGAACTCCGCGATGGCCAGGGTCATGAAGGCCGCCTGACGGCGCTTGAGAGCCGGCTCGTCCGACGTGGCGACCACGACGACGGCGCGCCGGAGGCCTTCCTCGCCCAGGGTCTCCTCGATGAACTCGCGCACTTCCCGGCCGCGTTCGCCGATCAGCCCCACCACGACGGCGTCGCATTCGGACTGCCGCGCCAGCATGGACAGGAGAACCGACTTGCCCACGCCGGAGCCGGCGAAGACGCCCAGCCTCTGCCCGCGGCAACAGGTGGTGAAGACATTCATGGCCCGGACGCCGAGATCAAGCCGGTCCCCGACCCTGTCGCGGGCGTGGGCGGGCGGCGGCTAGGCGCGAAGCGGATAGGCCGCGACGCCCTGCGGCAGGGGCCCCTTGCCGTCGATGGGCTCGCCGAAGGCGTCGACGATACGCCCCAGCCAGGCCGTTGTCGGCCGCACGGCGAAGCCCTGGGAGTCGATGTGGATGGCCGCCCCGGGGGCGACGCCCTCGACCGGCCCGAAGGGCATCAGCAGGGCGCGGGACTCCCGGAAGCCGACCACCTCCGCCGCCAGGGGCGGAGCGCCGCGGCGCTGGATCTCCGCCCTTGCGCCGACGGCCAGCCGGGTCATGCCGCCCCGGGCCTCGATGAGCAGTCCCGACACGGCCGCAACCCGGCCGGTCACCACCAGCGGATCCAGTTTCTCGACGGCCTCGACAAGGTTCTGCAAGACGCGGGCTCCGGACGCGACTCAGGTCCGGAAGAGTGTGTCCTACAGGCTTAACCGGCTGTGAAGGGGGCGGGGTCCGTCAGGCCCTGGAGGCGGCGTCGCCCCGGCCCCGCGCAAGGACCAGCAGCCGGCCGAGGAATACCCCTGCCGCCACGCCGGCGACCAGGGCGGCGCCCAGGCTCCTGGCCGGATGGAACCGGACCTCGTCGGACAGGCTGAAGGGCTGGGGCGGAAGCGCCTCAAGGGGGGCGGACAGGTCCTCCGTCCCGCAGCTGTCGAGCAGGCTCAGGCCCGCTCCGGCCTCGGCGAGGCCGGAAGGACCGGGATCGACGTCCAGATCCGGGGACATGGTCAGGGCTCCCTCAGGCCGGCCCAATCGCCGGACCTCCAGAATATGGGACCCGTCCCGGCTCGCGCCAGTCCGTGCGCGCCACAGGTGTTCGCCCGGGGTGTCCAATCACAAAAGATTCATCCCGGGCCCTGCGCCCCGCCGTCACCGGGGCTTGCCGCTGATTCGCAAACCGGGTTAACGATTTTCACAGCAAGGTTACCGACGTTAACCTTTCTTAAATTAACCCTCTGGCAGGGTGATTTTGCCGGGGCGCGTCGCGAAGCGAATCAGCGCCCGGGCCAGAGGGGCAAGGAGGCGAGTATGCGCGTACTGCTGATCGAGGACGACAGCGCGACGGCTCAGAGCATTGAACTGATGCTCAAGTCGGAAGGGTTCAACGTCTATACGACGGACCTGGGAGAGGAAGGCGTCGATCTGGGCAAGATCTACGACTACGACCTCATCCTCCTCGACCTGAACCTGCCGGACATGAGCGGCATGGACGTGCTGCGCAACCTGCGGGTCGGCAAGATCGACACCCCGATCATGATCCTCTCGGGCACCTCCGAGATCGACACCAAGGTCAAGACGCTCGGCGGCGGCGCCGACGACTACATGACCAAGCCCTTCCACAAGGACGAACTGGTCGCCCGGATCCACGCCGTGGTCCGCCGCTCCAAGGGCCACGCCCAGTCCGTGATCCGCACCGGCGACATCCTGGTCAACCTCGACGCCAAGACGGTTGAGGTGAACAACAACCGGGTCCACCTGACCGGCAAGGAGTACCAGATGCTGGAGCTCCTCTCCCTCCGGAAGGGCACGACCCTGACCAAGGAAATGTTCCTGAACCACCTCTACGGCGGCATGGACGAGCCCGAACTGAAGATCATCGACGTCTTCATCTGCAAGCTGCGCAAGAAGCTGGCCGCCGCCGCTGACGGCAAGCACTACATCGAGACGGTGTGGGGCCGCGGCTACGTGCTGCGCGACCCGATGGAAGGCCAGGCCGCGGCCTGACCCTCCGGCCTCCGAAAGGTCTACGGACGCCCGCCCCAACGGCGGGCGTTCTTGTTTCAGGCAGGCGCCGCGATAAGGTCGCCTCTCGTTCCGGGGAAGGGAAACGAGGATGAACAGGCTCGCCGCCCTCTGTCTTACGCTCGCCCTCGCCCTGGGCATCGCCATGGTGGCGGGGCGCCCGCCTTCGCCCCGACCGGCGGAGGCCCCGCCGGAGGTCTTCTCCGCGGGCCGGGCGATGACGGATGTCGCGGTGATCGCCCGGGAGGCGCACCCGATCGGCTCTGCGGCGAACGCCCGCGCCCGGGATTACATCCTCGCCCGGATGACGGCGCTGGGGCTCGCCCCGCAGGTCCAGGCCGACTTCAGCCTCCGACGCGTCACCCGGGTCGCGCAGCCCGTGTTCCTGGGGGGGCGGGTCGAGAACATCGTGGGGGTCCTTCCCGGACGCGACCGCACGGCGCCGGCCCTGGCGATCATGGCGCACTATGACAGCGTCCCGGGCTCCCCGGGCGCAGCGGACGACGCCGCGGGTGTCGCCGCCGCCCTGGAGGTCGCCCGCATTCTCAAGGCTCGCGGGACGCCGGCCCGGGATATCGTCTTCCTGATGACCGATGGGGAGGAGGGCGGCCTGCTTGGCGCCGAATCCTTCTTCGCCCGCCACCCGCTGGCGGGACGCATCGGGTTCCTGGTGAACCTGGAGGCGCGCGGCGGCGGCGGACTGGTCCAGATGTTCCAAACCGGCGCCCGGAACCAGGGGACGGTCGACCTCCTTGCGGCGGCGGCAAGCCAGCCTTCCGCCTCATCCCTCTCGGTCCTGCTCTATTCCGCCATGCCCAATGACACGGATTTCACCGTGTCGCGCGCCGCCCGGATCGATGGGCTGAACTTCGCCTTCATCGGTCGCCAGTTCGACTATCACGCCGCCACCTCGACCCCGGCGAACCTGGATCGCGGCAGCCTGCAGCACATGGGCGACCAGGTCACGGCCATCGCCCTGGCCCTGTCCCAGGCGAACCCGCTTCCGCCGAAGGGGCCAGACCGGGTCTTCTCCCACGTCTTCGGCGATCTCCTCATCGCCTATCCGGCGCACCTCGGATGGGCGCTGCTGCTCATCGCAGGCGGCCTGCTGGCCCTCGCCGTCCGCAACGCCCGGCGCAATGGCCTGATCGACGCCCCCGGCGTGGTTCGGGGGGTCGGCGCGGCGGTCTACCTCCTGCTGCTGTCAGGCGCTCTCCTGCACCTTGCGCGGAAGATCGCCGCAGAGGGCGGCGGGTTCCTCGAGCAGAGGCCCCTTCTGGCCCGGGTGTCGGTCTGGGAGACCGCCCTTCTGCTCATCGGCATCGGCGCCCTGGTCCTTGCGCCGCGCCTGACGGCGCGCGGCCGAAGCCGGCTGCAGGCGGGCGCCCTCGCCCTCGCGGCGGGCGCGGCGGCCCTGCCCCTGGGCTGGGACATCGCCGCCATCGCCCTCGGCGTCGCCGCCGCCGTTGCGGGCGTGATGACCTTCGGCCCGCCCGTCCGCACGGCGCCGGCCTGGACGGGGGTGCTCCTGACCGCGCTGGCGGTCGCCGTGCTCCTGCAGGTCGCGGCGCCAGCGGCGGCCTTCCTGGTCGCCTGGCCGCTCCTGGCCGCCTGCGGGTTGGCCGCCCTCACAACGCTTGGCGCGGGCCGGCGCGAATGGCTGCTCCTTGTCGCCGGCGTGCTGGTTGCGGCCCCGGTCACAGCCTGGCTCCTGGGTTATGCCCATGGGGTTTTCCTGGGCCTCGACCTGCCCGCCCTGCTCGCCCTCTTCACCTGGCTCAGCGCCCTCTGCCTCTGGCCGCTCGCCCACGCCGCACAGGACGATCCTAAGGCGGACCTGAGAACCACGCTGGCCGCGGCCGGCGCCATTGCGGCGGGCCTCGCCCTCTCCGGCTTCCTGAGGTTGACGCCGCCCTGGACCGAGCGTCACCCGCAGGCGACGATCGTCCAGCATCTCCAGGACGCCCAGACCGGAGATGGACTGCTCATCTCGACCGAACCTCGCCTGTCCCGCTGGACCCGTGGGGTGCTTGCCCGGGACGGCGGGCGTCCCTCGAAGGACCAGGACGAACTGGTGTCGCGTTCACCCTTCTGGGCGGCGTCTTCCCGCCCGGCCGCCTTGCCGGCGACCGCGACGGAGTTCACCCGGCTCGAGGGTG
>JAPOKE010000257.1 GCA_029977805.1 Phenylobacterium parvum | reverse complement strand
ATGGTGGAGGATATGATGGTGGTGGCGGAGGAGAATATGGAGGAGGAGGGGGTGTACATGGATGTGGTGAGGGTGGAGGACATGAAGGAGGTGGACTAGGCGAAGGAGGAAGAGGCGGAGGAGGTGGAGTCTGTTATAAATTTAAAAATCAAGGTTTCTGCTCCTACGGTGATCGCTGTAGATTTTCTCATGAAGGTGGAGATGGTGGAGGTGGTGATGGTGGCGGGCTTGGCGGTGGCGGAGAGGGTGGCGGTGAGGGTGGTGGCGGCGGCGGTGCCGGCGGCGAGGCCCAGCTGCTGCACGGCCATCGCGCTGGCGCGCTCGCCGGGGCCGTACATGACCGCGATGAGCGATTGCGCCGCGGGGGTGCACCCGGCCTCGCCCAGCCCTATGCCGACGCGCAGGAAGCACAGCTGCGTGGTGTTCTGCGACAAGCCGCTGAGCGACGTGAGCGTGGACCACACCACCAGCGAGCCCGCGAGGAGGTACTTCCGGCCGCACAT
>JAPOKE010000256.1 GCA_029977805.1 Phenylobacterium parvum | reverse complement strand
GATACCGCGGCCGACGACAGCGATCGTCTGATCGCGCGTCTGAAGATGGCGGAGATCCCGCGCAACGGCAACCCGACCCGTATTCGGAACCGTTGCGAGCTGACGGGCCGTCCCCGCGCTTACTACCGCAAATTCCGTCTCTGCCGCGTGCAGCTGCGTGATCTGGCCAACAAGGGCCTGATCCCCGGCGTCACCAAGTCGAGCTGGTAAGGATCATTTGAGATGGCATTGACCGATCCCCTGGGTGATATGCTCACCCGCATCCGCAACGGGCAGCAGGCGAAGAAGGACAGCGTTGTGTCCCCCGCCTCGAAGCTGCGCGCCCGCGTGCTCGACGTGCTGCAGCGCGAAGGTTATATCCGTGGCTATTCCGAGGAAGCCCTCGGCAAGCACCCCGGCCTGCGCATCGAGCTGAAATATTTCGAGGGCCAGCCGGCGATCAAGCATGTCGCCCGCGTGTCCAAGCCCGGCCGCCGCGTCTATTCGGGTTCCAAGGAACTTCCGG
>JAPOKE010000255.1 GCA_029977805.1 Phenylobacterium parvum | reverse complement strand
CGCGCCGCGACACCGCTCCCGGTGGAGGTGGTCGTTCGGGGCCGGATCACCGGGGTGACCGACACCTCGATCTGGGGGATGTACGCCGCCGGTGGGCGCGACCTCTACGGACACCGTCTCCCCGACGGCCTCGTCAAGAACGACGCGTTGCCACAACCGATCGTGACGCCGACCACCAAGGCCGAGGCCGGTGGCCATGACCGCCCGGTCACCGTCGACGAGGTCGCCGAGTCAGGTCTCGTCGACCCCGAGCTGTGGAGCCGTGTCGTTGAGGTCGCGCTCGCGCTGTTCGAGCGGGGTTCATCCATCGGCGCGGCCGCCGGGCTGGTGCTCGCCGACACCAAGTATGAGTTCGGGCTCGACGCCGAGGGACGGCTGCTCCTGATCGACGAGGTGCACACCCCGGACTCCTCGCGCTGGTGGCGCGCGGCCGGACTCGACGAGCGCCTCGCCGCCGGCGAGGAGCCCGACAGCCTAGACAAGGAGTTCGCGCGGCGGGTCTTCGC
>JAPOKE010000254.1 GCA_029977805.1 Phenylobacterium parvum | reverse complement strand
GTATGGCGGACCGTAATCCGGCGCTCTGCCTCAACGAGAACGTTTCCATCTGAATCAACCAGATCGAAATCCAAAGTCTCCCCACGAAGCCGCTCTGGCACCAGATGGACTCTTACCTGCTCGCCGTCAATCGCAAAGGTGTCGCGCTCGAAGAAGAACTCCAAAATCTGCTCGGTCGAGTAACCCAATGCTCGCAAAAGTACGGTCGCCGGCAATTTTCGACGGCGGTCAATGCGCACATAAACGTGATCTTTCGGATCGAACTCGAAGTCCAGCCAGGAGCCGCGATAAGGAATTACTCTTGCAGAGAACAGAAGCTTGCCTGATGAATGTGTTTTACCGCGGTCGTGGTCAAAGAAAACGCCCGGCGACCGATGCAACTGGGAGACGATCACCCGTTCAGTACCGTTGATGACGAAAGTGCCGTTGACAGTCATCAAGGGCAACCCGCCCATGTAGACTTCCTGCTCACGAACGTCCTTGATTACTTTCTCAGAGCCCGATTC
>JAPOKE010000253.1 GCA_029977805.1 Phenylobacterium parvum | reverse complement strand
CGGCCGATTTTCACAATGCCTTCCCATGCTTGCGCCTTTTCCGAGAGGGCGTTGCGGAGCGCACGAACGCTTGGGAGCAATCGGTGGGTCAGCGCCTCAGCAGCCGCGATGTGCATGGCGGTGGGAAACGTGTCGTTGGAGGACTGCGCTCGATTGACGTGGTCGTTGGGGTGGACGGGCGCCTTGGAGCCCAGCACGCCACCAGCGATCTCAATCGCTCGATTCGCAATGACTTCGTTGGTGTTCATGTTGGACTGCGTCCCGCTTCCGGTTTGCCACACGCGAAGGGGAAAGTGGTCGTTGAGTTGTCCGTTGATGACCTCTTGCGAAGCAGCGATGATGAGGTCGCCGACCTCGGGGTCCAACTGCTTGAGGGCAACGTTCGTTTTGGCGGCTGCCTGCTTGAGTACGCCGAAAGCCCGAATGACGCCCAAGGGCATGGTGTCGTGACCGATGTCAAAATTGAGCAACGACCGCGCTGTTTGGCAGCCAAAGTAACGGTCTGCA
>JAPOKE010000252.1 GCA_029977805.1 Phenylobacterium parvum | reverse complement strand
CGCCTTCGCCGCGCTCGAGCCGCTGCCATCGGCCGCCGAGCGGCTCGAATCGGCAGCGCCGGACGACGCCTTGCACGCCTTGCCGATGCGCTCCCGTGGCGAGCCGCCCTCGCGCCCAAACCCACCGCCCGTCCGCTTGACGCCTGCCGGCGGCTTCGGGCTCGGCGACTTCCCGCCCGAATTCGCCGACGCGCCGCCCGACGGTGGCGCGCCCCGCTCCCGTCGCGCGCCCGGAGCATTGGCCGCCGCGGCCGATAGGCCCGCGCGCTGCCCGGAGGGACCCTGTTCCGCCCCGGCCGTCGCCGGCGCGTCGTCGCCGCGCTCATCAGCCCCGTCCTCGGCGGCGGCGGCGTCGACGTCGACGCCTCCCTCTCCGCCGTCCGAGTCTAGGCCAGACAGATCAAGGTCGGACGAAGAGGGACGGTCCCCCCCGGCGGGCGCCGGCCGACCGGACCCCGACGCGGGGGGCGCCGCGCCGTCGTCGTCGTCGTCCTCCTCGTCCATCACC
>JAPOKE010000251.1 GCA_029977805.1 Phenylobacterium parvum | reverse complement strand
CGCGTCGTCGCGACCGCGAGCGCGGTTCGGGCGCCGCGCGAACGCGGGGCTCGGGTGGCCCCCGAGGCTGAAGGACGCGGAAGAAGACCCCGGCGAGGAGCCGGGGCGTCGGGGGGACGACGGCCGCGCGCGCGGTTCCTGTCGCGCGGGCTTTCTGTCTCTGCCGAAACCGGAAGCGCCGGGTCCGAGCAGGGAAAAGAGCGCGCGCATGCCTCGGGTGCGCGACCGCGAATGCGAGCGAGGGCGAGTCGTTGTCGCGAACCAAAAACCTGAAACGCCTCTTCGTCAGCTGAGATTCCGTCGACTCGTTCGCAGTGCGCTGTTTTGCGACGTTTGGAGAGGCCAGAAAACAGCCCCGAAGTGCCACGGTGGCGCTCGACCTCGTGCCCAACCGTTGGCCAAGGCTCCGAGCACTTCGCTCCGCGCGAGTACCGTCGACCACCCTCGACGCGTGTCGCTCACATCGCTCATCGCACGCGCGGTCGCACGACTCCCCGTTCCCTCCCCC
>JAPOKE010000250.1 GCA_029977805.1 Phenylobacterium parvum | reverse complement strand
GATGTACGGCAAGCAAGTGGACGCCATGACGCTCGAGCTCAATGCGTCGGACGACCGAGGGATCTCGATCGTGCGCAACGAGATCCAGGAGTTTGCGTCGACACGCACGTTGTCCTCGAACAAGCACAAGCTGATCATCCTGGACGAATGTGACGCGATGACGAAAGACGCCCAGATGGCGCTGCGTCGTACGTCGTTATGGCCGACTGGCGCTCGTGCACCCTTTTGCTTCACTCGTTCATTCGCTCGTTCATTCGCTCGCTCGCTCGCTCGCACGCCCAGACTCGACGCTCACTCGCGCTACGCGCTGCGCGCTACGCTCGATCGCCAGGTACCATGATCTCAAGTCGATGTGCAAGCTGAACGGTCTCGGTGGGAAGGATATGAAGTACAATTTGCGGGCCAAGCTGATCCGGAAGGTTCGGGAGATGCTGGGCAAGCCGGTGTGGGACCGTCGGTCGTACGGGCGTCGGGTCAAGCTGCCGTCGGCCATGACGGACCACGATCTGGCC
>JAPOKE010000249.1 GCA_029977805.1 Phenylobacterium parvum | reverse complement strand
GGAGGAAGATCGGGGTGCTGGCCACCGATGGCGGCGCCTCGGCGGCCTGGAGGGCGGCGTCGATCCGGGCGAGGAGCTGGTCGCTGAGCCGCGGGTCGCGGGCCTGCAGCTGCTTGAGCGACATGCCCGAGAAGCGCGGATAGGCGGGATGCTTGGTGATGTTCGGCATGTAGGCCTCCATCACCGGCCGGGTCTCCGGGCGTCGCTCAAGGGTGGCGATGGGCGTGGTGGCGGTCGAGGCGCGCGGCCGCGCCTCCACGGGAAAGGGGGCCGCGAGCAGGACAACCAGGACGGCAGGCAGGACAAGGCGCGGCATTCGGTCTCCTCCCGGGAGCACGTTTTTTCCCAGCCTACGCTGCTCCGGGCCTGCGGCAACCTTGGACATCCTCCCTCCATCCCCCCGCCCGGGATCCGGTCGCACCTTGACGGGACCTGATGACGGAGGTCCGACTTGCCGCGAGATCCCTGCAGGAAGACCCCTCCGATGACATCCGCCCGGTCCTTCGCCCTCG
>JAPOKE010000248.1 GCA_029977805.1 Phenylobacterium parvum | reverse complement strand
ACATCTGGACGGCGTAAGCCGGAGCCAATGGCTCCCCCGGGGAGAGCTCCCGGCGAAGCCGACTGGGGGGGTCAATCCCCACCTCAGGAGACCCCCTCCGTCGCGCTGCGCGCGCCACCTCCCCCTGGGGGGAGGAATTAGAGCGCTCAATTGCTCCCCATCAGGGGGAGCTCCCGGCGAAGCCGGGTGAGGGGGTCAACGGCCTTCCCCGACGTCCCCCCGTCCCGCCGCTTGACGACCGTGCCCCCCGCGCCCATCAAGCGGGGCGATGACCCCCGCCTCGCTTGCAGACGCACCCGCCGCCGCCGAATGGCGCAGCCTGGTCGAGAAGACCCTCAAGGGCCAGCCCCTCGACACCCTGGTCTCGGCCACGGCCGAGGGCCTGCCCATCGCCCCGCTCTACCTGCCCGGCGAGGGCCCGCGCACCGTCCTGGGCCTGCCCGCCCGCGACGCCGAGCGCCCCTGGGACCTGCGGGCCGCCGTCGCCCATCCTGACCCGGCCCGGGCCAACGCC
>JAPOKE010000024.1 GCA_029977805.1 Phenylobacterium parvum | reverse complement strand
TCCACGGCGCAGCCCATCTTTCGCGCCGCGGCCCGCAGGGCGAACAGTCGCTCCTCGGCGGTCTCGAGGTCGTCCGGGCGGAAGTCGAAGGCGGCGGCGGCGGCCTCGACGGCGGCCTCGGCCTCCTGCAGGCCGCTGAACACCGCGTCGAGGGCCGCTTCGGCCTCCGCCAGGCGGCCCACCGCCGGCCCGTCCGCAGCCGCGCCGGCCTGCAGGGCCCGGCTGCGCGCCTGCCCCAGGGTGCGGATGGCCGAGGCGAGCCGGGGCGGCAGGCCCTCCAGCGCCTCTCCGGCCTGGTTGATGTCGGCGAGGGCCTTCTCGGCGGCGCCCAGGACGGCGCGCCGCTCGGCGAGGGCGGTCTCCTCCCCGGGCTCGGGGGCCAGGGCGTCCAGTTCGGCCAGAAGGCGGGCGGTCTCCTCGGCCTCGGCGGCCAGGGCGGCGGCGTCCCGGCTCAGGGCCTCCAGCCGGGCCTCGGCCTCGCGCCAGTCCGACCAGGCCGCGCCGGTCGCCCGCAGGAGGGCTGCATTCCCGGCATAGGCGTCCAGCAGGTCCCGGTGGGTCCGGACATCCAGGAGGCCCACCGTCTCGTGCTGGCCATGCACCTCGACGAGCAGGGCCCCGATCTCGCGCAGGGCCCCCACGCTGGCGGGCTGGTCGTTGACGAAGGCGCGGCTGCGGCCGTCGGCGGACAGCACGCGCCGGAGAATGAGGTCCTCGCCCGGCGAAGCTTCCAGGCCCCGGGCTTCCAGCAGGCCCCAGACGGCGTGGCCGGGCGGCAGGGAGAAGGCGGCGGTGGCGCTCGCCTGGGCGGCGCCCCTGCGGACAAGCCCGGACTCGGCCCGGACGCCGGCGGCGAGGCCCAGGGCGTCGAGCAGGATGGACTTGCCCGCACCGGTCTCGCCCGTGAGGGCGGTCAGGCCCGGCCCCACGACGAGGTCGAGGCTCTCGATCAGGACGACGTCACGAATCCAGAGGCCGGTGAGCATGGGGACAGGTTCGCCGCGAATCATCCGGACCGGAAGCCCGGCGGTCCGCCGGGGTCAGCCCGCCCCGGGGCCGGGGGCCAGGCCCGCCGACTGGGGCGCCAGGGTCTTGGACGGATCCTTGACGAACGGCAGGGGAAGCCGCCGCTTGGCCTTCCCGTCCGGGGTGACCGGCGGCTTGAGGTCCTTGGAGGTCAGCAGGGCGTAGGCTTCGCGGTACCAGTAGTCGCCCGGATAGTTGTAGCCGAGAACGGCGCCGTTGCGCCGCGCCTCCTCCAGCAGTCCGAGGGTCAGGTTGGCCTCCACGAGGCGGTAGAGGGCCTCCGCCGCATGGGTGGTGGTCTGGTAGCGCTGGAGCACCGCCTGGAAGCGGCCGATCGCCGCCAGGGTGTCGCCGTTGCGGAGGTAATAGCGCCCGACGGACATCTCCTTGCCCGCAAGCTGGTCATTGACCATGTCGATCTTCAGGCGGGCGTCGGCGGCGTACTCGGTCTTGGGAAACCGCTGCACGACGTCCCGCAGGGCCGCGAGGGCCTGGCCGGTGGCGGCCTGGTCACGGCCGACGTCGACGATCTGGTCGAAATAGCAGATCGCCTTGAGGTAGTGGGCGTAGGCCGCCGAGGGGTTGCCCGGATAGAGGGACAGGAACCGGTCGGCGTCGCCGATCGCCTCGATGTACTTGCCGGACTGGTAGTTGGCGTAGGCGGTCATCAGGATCGCCCGGCGCGACCACTCCGAATAGGGGTGCTGGCGCTCGACCTCGGCGAAGTAGTCCACCGCCTGGTTCCACTGGCGGGCGTCGAGCCGGGCGGCGCCGGTCGAAAAGAGGAGTTCGACGGGGCGCTCCTCATAGACCAGCCTCGGCTTCTTGGGCTGGGCGGCGCACCCGGAAAGGACCAGAGCGGCGGCCAGGCCGGCGAGGGCCGGCGCGGTCCAGGATCTGCGAAGCACGGACACCATCACCTCAAAGGACAAGAGCGCGCCCCCGCGCCTGACCATTGCAGGTTCTACACGACCCCGGGGCCCGCGCCAACGCTCGGCGCGCGAAGCGCGGCTCAGACGGCCTCGGCCAGCTCGGGAGCCAGGGTCTCGGGGGACAGGGTGCGGAGCCGCCAGGCGTGCGGGGTGGCGAGCAGGGCGCGGACCAGGGCGTTGTTCAGGCCATGGCCCGCCAGGACGCCCTCGAATCGGCCGAGCACGGGCGCGCCCAGCACGTAGAGGTCGCCAATGGCGTCGAGGGCCTTGTGGCGGACGAACTCGTCGGGCCGGCGAAGGCCCTCGGGGTTCATGATCTGGTCGCCGTCGATGACCACCGCATTGTCCATGGAGCCGCCGCGGGCCAGGCCCATGGCGCGCAGGGCCTCGACCTCGTGGAGGAAGCCGAAGGTGCGGCAGTCGGCGAGCTCGCGCCGGAAGGCGGCGGGATCCATCTTCAGGTCCACGGCCTGCCGGCCGATGGCGCGGGAGGCGAAGGCGATCTCGAAGGCGACCTCGAATCCGTCGGCGGGCCTCAGGGTGGCGCGCTTGTCGCCCTCGATCACCTCGATCACGTCGGTGATCTCGATGACCTGGCGAAGGGCGCCCTGACGGCGCACGCCGGCGCGGTCGAGGCCGCGGATGAAGTCGATGGAAGAGCCGTCCATGATCGGCATCTCGGGCCCGTCGATCTCGACGACCGCATTGTCGACGCCGGACATGACCAGGGCGGCCATCAGGTGCTCGATGGTCGAGACGGTCACGCCCGCCGCATTGGTGATCACCGTCCCGAGCTGGGTCTTGCAGACGGCCTCGCCGCTGACCGGCACGCGGTTGTCGAGGTCCTGCACATCGGTGCGGACGAAGACGACGCCCGAACCGGCCGGGGCCGGGAGCACGGCGACACGGGCCTGCACGCCGGTGTGGACCCCGACGCCGGAAAACCGGACGGGGCTGTTGACGGTGTGCTGGTACGCAAGATCGGCCACGATGGGAGCCTCCGGAGACACGCGGGACGGAAAGACACTCCGTCACGGCGGAGATAAGGGTCTTGCTGCGGCGCCGCAAAACACGTTGCGTTTCGCAATGTTTCTCGGGCTAGACCACGGGAATCCCGGGGTTTTCCGGATACGAAGAGCCCGCCGGGATCACCGGCGGGCCAGGTCGTCCGGAACTGCGGCGACGCCTAGTTGGCGAGGCGGCGCAGGAAGGCCGGGATGTCGAGGTTCTCGCCCTCGGGGGCGGCGGCTTCCCCGGGCGCCTCGGCAGGCAGGGCGCCGCCGGCGCGGGGCGAGGCCGCCGACGGCGGCGGGTCGAAGCGCGCGGGACGCTTCTGGCCCCAGAGGCGGAACCCGGTCGGACGCGGCGCGGGCTGGGCCTGCGAGACGGAGGTCGGGAAGAGGTTCTCGAGGTCATCCTCGGTGGCCACCTCGGGATCGACGATCTTCTTGATCACGGGCTCGGGGGCGCGAAGGACCGGCGCCGCCTCGACCGGGGCCGGGACGGGCGCCGCCGCGTGCTCCACCGAAAGCAGGTCGCCCTGCTCCGCGGCGAGGAAACCGCCGCCAACCGGGTCGGCGTCCCCGAACAGGGCGGGCTCGACAGGGGCCGAAGCGACCGGCGCGGGAGCGACCGGGGCCGCTGCGAAAGACGCAGGCTCCACCGCCGGCGCGGACGCCGGGGCGAAGGAGGCCGGAGCCGGCACGGGCGCGACGGCCGGGGCCGCCTCGGGCATGGCTTCGGGAATGCGGATCGCGGGCGGCGGCGGCACGTTCCGCGACTGGCGCGGCTCGATGACCGACATGGACGCGCCGTCCATGCCCGTCGCCACGACGGAGACCCGGATCTTGCCCTGGAGGGTGGGGTCGAAGGCCGCGCCGAAGATGATGTTGCCTTCCGGGTCCACCTGCTCGGAGATGGCGTTCGCCGCCTCGTCGACCTCGAGGAGGGTCATGTCCAGGCCGCCGGTCACATTGACCAGCACGGCCTTGGCCCCGCGCAGGGAGACCTCGTCGAGGAGCGGGTTCTGGATGGCGTTGCTGGCGGCCATCAGGGCGCGGTCGTCGCCCTCGGCCTCGCCGGTGCCCATCATCGCCTTGCCCATCTCGGTCATGACGGTGCGGACGTCGGAGAAGTCCAGGTTGATCAGGCCCGGCAGGACCATCAGGTCGGTGATGGAGCGGACGCCCGAATGCAGGACCTGGTCCGCCATGCCGAAGGCCTCGGCGAAGGTGGTCCGCTCGTTGGCGACGCGGAACAGGTTCTGGTTCGGGATGACGATCAGGGTGTCGACATAGCGCTGGAGCTCGGCGATGCCGCTGTCCGCCAGGCGCATCCGGTGCCGGCCCTCGAAGTGGAAGGGCTTGGTCACGACCCCGACGGTCAGGATGCCCCGCTCGCGCGCCGCCTTGGCGATGATCGGGGCGGCGCCGGTGCCGGTGCCGCCGCCCATGCCGGCGGTGATGAAGACCATGTGGGCGCCGTCGAGGTGCTCGCCGATCTCGGGAATGGACTCCTCGGCGGCGCTCATGCCCACCTCGGGGTGGGCGCCGGCGCCGAGGCCCTGGGTGACGGTGACCCCGAGCTGGATCCGGCGATCCGTCTTGGCGAAGGCCAGCTGCTGGGCGTCGGTGTTGGCGACAACGAACTCGACGCCCTCAAGGCCGGCGTCGATCATGTTGTTGACGGCGTTTCCGCCGGCGCCTCCCACGCCGAAGACGACGATGCGCGGCTTGAGTTCGGTCGCGCGCGGCGCGGAAAGTGCAATTGCCATGAGACCCCTCGCGTCCTCCGTCAGGCTTGACCAGGCCCGCTGGAACACCCAGGCGAACCGGTCCGACGACAGGGTTAACAGTCGACCCGCCGCCCTTAATCCGGGGTTAATTGCTTAGCCCGAGTCGGAGGCCCGTCGAGGCTCGGACATGCTTTCCTGTGCACAAAATCGACGGTTTTGCGACGCGCCGGGGGGAGGGCCCGCTCAGAGGTTGTCGCGCAGCCAGACCGCCGCCCGGATGACGGGATTCGTCCGGGCGTCGAGGGGCTCCCGGCGGACGCCGAAATTGACCAGGGCCCGGGCCGGGACCGCCTCGCGCGGGCCGAAGGCGGCCCTCTGCAGGACCCCGGCGGCGGCGCAGAAGGCCGGACCGGAAGCGGCGTCCGCCAGGTGCGGCACCCGGCGCGGACGGCCCAGCCGGACGGGGCGGTCGAAGACCCGCAGGGCGACTTCACGGACCCCGGCGAGCTGGCTGGCGCCGCCGGTCAGGATCAGGCCGGCGCCCGGCTCGACCGAGGCGCCCGAGGCCTTGAGCCGGTCGCGGAGCAGCTCCATCGTCTCCTCGACCCGGGGCGCGATGATGCCCTTGAGCAGGGAGCGGGGCGCGATGACCGGGCCGGCGCCGGGGTCGTCGCCCCGCGGCGGCGCCTCGATCATCTCCCGGTCCTCGTTGGCCGAGGCGATGGCCGACCCGTGGAGGGTCTTGATCCGCTCGGCGCCCGCCCAGGAGGTCGAGAGGCCGCGGGCGATGTCCGAGGTCACGTGGTGGCCGCCGACCGGCACGGTCTCGACGTGGACCAAGCTGCCGCCGGCGAAGACCGCGGCGGAGGTGGAGCCGCCGCCCATGTCGATGCAGACGGCGCCGAGGTCCATCTCGTCCTCCTCGAGGGCGGCGAGGGCCGAGACGAAGGGGGCTGCGGCCACGCCCTCGAAGGTCAGGTGGGCGCGCTCGACGCAGGTGGCCAGCACCCGGTAGGCCGCCTCGGCGATGGTGACGACCAGGAGCTCGACCCCGAGGGTGCGGCCGAACATCTGGCGCGGGTCGCGGATACCGGACTGGCCGTCCACGGACCAGGAGACCGGCAGGATGTGGATGGCCTTGCGGTCCTGGAGCTTCAGCTGGGCCATGGCCGAGCGGATCGCCCGGGCGAGGTCCTCGTCGGAGATGGGGCGGGCGCCGAGGGAGACGCGGCCCGCAACCCGGCGTCCGGCCAGCTGGCCGCCGGCCGTGGTGACGGTGACGCCCTGGACCCTGACCTCGGCCATGCCCTCGGCGCGCTCGACGGCCTGGGCGACGGCCTCGGAGGCCTCGTCGATGTTGATGATGGCGCCGTTGCGCACGCCGCGGGACTGGACGTGGGCGACCCCGGAGGCGGTCAGGGTGCGGTCGACGCGCCTGACCCCGTCAGGCTTCATGATGAAGCAGGCCACCTTGCTGGCGCCCAGGTCCACGGCCGCCGTCACCTGGGGCCTCCCGAGGGCCGCCTTCAGCCCCTCGCGGGACTCCCGACTCGCTTCAAGCATGGTCACCAGACACCCCCAGTCATCCCCTCGTGGTCACTTCCCCGGTCTCCGCGCCGGCCGGCTGGGGCGTCGCCGCCCCGCCCGGACGCGGACGCACCGCCACGACCGTCGGGTCGCGGAGGTCCAGCCGTTCGAATCCGATCCGCATCATCCCTGAGGCCCGGTCCAGCTCGTCCAGGCGGCGCAGGGCCGCAGCCTGGCCCTCGGCGGGCAGCTGGATGACGCCGCCGGACTTCAGGCGGAGGTCCCAGCGGCGCTGGTCGACGCGGACCAGGGCGTCCACCTGGGACATGACCTCCGGCCGGCGGCTCAGCTCGAGCAGCAGGTCGGCGGCGACGGCGTTGGCGCCTGCGCCGACAACCAGGGGCAGGCCCGGGAAGCGGGCCGGATCGGCCTCGGGAATCGGGGCGCCGCGGACATCGATCACCTGGCGGCGGCCGCCCGCCTGCCAGACGGCGAGCTGCCGGCGCTCCACGACCTGGATCATCAGGGTGTCCGGCAGCAGGCGGACCACCCGCACGTCATGCACCCAGCCGACCGACTCGATCCGGCGGCGGATGGCGTCGAGGTCCATTCCGGCGAGGGGCTGGTCCTTGTAGAGGCCGGCCGCCTTCAGGATGTCGCCGGTGGCCAGGGGCGAGGCGCCCTTCACCCGGACGGCGGCGAGGCGGAAGCCGGCGTCGGCCAGCCGGGCGGAGACGCCGGCGCCGAAGGCCTCGACCATGCGCGCGCCGCGGCCGCCGGTGGCGAGGATCAGGACAAGGGCCGCAAGGAGCACGCCCAGGGCGGCAAGGAGGATGGTCGCCGCCGACGGACCGCCTGCAGGCGCAGCCGTCCGTCCGCGGGCGGCGGCGTTCGCCGCGCCCCGTCCGGTCGGCCTAGCCGACGATCCTCCCCGCATGGCCGCGGGCATGGGCGTCCTCCGTCATCCAGAGCACCAGTTGGTCGAACGCCACACCCATCGCGGCGGCCTGCTCGGGGACGAGTGAGGTCGGCGTCATGCCGGGCTGCGTGTTCACCTCGAGGAGAACCAGAATGTCGTTAACGTCGTCATAACGAAGGTCCGAGCGGGTCACCCCTTCGCACCCCAGGGCGGCGTGTGCGGCCTCCGCCATCCGCATCGCCCGCTCGGCCGCCGCGGGGGGAATCCGGGCCGGGACGACATGGGTCGAGCCGCCCTCGGCGTACTTCGCGTCGTAGTCGTAGAAGCCGCTGGCCGGCACGATCTCGGTGACCGTCATGGCCCGCCCGTCCATCACGCCCACCGCCAGCTCCAGGCCGGGGATGTAGGGCTCGACCAGCACCAGGTCGCCCATGGACCAGTCCTCCGCGGCCAGGGCCTCAGGCGGGGCGTTGGCCCCCGCCTCGACGATGAAGACGCCGACGGACGAGCCCTCCGCGTTGGGCTTGATGACGTAGGGCGGCGGCAGGACGTGCCCGGCGGCGACCTCGCGCCGGTCGTGGAGCCCGCCGCCCGGCACGGTGACGCCGGCCGCGGCCAGCACGGCCTTGGCCCGGGTCTTGTCCATGGCCAGGGCCGAGGCCAGGACGCCGGAGTGGGTGTAGGGCAGGCCCAGGGTCTCGAGCACGCCCTGCACGCAGCCGTCCTCGCCCCAGGAGCCATGCAGGGCGTTGAAGCAGACGTCCGGGGCGAGGGCCGAGAGGACCTGGGCCAGGTCCCGTCCGGCGTCGACCCGGCTGACCCGCGCGCCCAGGCGCTCGAGGGCGTCGGCGCAGGCCGCGCCGGAGACCAGGCTGACCTCGCGCTCCGACGACAGGCCGCCCAGCAGGACGGCGACATGTCGGCCAGCCAGGGGTCGGGAATCAGCGTCCGGCATTGTCGGGCTCCAAGGAAGCGGCGCGACCGGCCCTCGCGCGGACGCGGGCGCCTGTCAAGCCGCCGGGGCGGCGCGTCCGATGCGCCGGATCTCCCAGTCGAGCCTCACCCCGGTCTGGGCCTCGACGTCCGCCCGCACCCGCTCGCCCAGGCCCTCAAGGTCAGCGGCCGTCGCCGTCCCGCTGTTGATCAGGAAGTTGGCGTGCTGGGGCGAGAACATGGCCCCGCCAAACGCCCTGCCCCGCCAGCCGGCGGCGTCCACCAGCTTCCAGGCCGAATGACCCTCGGGGTTCTTGAAGGTCGAGCCGCCGGTCTTCTCGCGGATCGGCTGGCTGGACTCCCGCCGGGCCGTGATCTCGTCCATGCGCGCGGTGATGGCCGCCGGATCGTCGGGCCGGCCCTCGAAGAGGCCCGCGGTGAAGATGAGGTCCCCGTCCGCCGCCCGGGCGCACTTGCGATAGCTGAAGCCCATCTCCGCGGCGGGGATGGAGACGATGCGCCCGTCGCGGGTCACCGCCCGGGCCTCGACGAGGACGTCGGCGGTCTCGGCGCCGTAGCAGCCGGCGTTCATGACCAGGGCGCCGCCGACGGACCCGGGCACGCCGCGGTAGAATTCCAGCCCGGCCAGGCCGGCGGTCGCGGCCTCACGGGCGAGCTGGGCGTCCAGGGCCCCGGCCCCGGCCAACAGGCGCCTTTCGCCCACCCGCTCGATGCGGGCGAAGGCCCGGCCGGCCAGCCGGATCACCACGCCCTCGACCCCGCCGTCGCGGACGAGGGTGTTCGAGCCCACGCCGAGGGGCGTCACCGGGACCGCGGGATCAAGGGCGGACAGGAAGGCGGCGAGGTCAGCCTCGTCGGCCGGCAGGAACAGCACGTCCGCCGGGCCGCCGACCCTCAGCCAGGTGAAGGGCGCCAGGGGCTCGTCGCGCAGCAGTCGCCCGCGGACCTCCGGCAGGC
The DNA here is from genome assembly GCA_029977805.1 of Phenylobacterium parvum. GTDB lineage: Bacteria > Pseudomonadota > Alphaproteobacteria > Caulobacterales > Caulobacteraceae > Phenylobacterium > Phenylobacterium parvum_A. The sequence goes on along the minus strand of JAPOKE010000024.1, from coordinate 14,962 downwards.
GGTCCCGCCAGGTCACGGGGCCAGGGCCTCGAGCTGGCCCGGCAGGGCGTAGGCCCAGGCGGTGATGTCCCCGGCGCCGAGGCAGACCACCAGGTCGCCCGGCGAGGCTTCGGCCCGGACCAGGGCGGCCAGGGCGTCGGGGCTCGAAAGCGGCAGGACCCGGCGGTGCCCATGACGGCGCAGGCCCTCGACCAGGTCATCGCGGCTGGCCCCGGGCAGGGGCGCCTCGCCGGCGGCGTAGACGTCGGAGACGATCACCGTGTCGGCGTCGTTGAAGCACGAGCAGAAGTCCTGGAAGAGGTCCTTGAGCCGCGAGTAGCGGTGCGGCTGGACGACGGCCAGGACCTTGCCGCCGGTCACGGCCCGGGCGGCCTTGAGGACGGCGGCGATCTCGACGGGATGGTGGCCGTAGTCGTCAATCACGCGCACGCCGCCGGCGACGCCGGTGGTGGTGAAGCGCCGCCGCACCCCGCCGAACCCGGCCAGGCCGCGCCGGACGTCGTCCTCGCCGACCCCCAGCTCGCGGGCCACGGCGATGGCGGCCAGGGCGTTCAGCACGTTGTGGTGGCCGGCCATGGGCAGGTGCAGGCCGTCCCAGCGCAGGGCGGGTCCGTCGTGGGGCCGGATCACGGCGTCGAAGCGGCAGCCGTCCGGTCCCATCTCGATGCGCTCCGCGCGGACCTCGGCCTGCGGGTTGACCCCGTAGGTCACGAGCCGCCGGTTCTCGACCCGGGCGGCCATGGCCTGGACCTCGGGATGGTCGGTGCAGACGGCGGCGAAACCGTAGAAGGGCACCCGGTTCGCGAACTCGACGAATGCCGTCCGGAGCGCCTCGAAGCTCCCGTAGTGGTCGAGGTGCTCGGGATCGATGTTGGTCACGATCGCGCAGGTGGCCCGAAGCCGCAGGAAGGTGCCGTCGGACTCGTCGGCCTCGACCACCATCCAGTCGCCCTGCCCTACCTTGGCGTTGGCGCCGTAGGCGTTGATGATCCCGCCGTTGATCACCGTCGGGTCCAGGCCGCCGGCGTCCAGCAGGGCGGCGACCAGGGAGGTGGTTGTGGTCTTGCCGTGGGTGCCGCCCACCGCCACCGAGAACTGCAGGCGCATCAGCTCGGCCAGCATCTCGGCCCGCCGCACGAGCGGCAGCCGCCGGGCGCGCGCCTCGACCAGCTCCGGGTTGTCCGGCCGGATGGCCGTCGAATAGACCACCGCCGAGGCGCCTTCGAGGTTCCCGGGGTCCTGGCCGATGAAGATCCGGGCGCCCAGCTTCTCCAGCCGCTCGGTGTTGGCGCTGGCCCGGGCGTCGGAGCCCTGCACCGTGTAGCCGACCCTCAGCATGATCTCGGCGATGCCGCTCATGCCGATGCCGCCGATCCCCACGAAGTGGACGGGGCCAAGGTCGAAGGGGGTCGGGCGGCGACGGTTCATCGGGTGCGCCCCTCTGCGGCCACGGCCTCGACCAGGTCGGCCAGGCGCTCGGCGGCGTCGGGCCGGGCCAGGCTGGCGGCGCCGGCCGCCATGCGGGCCAGCCGGTCCGGGCTGGCCAGCAGCTTGCCCAGGGCGGCGGACATGGTCTCGACGGTCAACTGGTCCTCGCGGGCGACCACTGCGCCGCCGGCCTCGGCCATCACCCGGGCGTTCTGTCCCTGGTCGTCGTCGAGGGCGACCGCCAGGGGGACCAGGATGGAGGGCCGTCCGGCGATGGCGAACTCGCACACCGATCCCGCCCCCGAGCGGCCGATCACCAGGTGGGCGGCCGTCAGCCGTCCGGCCATGTCGCGGAAGAAGGGCGCGATCTCGGCCTTCACGTTGGCGTCGGCGTAGATCTGGCGGGCGATGTCGAGGCTTTCCTTGCGGGTCTGCTGCTGGACCTCGAGCCGGTCACGGAGCGCCTCGGGCAGGGCCGCGATGGCCGCCGGCATCAGCTCGGACAGGAGCCGGGCGCCCTGGCTCCCGCCGGTGATCAGCAGGCGGATGGGGCCGGTCTCCCCGGGCGGCGAATAGGGCGTCCCGGCGATGGCGCGGATCTCGGCGCGCACCGGGTTTCCCACCACCACCGCACGCTCGGCGACGCCGGGCGGCGCCTTCTGCAGGATCGGGAAGGCGCAGGCCACGGCCCGCACCCGTCCGGCGAGGCGGCGGTTGGCCCGGCCCATGACCGCGTTCTGCTCATGCAGGACGGTGGGACGGTTCTGGGTCAGGGCGGCCAGCAGGCCGGGGGCCGAGGGATAGCCGCCAAAGCCCACCACCACGTCGGGATTGATCTCCCGGAAGGCCGCCCGGGCCTGCAGGACTCCGGCGAAGATGGCGAGGCCCGCCCGGGCCATGCCCAGCAGGTCGCCGGGCCGGTAGCTGCGCGCCGACAGGCCGATCCTCTGCTCGGCGGGGAAGGACTCGGCGAGGGCGGCCACCCGCTCGTCGCTGGCCAGCACGATCCTCCAGCCCCGGGCGATCAGGGCCTCGGCCAGGGCCTGGGCCGGGAAGAGGTGGCCCCCGGTTCCCCCGGCGGCGACGACGGCGATCTTCTGCATGGGCGGGGTTTACGGGAGTCCCGGTCGGTTGGGTAGGGGGCGGGGTCAGCCCTGGGCGTAGGCGCCCGGCCGGCGGCGGGTCAGGGCGAGGGCCAGGCCAAGGGTCAGGCAGATGGCCAGCATGGAGGAGCCCCCGTAGGAGATGAAGGGAAGGGTCATCCCCTTGGTCGGGATCAGGTTCAGGTTGACCGCGACATTGATCAGGACCTGCTCGCCCACCAGAACGAAGAGGCCGGCGGCGGCCACCTGCTGGAAGGGATCCGACAGCTTGAGGGCCCTGTAGAGGCCCCGGACCACGAGGAAGGCGAAGAGGCCGATCAGGACCAGGGAGAAGATCAGGCCATACTCCTCGGCGGCCACGGAGTAGATGAAGTCGGTGTGCAGGTCGGGGACGTGGCGCTTCATGACGCCCTCGCCCGGTCCCCGGCCGATCAGGCCGCCGGCGGCGATCGCCTCGGCGGCGCGGTCGACCTGGTGGGTGTCGGCGGAGTCCGGGTTCAGGAACCGGTCCACCCGACTGGCGACGTGCGGGAAGACCGAATAGACGGCGACCAGCCCGGCGATAGAGGCCAGCCCCATTCCCATCACCCAGGAAATGGGCACCCCCGCCATCCAGAAGGCCGCCCCGAAGGCGATGGTGATCAGGATGGTCTGCCCGACGTCGGGCTGGATGAGCAGCAGGGCGACCGAGATCCCGTACAGCAGGAAGGCGATGGTCACGCCCGGCACGCCCTGCCCCTTCTGCGCCTCGGCGAACATCCAGGCCACCAGCACGATCAGGGCGGGCTTCATGAACTCCGAGGGCTGGAGCGAGAAGCCGCCAAGGTCCAGCCATCGCGTGGCGCCCTTGGCGTTGTGCCCGATGAAGGGCAGGGCGGCCATGATGAGGATGGCCGCCAGGTAGACGAAGAAGGCGACGCGCCGGACGCCGCGGTCATCCAGCAGGGAAGCCCCCACGAGGATGACGGCGCCGGCGGCGGCGAAGACGCACTGCCGCAGGGCGAAGTGGAAGGGGTCGCCGACATTCATCCGGGCCGCCGCCGCGGGGCTGGCGGCGAAGGACATCAGCACCCCGAAGAGGAGGAGGATGGCGACCGTGCCCAGGAGCCACCGGTCCATGGTCCACCACCAGACCCCGATGGGCGAGCGGTCGGAACGGGCGAAGGCCTGGTGGGCGGGATTGGAGCTCATGCGGCATCCCCCGTCCGGGCCACCCGGTCGGCGAGGTCGAGCACGGCGGACCGGAAGGCCTCGCCCCGGGCCTCGAAGTCGGCGAACTGGTCAAAGGAGGCGCAGGCCGGCGAAAGGAGGACGATGCCCCCCTGCCCCGAGGCCTGTGCGTCGGCGAAGGCCTGGGACACGGCGGCCTGCAGGTCGATGCAGTTCACGTGGGGAGCCTGGCCCTCGAGCGTCCGGGCGAACTCGCCGGCGGCCTCGCCGATCAGGTAGGCCCGCTCGATGCGCGGAAAGAGGTCGGCGAGGGACTCGATGCCGCCGTCCTTGGGCCGTCCGCCGGCGATCCAGTAGACCCGGGGATAGCTGGACAGGGCCTGGCGGGCCGCGTCGCTGTTGGTGGCCTTGGAGTCGTTGACGAAGCGGACGCCCCGGATGTGGCCGACGGTCTCCATCCGGTGGGCGAGGCCGGGGAAGCTCAGCAGGCCCTCGGCGATCTCGGCGGCCGGGGCGCCGATGCCGCGCACCGCGGCGTAGGCGGCCGCCGCGTTCTGCCAGTTGTGGCGGCCCGGCAGGGAGCGGGCCCGGTTCAGGTCGGCCACCTGGACCGCCCGGTCGCCGGTGGCGTCGTAGAGCACGCCCTGCAGGGCGTAGACCCCGCGCCCGATCGCCTTGGAGGCGGACACCGGCACGATGGTGCGCCGGTTGGAGGCCTTGACCTCCGTGCAGAGCCTCTGGCCCCAGGGGTCGTCGACCCCGATCACCGCCGTGTCGCCCGGCGCCTGGTTCATGAGTATCCGGCGCTTGGCGGCCACATAGCCCTCCATGCCGCCATGGCGGTCGAGGTGGTCGGGCGAGATGTTGAGCAGGACGGCGACGTCGGGCTTCAGGCTCGAGGTCAGGTCGAGCTGGTAGGAGGACAGCTCCAGCACGTAGACCGCGCCGCCGTGCATGTCCGGCAGGTCGAGGACGCCCACGCCGATGTTGCCGCCCACCCGCGTGTCCCGCCCGGCGTGGGCGCACAGGTGCCCGACGAGGGCCGTGGTGGTCGACTTCCCGTTCGTGCCGGTGATGGCGATGATCTTCGGCCGCTTGTGGGCCGGGGCGAGGTTCACCGTCCGGGCGAACAGCTCGATGTCGCCGAGGATCTCCACCCCGGCCTGCCGCGCCATCTTCACCGTCCAGTGCGGCTCCGGATGGGTCAGGGGCACGCCCGGCGACAGCATGAGGGCGTCGAAGCGGGACCATTCGGCGACCGAGAGGTCGACGATCTCGAGTCCCTCGGCCTGGGCGGCGGCCAGGCCCTGGGCGCGCTCATCCCAGACGGCGACCTCCGCCCCGCCGGCGACGAGGGCGCGGGCCGCGGCGAGGCCGGTCCGGGCGAGCCCGAAGACGGCGACCGTCCTTCCCTCGAAGCCGCGAACCGGGATCAAGGCCCCTCCCCTATCTCAGTTTCAGGGTCGCCAGGCCCAGGATGGCCAGCATGACCGAGATGATCCAGAAGCGGATGACGATGGTCGATTCCGACCAGCCCAGCTTCTCGAAATGGTGGTGGATGGGCGCCATCAGGAAGATCCGCTTCCCGGTGCGCTTGAAGTAGGCGACCTGGATCATCACCGAGAGGGTCTCGGCCACGAAGAGGCCGCCGATGAGGGCCAGCACGATTTCGTGCTTGGTGGCGACGGCCGTCGCCCCGAGGGCCCCGCCGAGGGCCAGGGAGCCCGTGTCGCCCATGAAGATCTTGGCCGGCGGGGCGTTGTACCAGAGGAAGCCCAGGCCGGCGCCGATGACCGCGCCGCAGAAGACCGCCACCTCGCCCACGCCGGGCACGACGTGCAGCTGAAGGTAGGTGGCGAAGACCGCATTGCCGACCAGGTAGGCGATCAGGCCGAAGGCGGCGGCGGCGATCATCACGGGCACGGTGGCGAGGCCGTCCAGGCCGTCGGTGAAGTTTACGGCGTTGGCCGCCCCGACGATCACGAAGGCCCCGAAGACGAGGTAGAACCAACCCAGGTTGACCAGGACGTCCTTGAGCACCGGCAGGGCGACGCTGGTGTAGAGGGCGGAGTCCGGGGCCACCTGCCGGCCCCAGAGCACCATCATCAACACGGCGCCGCCGGCCAGAAGGGCCTCCACGACCAGGCGCAGCTTGCCCGAGACGCCGGCGGAGCTCTGCCGCGTCACCTTGGCGTAGTCATCCATGAAGCCGAGGAGCCCGAAGCCTGCCGTGACCAGCAGGACAGCCCAGACATAGACGTTGGACAGGTCGCACCAGAGCAGGGCGCCGGTGAACAGGCCGGCCAGGATCATCACCCCGCCCATGGTCGGGGTGCCGGACTTCTCCAGGACGTGGCGCTCGATCCCGTCCGTGCGGATGGGCTGGCCCTTGCCCTGCCGGGCCTGCATCCAGCGGATGAAGCGCGACCCCATCAGCACCACGACGAGCTGGGCCGTGAACAGCGCCATCCCGGTCCGGAAGGTGAGATATTTCATGAGGTTGAGCAGGGGCAGCGTGACGCCCGCCGCCAGAGCCTGTTCGTACAGCCAGTACAGCATCAGCCCGCCCCCTCGGACCGGGGTTCAAGGGCCCGCAGCGCCTGGGCCACCTGCCCCGCCCGCGACCCGTTGGACCCCTTGACCATCACCAGATCCCCGGGCGCCACCGCCCCGGCGATCATCGGCGCCAGTTCCGACGCCTCTCCGGCGTAGCCGCCGCGCCGAGTCGAAGGAAGGGCGTCCCACAGGGATTTCATCAGCGGGCCGGCGCAGAAGACGAGGTCGATGCCCGCATCCGCGATCGGCCGGGCGAGGTCGGCATGGAAGCGCGGGGCGTCCTCGCCCAGCTCGAGCATGTCCGTGAGGGCGATGATCCGCCGCCCGCCCGTCCGCCGGGCGCCCAGCGAGCCGATGGTCGCGGCCATGGAGATCGGATTGGCGTTGTAGCTCTCGTCGACGAGGGTGAAGTCGCCCCCGCCCGGCAGGCGGACCCGGCTCTCCGCCCCCCGGCCCGGCAGGGCCTCGAAGGCGGAAAGGGCGCCGACGCCATCCTCGCGACGGACATCCAGCGCGTCGAGCAGGAGCAGGACGCACATGGCGTTCAGCCCCCAGTGGGCGCCGGTCTGGGACAGGCTGAAGTCCAGGGGCCGGCCGTCGATCTCCGCCCGCACCACCCCGCGCCCGGCCTCGACCGAGAAGTCGAGGAGGCGGGCGTCTGCGCCCTCGGCCCGTCCGAAGCTGCGGACCGCCAGGCCGCGGGCCTTCGCCCGGGCCGACAGGCAGCCGAACCAGCGGTTGTCGGCGTTGAGCACGGCGACCGCGCCCGGCGCGGCGCCGTCGAAGATCTCGGCCTTGGCCCGGGCCACGCCGGTCTCGCCGTCCGGGAAGTTTTCCACGTGCACCGGGCCGACGGTGGTGATGGCCACGGCGTGGGGACGGACCATGCCCGAGAGGGGAGTGATCTCGTCGGCGTGGTTCATGCCGATCTCGAAGACCGCGCGCTCGGTGTCGGCCGGCATGCGCGCCAGGGTCAGGGGCACGCCGATGTGGTTGTTGTAGCTCTTGACCGAGGCGTGGGCGCGACCGGCCCGGGCCAGGCCCGCGGCCACCGCCTGGGTCACGCTGGTCTTGCCGACGGAGCCGGTGACCGCCGCCCGCCGGGCGTCCACGGCGCGCTCGCGGGCCGCGAGGGCCAGGGACTGGAGCGCCAGGAAGGTGTCCGGGACCCGGACATGGGGCGCATCCACCGGCCGGGAGGCCAGGACGCCCGCCGCCCCGGCCGCCATGGCCTGCCCGACGAAGTCATGGCCGTCGCGGGCGCCGTCCAGGGCCACGAAAAGGTCGCCGGGCTCCAGCGACCGGGTGTCGATGGACACGCCCCGGACCTGGAAGGCCTGAGAGACCTTGCCGCCGGTCGCCCGGGCGATGTTGGCCGCCGTCCAGAGGAACCGCCGGGTCATGCGCGCGCCTCCAGGGCCGCCAGGGTCTCGGCGACGTCGTCGAAGGGATGGACGACCCCGGCGATGGTCTGACCCTGCTCATGGCCCTTGCCGGCCACCACCAGGACGTCCCCGGCGCGCAGGTCCGCCACCGCGGCCCGGATGGCCTCGCGGCGGTCGCCGATTTCCTCCAGCCCGGGATGCCCGGCCCGGACCTCGGCGCGGATCGCGGCGGGGTCCTCGCTGCGGGGATTGTCGTCCGTGACGATGGCCCGGTCCGCCAGCCGGCCCGCCGCCGCGCCCATCAGGGGACGCTTGGTGCGGTCGCGGTCCCCGCCGGCGCCGAAGACCACGACCAGGCGTCCGGAAGCGTGAGGCCGCAGGGCGGAGAGCACGGTCTCCAGGCCATCGGGGGTGTGGGCGTAGTCGACATAGGCTTCGCCGCCGCCGGGCGCCGCGCCCACGCGCTGGAGCCTGCCGGGAGCCCCCGTCAGCCCCTCGAGTGCGGCGAAGAGGGCCTCGGGCGCCTCGCCCACGGCGAGACCCAGGCCCGCGGCGGCGAGGACGTTCTGGGCCTGGAAGGCGCCGGCCAGGGGCAGGTCGACCCGCCAGTCCCGGCCGCCATGGGCCAGGGTCAGGACCTGGCCGCCGGGCCGGGGCTCGCGCCGGACAAGCCGCAGGTCGCGCCCCGCCTCGCCAAAGCTGAGGATCTCCGCGCCCGCCACGGCGGCGGCCGCCGCGAAGGCCGGGAAGGCGGGCGAGTCCGCGTTCAGGACCGCCGGCGCCCCCCGGGGGAGCAGGGTGTCGAACAGGCGCAGCTTGGCCGCCTGGTAGGCGGCCATGTCGCCATGGTAGTCGAGATGGTCCTGCGTCAGGTTCAGGAAAGCGGCGGCGGACAGGCGCACCCCGTCCAGCCGGCGCTGGTCGATCCCGTGGGAGGAGGCCTCGAGGGCGAGGTCGGTCACCCCGCGGCTGGCGAGCTCGGCGAGCAGGACGGCCACGTCGCCGGCGTCCGGGGTGGTCAGGCCCGGCGGGGTCAGGGCGATGTCGGCGGAACCCGGCGCAGAGACGACCACGCCCAGGGTCCCCATGCTGGCGGAGCGGCGTCCGAGGGCCGCGGCGATCTGCCGGCGGAAGCCGGCGACCGAGGTCTTCCCGTTGGTTCCCGTCACCGCCACGACGACCTCGGGCTGGCGCCCGTGGAGGGCGGCGGCGGCCAGGGCGTAGGCCCGGCGCGGGTCCTCGACGACGACGACCGGGGCGCCAAGCCCGGGCAGGTCGCGACCGCAGAGGACGGCGGAGGCGCCGGCGGCGACCGCCTGCGGCGCGAAGTCGGCGCCGTCACGCGCCGCGCCCGGCAGGGCGGCGAACAGGACGCCCGGCCCCGCCCGGCGGCTGTCGGAGGTCACAGCCTTGATCTCGGGGTCGTCGGCAAGGTCCCTCTGGAGGAGGCGGGACAGCTTCATGGCGATCAGCGTCCACCCTGGGCGGCGGGCGCGGTCCGGACGGGCGCAACGGCGGGGGCAGGCGCCGGGACGGGCGCCGGCGCGGGGACGGGGAGCGCCGCCACCTGCTCGAGCCGGCGGCTCACGCCGAGGAAGGGGGCGACGCGGTCGATGACCTTGCCGGCGGTGGGGGCTGCGGTGAGGCCGCCCGTGCGACCGCCGGACTCGGCGTCGGCGACGGGTTCGTCGATCATGATCAGGACGAGATAGCGGTCGTCCGACAGGGCGCCGTCCGTCGGGAAGACCCCGGCGAAGGACGCCAGGACCTTGTCCCGCACATAGCGCCCGCCGATCACCTTCTCGGCGGAGCCCGTCTTGCCGCCGACGCGCAGGCCTGCGGCGTTGGCCCGGCGGCCGGAGCCCTCCAGGACGTTGCGCCGCATCAGGTCCAGCATCTGGCGGGAGGTCTCCTCCTGCACCACGCGGCGGCCTTCGGGGCGGGCGCCGGCGCGCATCGGCTGGAGAGTCAGGGGCACGTAGCGGCCGCCGTTCAGCACGGAACCGACGCCTGCCGCCAGGGCGACCGGCGAGACCGAGATGGCGTGGCCGAAGGAGGCCGAGGCGACGGTGTTGGCGTTCCACTCACGGGGCAGGATGGGCCGGGCCGACTCCGACAGCTCCAGCGGCGCCGCCTTGAACAGGCCGAAGGCCTCGAAGTAGCGAGTCATGGTGGGACCGCCGACCTGCAGGGCGATCTGGCTGGCGCCGATGTTCGAGGACTTCAGGAAGATGTCCCGCGCCGTCATGTCATGGCCGGCGGCGTGGAGGTCGCGGATCACCCGCGAGCCGATGTGCATCCCCTTGGTGGTGCTGAAGACGGTCTCCGGGGTGATCTGCCCGGTGTCGAGGCCCACGGCCAGGGTGAAGACCTTGAAGGTCGAGCCCATCTCGAAGACCGAGGCCACGGCGCGGTTGCGCAGCTGGTCGGGCGAGGACTGGCCGGCGTGGTTGGGGTCGTAGGCCGGCCAGGACGACATGGCGAGGATCTCGCCGGTCTGCACGTTGGTGATCAGGCCCACCGCCCCCTTGGCCTGCAGGCGGGTCGCCGCGGCGTTCAGCTCATCGTCGAGGGCCGCCTGGACCCGGACGTCGATGGACAGGGGGGTGGGCTGCTGGCCGGCCGCGCCGGCCCGGATGCGGTCATTGAGGGCGCTCTCGGCGCCGGCCAGGCCCTCGCCCCCGGTGTCGGAGAAGCCGATGAGGTGGGCGGCCGCGCCGCCGAGCGGATAGACCCGGCGGGGCTCCTGCTCGAAGACCAGGCCGGGCAGGCCCAGGGCGTGGACGCGATCCCGATCGCGCGGCGAGAGGGGGCCGGCCAGGAAGGTGCGACGGGAGGCCTTGAGGGCCCGGTCGAGCCGGGTCACCGACAGGTCCGGCAGGGCCGTGAGCAGGGCGGCGCGGGTCTCGGCCCGGTCCCAGACGTCCCGCGGGTCGAGATAGAGGGTGTAGTAGGGCAGGTCCGCCGCCAGGAGGGCGCCGCGGCGATCCACGAGGGGCGCGCGCCCCGGCCCGGAGCCGGCGGCCCGGACGCTGGCGGCGTCGAGGCCCGAGAACAGCGCCATCCGGGTCGCGCCCACGGCGAGGCAGAGGAAGCCCAGCACGAAGAGGGCCAGCACGACGAAGATGCGGATCCGCGCATCATTCTCGGCCCGGCCCGAGGCCCGCGCCCTCTCGAAGGCCTTCTCCAGGCTCCAGAGGCGATCCTTGATCCAGCGCCAGCCGGGGGCGGGAAGACCCGTGTGAATCAGGCTCATGGCTTGGGCTCCGGAGGCTTGGCGGAGGAAGGCGGCGACGGCGCGGCGACGGCGGCCGGGGCGGCGGGGTCGGGGATATCCTCCGCCACGGTGGCGGTCTCGGTCTCGAGGGCGGACGGCGGCGCGGGGGCGGCGGCGATCGCCGGGGCGCCGGGGGGCTGGGGCGACTGCAGGGCGTCGGCCAGCCCCTGGGGCGTGATCTCGCGCGCAGCGGCCACGGGACCCAGCCCGGCATAGGCCCGCGCCAGGGTTGTGAGACGCTCGGGACGCTCCAGGTGGGCCACCTCGGCCTCGAGCAGGACGATCCTCTGCCGCTCCTCGACGATCCGCCGTTCGGCGGTGGCGATCTGCCCGCGCTCGCCGCCCGCCAGGGTCTTGGCCAGGTAAACGCCCAGGATCAGGGCCACGAGGAAGACGGCGAGGCCGACGTCGAGGGTCCGGAAGCCCAGAAGGCGGCGCTCGAGCAGGTTCATGCGGCCGCCCTCCAGGCCGGGGCGGAGGTGCGCTCTGCGGCGCGGAGCCGGGCGGAGCGGGCGCGCGGGTTGGCGGCGGTCTCGGTCTCCCCCGGCGCGGTGGAGCGGGTGGAGAGCAGGGTGAAGCTGGGGTCGGCGCCGCGCGGCGCCTCGGGGGCGTGGCGGGAGCCGCCGGGCGTCCGCCCGGACCGCTCGGCCAGGAAGCCCTTCACGATGCGATCCTCGAGGGAGTGGAAGGTCACGACCGCGAGGCGACCCCCGGGCCGCAGGACGCGCTCGGCGGCGAGGAGGCCGGCCTCGAGCTCCGCCAGCTCGTCGTTGACGGCGATCCGCAGGGCCTGGAAGGACCGGGTGGCGGGATGGACCCGGGCGCCGCGACGTCCGCCGAGGGCGCGCTCGATCACCTCGGCGAGGTCGGTGGTGCGGGTGAAGGGCTGGTCCTGCCGCCGGCGGACAATCGCCGAGGCGACGCGCCGGGACTGGCGCTCCTCGCCGTAGATCCACAGGATCCGCGCGATCTCCGCGGCCTCGGCGGTGTTGACGAGGTCGGCGGCGGTGGGGCCGTCGGCGCCCATCCGCATGTCCAGCGGGCCGTCGCGCAGGAAGGAAAAGCCGCGCTCGGCCTCGTCGAGCTGCATGGAGGAGACGCCGAGGTCGAGGGCCACCCCGTCGGCGGCGGCCTCGCCGAGGACATCGGCCATGGTGGAGAAGGGCGCGCACACGAGGGTGAAACCGGATCCCAGGCCGCTGGCGAACCGGGCGGCGGAAGGGTCCCGGTCAAAGGCGGTGACGCGGGCGCCCGCCGCGAGGAAGGCGCGGGTGTAGCCGCCGGCCCCGAAGGTCCCGTCCACGACATGGCGGCCGGGGGCGGGGGCGATGGCGGCGACCACCTCTTCCAGCAGGACGGAGAGGTGAGGCGCACTCATCCCGCCTGCCCGGTCCTCTGCGCCCTCTGGGCGGCGCGAAGCTGGGCCAGCCCGTCGCGGGCCAGCTCCCTCTGGGCGGCCCTGTGCGCCTGGAAGGCGTCGCGCTCCCAGATCTGGAAGCGGTCGCCGAGGCCGACCACGACCACCCAGTCCGTCAGGCCGAAGGCGTCGCACAGGGTCTCGGGCAGGGTGATGCGGCCCGCCGTATCGAAGCTCAGCCGCGCCATGCCGCCCAGGATGGAGGTCTCCAGGGCTGAGCGGAGCGGGTCGCCGAAGTCCAGCTCCCCGATCACGCCCATGTAGCGCTCGAACAGGACCTGCCCGCCGCCCTCGATGCAGTCGGCCTCGATGGAGGGAAAGCAGACCACCCCGTCGAAGGGACCGGCCACGGCGGCGCGGAACTCCTGCGGCACGACGATGCGCCGCTTGGCGTCCAGCTGCTTCTCGAACGTCGAGATGAACATCCCGCAGCGTCCCGTCCTGCAGCCCCGATGGCTGCGCCCCTGCCGACCCCGGAACGGCGCCGGGCGCGGCGGAGACCGCGCTCGGGGACACCTGTTCAGGGTTCAATTGGGCTATCATGGGATCGAATGGGAAACAATGACTCTGGATTTCAATAGTCAGTATTTTCAGCCGATTTTCATTCAAATATGGTTAATTTCCACTGTCTCTCCACAGGTCATACAGAGAACCCACGTCGGACCGGGCCGGTCCTGAGGGACTTCTGTTGATAACCGGGGCTTCCGGAGGAAGGGGAAACCAGACGGCCTGTAAGCCGGGTTCTGTGCCACCCGCCTGGGCGGGTGCGGCGATCATTCCTCTGGACCGCCCATTGCTGGACGGTTCTCGCGACCTACCCGGACCCCTGGGCCTGCGACAGCCCTGCCGGATCGCTCCGGCGCGGGGTCCCTATTCGGTCTTGCTCCTGGCGGGGCTTGCCTTGCCGTCCCCATTGCTGGGTCCGCGGTGCGCTCTTACCGCACCCTTTCACCCTTGCCCCGGCCGCAGCCGGGGCGGTCTGCTCTCTGTGGCGCTGTCCCTGGGGTCGCCCCCGGCGGGCGTTACCCGCCGCCATGTCGTAGTGGAGCCCGGACTTTCCTCCCCCGTCCCGAAGGATGGGAGCGACCGCCCGGCCGTCTGGTTCCGCGACTACAAGTGGCCCCCGGCGCCCCGCGCGTCAATCCGCAAGGCGGGCGAAGACCATCTGGTCCCAGGCCCGGTCCTTCCACCAGCCGCGCCGGGCGAGGACCCCTTCGAGCCGGAAGCCCATCCGTTCCAGGAGGACGCAGGAGCGCTGGTTCCCGGTGGTCACCATGGCCTCGAGGCGAAGGAGGCCCCAGTCCTCGAAGCCCCGGGAAATGACCGCCGGCAGGATGGCCGACATGACCCCCCTGCCCCACTGGTCGCGGGCCAGGTCGTAGGCGATCTCGCCCCACCGGCCGCGGTCGCGCTCGATCCGGTTGAAGCCCACCGTGCCGATCAGGCGCGGATCCCCGGCGCGCCGGACGCCCCAGCGCACCCCCAGGCCCTGGGCCGCCAGGGCCTCCGCCCAGTCGATGATGTCCAGGGCCTCGGCCTCGACGACCAGGGGGTCGATGTCCATGAAGGCGCAGACCTCGGGATCGGAGAAGAGGTCCAGCAGGCCGGGCCCGTCCGCCTCGCAGAGGGCGCGGAGCTCGAAGCCGTCCACCCGCGGCGGGTCGGCGATCATCCCCCGCCCAGCCTCAGGAGGGCGATGAGCCGGGCGCGGGTCAGGCCGTCGGCGACGCCGTCGATGCGGCTCTGCACCCAGTGGCGCTGGAAGGCGGTGACCACCTCGCGGGTGGCGGCGTCGAAGGCGCCTGTCGGGGCGCAGTCATAGCCCAGCCGGGTCAGGCCGGCCTGGAAGGCGAAGACGGCGGCGCCCTCCTCCCCTTCCGAGATGGGCGCACCCGGGGCCGGCGGCGGCTCGACCCAGAGCCCGTGGCCGGCCTCGGCCAGCCGCTTCCAGGGAAATCGCTCGCCGGGATCCTGCTTGCGGGCCGGGGCGACGTCCGAGTGCCCGACGATGTCGCCATCCAGGATGGTCCAGCGGCTGCGGATGCCCCCGAGCAGGGCGATCACCGCCGCCACCTGCCGGTCCGGGAAGTCCCGGTAGCCGAACTCGTGGCCCGGGTTGACGATCTCGATGCCGACGGAACGGCTGTTGATGTCGCGCTCCCCCTTCCAGGAGGAGACGCCGGCGTGCCAGGCCCGGCGGGCCTCGTCCACCAGCCGGAAGACGCGGCCGTCTTCCTCCACCAGGTAGTGGGCGCTGACCCGGCCGCCGGGCGTGGGATCCCGCAGCTGGGCCAGGGCCGCCTCGCCCGTCTGCATGCCCGTATAGTGCAGGACGATCATGTCCGGCGGGGCGGTCCGGGCGTCGAAGTTCGGCGACGGGGCGTCGATGAAGTCCATGGCCCGGAGGCTAGGGCCAATCGGCCGCCGCCGCATCCGGATTTTGGCGGGGTCGGGTTGAGGAATGAGGAAGTCAATTGCTCCCCCAAGGGGGAGCTCCCGGCGAAGCCGGGTGAGGGGGTCAACGGCCACTCTGCGGCTCTAGCCGTCGCCGCGCCCGAAGACGAGGGCGAGGCGCGCCAGCTGGTTGAAGCGGAAGGCGGTGACCAGGACGCCGGCCATGGCCAGG
>JAPOKE010000247.1 GCA_029977805.1 Phenylobacterium parvum | reverse complement strand
GCCCCCGCGCACGACTGGTCCTCCGCGCTCGCGCTCGCGCTCCTCGCGCACGTCGCCGGCTGGTGCGTGCTGCTCGTCGCGACGCGGACGGCGTCGACGGCGGCGCAGCTGGCGGCGGCGTACGCGGGCGCGCTCGCGACGGCTGCGGCGGCGTTGGCGACGTGGTCCGGTAATGAGGGCGACGACGGTGATGAGGGCGATAACGGTGATGAGGGCGATGGCGCTCAAGTCGGGGCGCGCCGCGAACCCCCGTGGGCGACGCTCAAGGTTGTCGCGCTGAGCGTCCAGGTGGCGTCGCTCGGCGCGCTGACTTTTTTCAACTTCGCTCTCGCCGTCGCCGTCACGGCTCCGCTCGCGCCGCTTCAGCTGTGGGCGCACGGCGGCGTCGGCGGTGCGATACCGCCGTGGTTGAGGGCGTCGCTCACGCTCGTCGCGGCGCCGTTCCTGCTCGTCGCGTCGTCGTGCGCGGCGCTCGGTGCAGACGACGCGTCGACGTGCAGCTTGGGTGACGCGGC
>JAPOKE010000246.1 GCA_029977805.1 Phenylobacterium parvum | reverse complement strand
GCTTTGCGCCCGCAGGGGCCTGGAGCACAAAGCCGACGCCGCGGTCGCAATCCACTTCGTAGAAGTTGGTGGCCGACTTGGTCTTGGCGTCGACCATCTTGCCGACGAACCGGGCGTCGGTGACCTGGCAGGCGATGCCGGCCGCCTGGGCGACGGCGGGGGCTTCCGCCATGCCCTGGGTGCGCGCGGCGGCCAGTGCGGCCTCTTCCTTCTTGGAGGCCGAGACGGCGGCGACCGTTCCCAGCGTGAGGGCCAGGGCCGCCGTGGCCAGGCCGATTGCGACGCGTTTCATGGTGAGGTTCCCTCCGGGGATATCTGTCACCACGGGTCTTAATCCCTAGGCGGCCGGAACGGCAAGACGCCATGACCTCCGGACCCGCCTGCACCGGCCTGTGATGGTTTCTGGGCGGGCCCGCAGGGATTTGGATTTGATCCCGGACCGCCAAGGGCCGACACTGGCCGGCCAAGGAGTCCCGTTCATGCGCGATGGTTTCGAAGATCCGGTTTTGGAGGCC
>JAPOKE010000245.1 GCA_029977805.1 Phenylobacterium parvum | reverse complement strand
AGCCGCCTGCATCTGCTCCAAAGACGGGGTCAACGTCCAGCCCGAAGTGATGATTCCCCTGACCTCTCATGTCAATGAACTCAAGATCCAGCAGTCGCAGCTTGAGGAAGTCGCCCGTGAGGTGATGAAGGAGCAGGATCTGGAAGTGAAGTACAAATTCGGGACGATGATCGAACTTCCAAGGGCCGCATTGACAGCAGACGAAATCGCGGAAGTCGCACAGTTTTTTTCATTCGGCACCAACGACCTGACCCAGACCACATTCGGCATTTCCCGTGACGATGCCGAAGCGGGATTTTTGATGGAGTACATCCAGCGTGGAATCCTCAAGGAAAACCCCTTTGCGAGCATCGACCCGAACGGGGTTGGGAAACTGATCGACATCGGGGTCCAGGGAGGGCGGAAGACCCGGCCCGGTCTTGAGGTTGGCATCTGCGGAGAACACGGCGGGGATCCGAAAAGCATCGCCCTCTGCCATAAACTGGGATTGAACTACGTTTCCTGTTCACCCTTCAG
>JAPOKE010000244.1 GCA_029977805.1 Phenylobacterium parvum | reverse complement strand
ATGAGGCGCCCGCCAACGACTTCGCCGCGAAAGCCGCCGCCGCCGCCGCCGCCGCCTCCGCCGCCGCCGCCGCGAAGCGCGAGGAGGCTGCCGAGGCGCTCGCCGAGCGCAAGGCTGCCGCGGCCGAGGCGAAAGCCGCCAAGGCGGCCACCGCGGCGACCAAAATCATGACCCGCCCCAAGGAGGGGACGCAGATTGAGCGCCGCGAGGAGCCTGCGCCCATCCCGGCGTTCAGCACCAAGACGGTGCGCATGCCCTCTCGCGCGTCCGACGCCGACCCGGACTCGCTTCTTCCCCGCGGCTTCCCCACGGCGGAGGACCTGGCGGCGTGCGAGACGGCGGAGGAGAAGGAAGAGGTGTGCGACAAGGCGGACCTGCTCGTGGAGCGGCTGGAGGCGAAGGCGGACTCGGCGGAGCGATTCGTCGACGGGCCCGTCGTCGGCTTCTTCGGCTTTCTCCGGCCCAACGCCGAGCGCAACGCCGAGAAGGCGCGCGCGGCGGCGGAGGAGGCTGCCGCCG
>JAPOKE010000243.1 GCA_029977805.1 Phenylobacterium parvum | reverse complement strand
GGTGGCCGAACTCCGCCGCGTTGAAGCATGTGCTTGAACCCCACGGGCATCCGTTCTCGCGCGCCCACTTCAGCGTCTCGAGGTCGCCGTCCCTCGCCGCGTAATAGGACGGCCACTCGTTGCACGGGCATCCGTTCTCGCGCGCCCACTTCAGCATCTCGAGGTAGCCGCGCTTCGCCGCGGCTTCGCGCACCGCGCTGGACGCCGCGCTCGGCGCGCTCTGCGCGGTGGGCATGTCCGCATCCAGCGCATGCGGCTTCGCCGCGTCCGCCTCGGCGGCCGCCGCGGCGCAGTTCCGCCGCGCGCGCGACGGCGACGATGCCGACGCCGCCGCGGAGATGGCCGCCGCGAACCCCCTCCGCTCGGCGGCGCTCGGCGGCGGCTTCGGGGGGCTCATGTTCGGCCGGTCGCAGGACCGCTCGGCGGCGGACGACGCCGCCGCGGAGGTGAGCTGCGCGCGCGCGGAGATTCTGGAGCTCGGAAGATTCACCCGCGGACTCGCCGTGTTGTTCGCCACTTCT
>JAPOKE010000242.1 GCA_029977805.1 Phenylobacterium parvum | reverse complement strand
GCACGCCGTCCTCCAGGCAGATGCGGTTCAGCATCTGGCCGAGGTTGGAGGCCGCTGCGGTGTGGACGAGGCCCGAATGTCCCTCCAGCTTCATGGTCTCGACCATGCCCAGGGCGGTCAGCGGATTGACGAAGCAGGAAGCGCCGTCCCGCGGGTCGGTCCCGGCGGGAAGGGGCAGGGCGTCGGCGGCGCGCACGCAGCGGTACTCGGCGTACATCTCTCCGCCCAGGATGGCGACCGTGCGGCCCAGCAGGGCCTGGGCCTCGGGGGAGGCGCCGGCGGCTACGACCTCGCCTGCGCCCTCATTGCCGACCGGGAGGGCGGCGCCGGCGCGGGCGGCCACGGCGCGGCGCAGGGCCGGCGGGATGGAGGCGGACAGGACGGCGGCTTCACCCGATCCCGAGACCGTCGCCGCCTCAAGGTCGGCGGGCCCCACCAGCAGGCCCAGGTCGGAGGGATTGATCGGCGTGGCGCGAACCCGGACCAGGATCTCCCCGTCCCCGGGCTTGGGGGTCGGGACCCG
>JAPOKE010000241.1 GCA_029977805.1 Phenylobacterium parvum | reverse complement strand
GCTAGAGCTCGGGTTCGGGCTCGGGTTGGGGTTAGGGTAAGGGTTAGCGTTAGCGTTAGGGCTAGGGTTAGGCTCTAACCCCAGCCCTAACGCGACCCTCACCAACCAGGCGGTGCGCTTCTGGCGCCGCGCGTCACTCCGCTCTTGGCGGCTCCGGGCGGCCAGGGCGGCGGCGGCGGAGGCGGCGGCGGCGGCGGAGGCGAGGCGCCAGGCCGTGCTGCGGCGAGGCGTGCTGGGCTGGCGCTTGGCGGCGACGTGGCTTGACGCCGCGGCCGCGCGCCAGGCTAGTCCTCAGCCTGACCCCAACCCCAACCCTAACCCCAACCCCAACCCTAACCCCAACCCCAACCCCAACCCTGACCCCAAGCAGGGGCGATGCCGCCGCCGCCTCGGGGCACCACGGCGCGCGGCACGACGCGGCTGGTGGGTCGCCGCCAGCAGGTGCCGTCGCCGCAGCAGAGCGGCGGCGGGGGCGGAAACGCGGGACCGACTGCTACCTCGCGACCTGTCAAGGGCGGCATGCCTGGC
>JAPOKE010000240.1 GCA_029977805.1 Phenylobacterium parvum | reverse complement strand
AGAGGATGCTTCGAGGGCGCGTCGTGGCAAACGACGAAACGCCCCGGGTTCGCCCTCCGCGTTTGAAGTCGCGGACGGGGCCGGCGACGTCTCCGAGCACAGCGACGCGAGCCACGACCGCACGGAGGGCGTCCGCGGGTTCAACTTCCAGGAACTCCGCGGGGACGCGTACGGCAGGGGGCGGAGGAGGGGGAACGGCGGCGACGCGAACCGAGTCGCGCGCCGAATCGCCGAGCGTCGCGAACGCGGCGGTCGCGCGCTCCGACGGTTTTCTTCCGACTCGGACTCGGACTCGGACGACGCGTCGCCGCTCGAAGACGAAGACGTCCGCGCGCGGCGCGTCGTCGCGGCCGACGTCGGCGACGGCGACGGCCAAGACCGCGTATGCTTCGGTGACGAAAACGCGCTTTTGTCGGACGACGCGCCGCGCGACGCGGACGACGCTTCTCATCCGCGCCTCGCAGAAGAAGCTCCGCGGCGTCGGATCGCGACGCAGACGCGGCTCGACCAGTGGGTCCCTCGTCGCGATCC
>JAPOKE010000239.1 GCA_029977805.1 Phenylobacterium parvum | reverse complement strand
GGGGGGAGTGCAGGGTTTCCCGACCCGTGGGCCACCGCGCTTTTGCGCGGCGAATCCGGTGAATCTTCCAAAAGTCGTTCGCCGTTCATCCTCGCGCTGGAGTCCCTCGCCGTCGGCGCGGGCGGCGATTGGTCGGAGGACGAGTCGCACTTTGTCGTCATCGTGGCGGAGTGCGCCAAAGAGCTGCTCGCGCGTTTGGCGGATGCCGGGTTGTACGCGCCGAATGAACCCTCAAACGGGGGTTTACGTCTCGGGACTGCCGGGTCGGAAGCCGAAGCCGAGGGTCGACACCCCGGAGCCCAAACGAACGTTCCGGGCAAGGATTCGCCCGCCGCCGACGCGACGGCGGCGCAGCGGAAGGCCAAGGCGCTGGCGCGTCAGAAGGCGGCGATGGCGCAGATGGCGGCGAGGCAGGCGGCGTTTGCCCTCGCCGCGACGGACGACGACGACGTCGAGAGCGACTTCGACGGGGACGCGAACGTCGCCGGTTCGAACCCCGAGGTTGACGCCGATAGGCTCCCGTGGGACGAGAAGGG